>NZ_PKLB01000006.1:0-142790 GCF_002858905.1 Bacillus sp. UMB0893 | reverse complement strand
GTTTTGAAACACTTTCTTCATCGGAAGTGCTGGGGAACGTGCGCCAAAAGCGGTTTTGAAACACTTTCTTCATCAGAAGTGCCGGGGAACGTGCGCCAAAAGCGGTTTTGAAACACTTTCTTTATCGGAAGTGCCCGGGAACGTGCGCCAAAAGCGGTTTTGAAACACTTTCTTCATCAGAAGTGCCGGGGAACGTGCGCCAAAAGCGGTTTTGAATCACTTTCTTCATCAGAAGAGACGAAGAACGTGCGCCAAAAGCGGTTTTGAAACACTTTCTTCATCAGAAGTGCCGGGGAACGTGCGCCAAAAGCGGTTTTGAAACACTTTCTTTATCGGAAGTGCCCGGGAACGTGCGCTAAACGCCGTTTTGAAACACTTTCTTCATCGGAAATACGCATATACAAAGCCTATTTGCAGGAGGGGATAGTGGTATTGGTGCAGCAGTAGTAATTGCTTTTGCTAAAGAACTGACGTTGCTGTATCTTACTTTGATGAACATGAGGATGCGAACAGAACAAAAGCGAGAATTGAAGAACTGGGGCGACGTTGTTTATTAATGCCAGGAGATTTGCGAGATAAAAAGCAGTGTATCGACATTGTAGAATAAACAATAGATATGTTTGGTAGATTAGATATTCTTTGTAACCACGTTGGTATTCAATTCCAACAATTAAGGTTGCTGGACATTACGGATGAGCAATTTGATGACACCTTTAAAGGTAACATTTACTCTCACTTTTATACAACTAGAGCAGCACTGCCACATTTAAAACCTGGCAGTTCGATTATTAATACGTCCTCTGTTGTAACCTATATAGGAGAGCAGCAAATGATTGATTATACAGCCACAAAAGGTGCTAATGTTGGTTTTACACGGGCCCTGGCTAAAAACATCGTGAAACAAGGGATCCGAGTCAACGCTGTCCTCCCGGCCGAATTTGGACGCCGCTTATTGCGGCAAGTTTTTCATCAGACCAAGTCGCTGTATATGGAGCATCTAATCCAATGGAACGAGTTGCCCATCCGTTTGAACTAAGCACCAACCTATGTCTACCTAGCTTCCTATGATTCTCGCTTTGTTACCGCTCAAGTGCTTCATGTTAACGGGGGAGAATCCTCACATTCCTAATGTGCGATATCTAAGGAGGTTGCCAATTTGGAATATGAATTTAACGCAGAAGTAAAGCTATTGCTACTGAACTATTCTGATGAAAACGTAAAGATGATCTATAATCCCCTTTCCTGGTCAATGTCAAAAATAGGACTCAGACCGCCATACTATGCATACCCAAGTTACGAGCTGAATTATCCTATAATTTAAATACTTAACAAGTAAAAAGACTTCTATATGTATTAAGGGGTTCCGTTAATGGAGAGAAACAGTACAAATAAATATAAATTAGTAGACCAATTCGCATAGCGAATTGGTCTATCCTTTTTATTGATATATCAAGATTTATAGCCATTTCTTATGAAATAATTGGTATTAAGCACCTTGGGGCAGGTTAGTTCAATAACAAATCATAGTATTGTTGGAAAAAGATAAAAAGTCGAGAGATTAATCGTTTTTGATTCATTGTTTTTTTAATAGATTAGCGAATTATAAGAGCGCTATTCTGTAATGTAGAAGGAAAGGAAAGCACCAACATTCCAAATTTCCTATAGGTGGTTTGAGACTCGTTTCTATTTATGATGTCACAAATGTAAATTTTTCTTTGCTTACTACTGGGTTATCAAACTGATATACTCTTTCGATATAAATTTGATGCCATATCATGAATGTGAAAATTGACCAAAGCTTTCGACTGTTATCTCTCTTTTCAATAACATGATCAGCAAGTAATTTATAGATCTCTTCTTTGTTAAATAGAGAGTCTGTTTGGCTGTCATTGATTAACTGGAGAGCCCAATCATACATTTCATTTTTCAGCCAATGTCGAATAGGAACTGGAAACCCGAGTTTTTTTCTGTTCCATACATGTTGTGGCACTATGCCTTTTGCTGCTTCCCGCAGAAGAAATTTGGTCTGACCATTTTTTATTTTTTGGCTGCTGGTTAGTTTTGAAGCGGCGCTGAAAACCTTTTTGTCCAAGAAAGGCACTCTTACTTCTAGCGAGTTAGCCATCGACATTTTATCTGCCTTTAATAAAATGTCTCCTTTCAGCCAGGTTTGGATATCAATGTTTTGCATTTTTGTGACATCGTCATATGATAAAGAATTGGCGTATAGCAGATCCGTTACTTTTTCATTTTCTGCATTAGATAGATATTGAACCAATAGATGCTTCTTTTCTTTTTCATTAAAAATATTAGCATTGCCGATATACCGTTTATTCAGGGGGGTAACGCCCCTCTCTATTAAGCTTTTCCCTCTGACCCCATCCGGAATGCGACTCGCGACAACTTTTAATAGAGCTTTTATGGGAGACGGTATATAGGTAAACATTTGTAATGATTGGGGTTCCCTATATATATTATATCCCCCGAACAATTCGTCTGCTCCTTCTCCGGATAAGGCTACCTTTACATGCTTCCGGGCTTCTCTGGCCAGGAAATATAAAGGAACAGCAGCAGGATCAGCTAACGGATCATCCATATGCCAAATAATCTTCGGCAAATTGTTCATGAATTCCTCCGGACTGATTAGATATGATATATTTTCTACATCTAAATGATGCGCCGTTTCTTTGGCAATATCAATCTCACTGTACCCTTTCGTTTCAAAGCCTACTGAAAAGGTTTTAATCTTAGGATTTACTTCTTTTGCTATAGAAACGATAAAGGAAGAATCAATCCCTCCAGATAGGAAGGCCCCAATAGGCACATCACTTCTCATATGAACGTTTACAGAATCTATTAAAGTATCTTGGATTTCTTTTATTAACTTAGAGTTTTCTATGTTAGATGGTTTAAATTGTGGTTCCCAATAAGAAAAAATCTTCATTCTTTCTCCTGGCTTTTGGGTGAAATAATGACCTGGTGATAATTTTTTAATAGATTTAGTAATCGTATTAGGTTCAGGAACATATTGAAAGCTTAAAAAATGCTGGAAAGAATGAATGTCCAACTCATCTTCAATGGCTTTTAACATCGATTTTTTTTCGGAAGCGAAATAAGTGATATCCAACTGCTCACTATAGAAGAAAGGCTTAATCCCAAAATGGTCTCTGGCACCATACAGTCTCTCCTCGAGCTTGTCCCAAATGACAAAGGCAAACATGCCGCGCAGTTTACGAGCGGTTTCTTCCTTTATTCTGCTATAGAGAGCAATGATGACTTCCGTATCGGTATCTGTGCTGAACGTGTGCCCGCATTCCATCAATTCTGCTTTAAGCTCGACATAATTATATATTTCTCCATTAAAGACAATCCAATATCTTTCATTTTCATAAGAGAGAGGCTGACTGCCCTTCTCCACATCTATGATACTTAATCTTCTAAAACCAAAATTCACATATTCACTGAAAAAATACCCTTCATCATCGGGGCCTCTATGGATAATCGTTTGATTCATTTCCTTTACTTTTTCTTTATTCTCATTATTCAGTGCCCAGGGACGACTGCTTAAACACCCTACAAATCCGCACATTATCTCCACCTGCTTTTCACTTCATTTTTTGTATTGTTGTAGCCAATTGGTTTGCAAACTGCTTTCTATAATTTTCCTTTTCATCTCACTTAAATTAGTATAGAAGGATGGATGCTATAATTGGTTACAAAATAGTTACAGAATAGTGGATAAGAAGATTGATATCAGGGATTGTGGTTCCTACTGTATAAAGGAGATGCGGGTTATAGAAAGTCCATTCATCCAAATGTTCACTGCTGCTAATATTGTAATTTTTTTGTAACCCTTAATCTGTTAAGGAATTTTATAATGAAGTTATCCATTATGGATCAAATTGGATTAAATGATAGGAGTATACAGTGTGGATTATAGAGCGAAATGGAAGTTATTGATTTATATCTCGATTGGGATTATGTTATCAGGCTGCAGCATGGCAAAATCGCCCGCTGATTTAATTGAATACCCTCAGCTGCATGACGGGGGAAAGCTGAAAGTAAAGGATACATTAAATCATCTTTTGCCATCTGGCATAGAGTATATGACACCCGAACAAGCTGCCATAAAACAGTCCATATTCATTGAAGATGTAAATGGTGACGGGAAACAAGAAGCTTTTATTTTATATAGAAATCTAAAGAGAAACAAGCAAGTTCATTTACTGGTTTTACAGCAAAGAAATAAAGATTGGGCGCAAATATCAGATATCGAATCGGATTATAACAATCTTGATTATTTTGGGCTTCACGATTTGGATGAGGATGGAGTAATGGAAATAACAATGGGTTTAGGGACCTCGGATTTCGAAACCGAGAAACAGCTGTTTATATATCAGTGGGATAAGGCTGGGCTCAAGAAACAAATGAAGCGAAGCTATCATTTACTAGACATCGCGGACTATGACGGAGATGAAAAAATGGATGTTCTTCTTGTAGACGGAAAAAGAAGAGAATCCTTTACAGCAGAGTTGTTCCGCTATGAAAAAAGTACGCTAGTGTCAGTTTCGGCCGTGGATTTAGAAGCATTTTCCTTTCATGTGAATATGGTGAAAGGTAATTTAAACGACGGCAATAAGGCATTATTTATTGATAGCACGATTGGCGTCCATTCCATGCTGACTGAAATTATAGCGTATGATCATGGGAAACTGGTGAAAGTCGGGGAGAAAAATGACGGTTTACAAATGAAAAAATATCCCCTGTACAGCAAAGATATAAATGAAGATGGTGTAACAGAGGTAGGCGAGATGTATATCCCTCAAGGCTGGGAGGATGCCTTATTCGAGGACATCCCATTTATCGAATTTTATTCAACGTCTTCCATAATGGGGGCTTCCAAAAAGATTACAGAACGGTTTACCGACCAGGTCCGCAGGTTTTACATAGAGATTCCTTCTGAATGGCATGGTAAGGTCACAGTGAAAAAGATCAGAAATGGAATTCAATTACTATCGGTTTCCAATCAGAAGCCAGTATTTGAGGTGAAATGGGTAAAAAAACAATTCTCTGAACCTTCAAAAGCAGTATTGAAGGAAACAAAGGATACCGTTTTTTATTCTGATCTGAAAGAAAATGATACGTTTCCTTTTGATCAGTTTCATTTGATGGGAAGCGAGTTTTAAGTGAGGGAGAAAAATGAATAGAATCCTTGTTGTTGAAGATGAACTATCTATACGCAGTTTTGTTTGCTTAAATCTGAAAAAGAGAGGTTACGATGTATGGGAAGCGGAAACAGGAGAAGATGCTTTGAGCTTTTATCAAAAGGAACAATTTGATATCGTGGTGCTTGACCTTATGCTTCCGGGGATAGACGGGTTTGAAGTTTGTCAAGAAATAAGAAAGTTAAATCAGACGGTTGGGATTATTATGCTAACAGCAAGAACTCAAGAGAAGGATAAGGTGGAAGGCCTTATACTCGGAGCCGATGATTACTTGTTTAAACCATTCAGCATGGTCGAGTTAGAAGCTAGAATTTTTTCTCTTTTGCGCAGGATCAATCTAAGCGGCAGAGTTTTATTAGAATACAGTGAAAAGTTTGTCTCAGGTCCCTTTCAGATAGAATCAAAAAACAAAAGACTTCTATGCTCAGGCAGAGAGATTAACCTAACACCAACTGAATATTCGATTCTCCATTTTTTAATGAGTCATCAGAACAGAGTTTTTACAAGGGACGAAATGTTAGATGAAGTGTGGGGTGAAAACTATGTAGGTGATTTAAAAGTAGTCGACGTTAATATTAGGCGCATTCGCCAGAAAATAGAGAGTAATCCTTCCTCCCCTGTCTATTTATGTACCGATTGGGGACATGGATATCTATGGAAGGGTTAGACGATGAAACGTAAAGTCATTCTATATTTCATGATTATCATTATCCTGACTTTAGGCTTAGTAATGGCTGTGTATGGGGTTGCGTTAATAAAGTATTATTACGGGGGTATAGCCAATACTTTTCAAAACCATGCCGAAGCCATCAACCCTATTTGGGAAACGGGAAATGAGCTCAATTATGGGAGTCTCGAGGACTATAGCGATCCTGTGATTAAAAGCTATCAATATGACGGAGCAGAATTACAGTTATTAAATAATGAAGGTGAACTTATACAATCATCAACAGGCTTTTATGAAGAACAAACCTACTCCATCGATCCTAATGTCTTTTCCTATCACACCATATATAAAAAAGAGGGGCTTGAACAATCAGGAGAGAAAGTATTGGCTGTCTACACACCTCTTCTGTTAGATGGACAAGCAGTAGGTGTCCTTCGCTATGTTTCTTCTTTAACTAAGGTGCACGATTTAATTAGGAGTTTACTAGGATACGGATTCTTAATATGTCTAGGTGTTGCAGCCATTGTCTTTCTTGTCAGTCTTCGCCTGGCTGATTCCATTGTGAGGCCTTTTAATAAAATTATTCAGTTTACACAGGAAATGTCAAAGGGCCGGTTTGAGAAAAGAATAGAAGAAACCTTTCCTTATGAACTTGGCGAAATGTCGAGTACGCTTAATTATATGGCTGAAGAAATCGTTAAAATGGATCGGTTAAAAACGGATTTCATCTCTTCGATATCACATGAACTTCGAACGCCTTTGACGGGGATAAAGGGTTGGGTAGAGACAATGGAGTCACCGGAGGGCTTAACGGAAGAAGAGTCAAAATTCGGCTTGCGTATGATTAACAGTGAATCTGAACGCCTTATGAATTTAGTTGAAGATCTATTAGATTTCTCAAAGTATGAGTCAAATCGGGTCACACTTGTCCCGACCGTGTTCGAATTTGATAGACTCATAAAAGATGTAACGTTACAGCTTCAAAATAAAGCTACAGAGAAAGACGTTCAGATGAAGCTAGTATGTACCCCTGTTTTAATCAATGCTGATGGCGACAAGATAAGACAGGTATTATTAAATTTGTTGGATAACGCAATAAAGTTTTCTGAAAGAGGCAGTGAAATTCAAATATATCAGTACTTAAAAGAAGATATGGCCGTCCTGAAAATCCAAGATCAAGGTATTGGGATCAAGCAGGAAAAATTAAAATATATTATGGATTCATTTTACAAAATTGATTCAAAATCGAATGGGACAGGGCTTGGATTAGCAATCACCCGAAATATCGTCGATAAACATGGAGGAACCGTAGAAGTGAAAAGCGAGTATGGTAAAGGAACAACTGTATTTGTTTGTTTGCCTTTGAATGGAATGAAAAAGGAGAAAAGCCAGACGCCGAAACGCTCATGATTTATATAAAAATCTTTCAATATGGAGGGATAATAATGAAGAAATTAATAGTAGTGCCCCTCGTCATTTCTATGTTTTTAGCGGGATGCGGCACTTCAGCAAATGATCAGGCTGCGGAAGAGGAAAAGCCAGTGTCAGAAACAGAAAACGAGAAAGTAGAAAAAGCAGAAGAAGAAAGCAATACAGAATCAAGAAATACAAAAAGCAATGAAGAAACAAATGCAGCAAAAAAGGATCAATCTTACCTTCTGACAGGTGAAAAAGAGAAATATATTAAAAAACTTAATGATATTAAAAAAGGCTTAGGTGAATTTGAAAAAGTATTGGAAAGTGGTACACAATTAGAAATGGGACAGGCTTACGGGGAAATTTTCACAAGATGGGATAATGCTTTAAATGATATCTATGGAGCTCTAGAGAAGCAACTTTCTGCTAGTGAAATGGATATGTTAAGAGAAGAACAGCGAGAATGGATCACATACAGAGATGAAACGGCAAAGAAGGAATCATTAAAATTTGAAGGCGGCACCATGGAATCATTGGAATATATAAGCACACAAGCACGGATTACAGAAGAGAGATGTTATGAGTTAGTTGAAGGTCATATGAAGTAGTAAAAGAGATTAGGTTTTTTAAACCACTGGCAGCATATTGTTTGGTTCAGGTTTTCTAATAGCTTTACTTACATTACATCGTCTAACAATATCATTTAATTGGTTCTTCAATGTAGCAATTGTAGAAGAACACTAGTTTAAAAACCTTTATTCTTGTTTGTTTTGAGAAAAATGAATTTTGGAACAAAAAAATTTATACCAATACTTTCATAACACCGTTCTATCTTCGAACGGTGTTATGTGTGTGTAGAACTATTAAGGTTAAACAACTTTTATAGGATTGCGCTTATCTTATTATAAATTAGACAGTATTAATGAAGCGAGAACCCCAAGTGAAGCAATCAGGCCTACGATAGGTCCTCCTTCTTCAAAAGCTTCAGGCATCATAGTGGAAGCGACCATTGCAATTATGCCACCCGCTGCAAACGCTCCGATAAATGAGAGCACTGTTTCGTCTGCGGTCTGCAGAAGAGAAAATCCAAGAAGAGAGCTAAGTGATGAAAGCATTAATACAATAATCCACATCAATAGGATCTTTTTCTTTGAATAATTGTCTTTACGCAATCCAACAGAGCTTGAAAGGCCCTCTGGAAAATTACTGATGAAAACAGCGGCCACCATTAATAAACTGACAGATCCATTCTGAAGCAAGCTGACACCAATGATGACAGATTCTGGAATAGCATCGATGACTGTGCCGATAAAAATAGATACCCCTGAATGATCATTTGGATTGTGCCTTGATCGCTTTCTTTCGTTTCCGCCTTTTTTAGTGATAATTAATTCAGAGACAGTAAACGTCAGAGAGCCAAAAATAAATCCGATGGACGCTGCCATTAAGCCTCCATCTTCTACAGATTCCCTAAGCAGCTCAAAAGAAGCGGCCCCGATTAAGACCCCAGTTCCAAAAGACATGATAAACCCTAATACTTTGCGTGGTATCTCCTTGTAAATGCCAAGTAAAGCACCAAGTAAAATAGAGGAACCAGCAAAAGCTCCCCAAAGTGCGGCCTGCAGCATTTGACAGATCCCTCCTTATAGAAAGTAAATCTACTGTTAGCTTACCAAAAATAGTGTAAAGCATACAAAAGATAATAGGAAATGAAGAGAATATTCTGTAAAATAGTAATGTAAGCGTTTACTATATGTCTGGGGGTGTTGGTATGGAAGCGAATTTGCTTTTTAATTTGAAAAAGTTTATGGACGATGATCTTTATGAATACACGGTACAGCAGCTTTCATCATTTCAGCAGCTTTGCTTCGAACACTTTGACCAAAGAGCGGTGCATACAGACAGAGAAGGACAGCCAAAACTCATTCGCTATGATAAGTTTGGACAGGATGTGTCGGAGATCTGGTTGAATGAAGGATACAAGAAAACAATTCAGGAGACTTACCAAACAGGGATTGTCGGTTATTTGCACAAAGACATTCCTGAGCTGAACCGAAAAGCGACCTATCATTATTCGTATGCATTTGGCTATCTTCTTTCTCAGGTAGAATCAGGGTTTTATTGTCCTGTCACACTGACTATGGCGACCGCATATTTACTTGATGAGTATGCAGATGATGAATTAAAAGATAAGTATTTACCGCATTTGATTTCAACAGGTGATACAGAACTTTATGAAGGGGCAACTTTTTTAACGGAAAGGCAGGGCGGTTCTGATGTTGGTGCAAATGAAACTAAGGCTGTAAAAGATGAAGGCTGCTACAGGCTTTATGGTGAAAAATACTTTGCCAGCAATGCAGGTGCATGCGGTGTTGCTGCAGTACTAGCAAGAATGGAAGGGTCTCAGCCTGGCACAAAAGGATTATCACTCTTCTTAGTCCCTTGGAAAAAAGAGGATGGAACTTCAAATCATATAAATATCAGAAGGTTAAAAGATAAGTTGGGTGTTCGTGCCGTACCATCTGCAGAAGTCGAGTTAAATGGAGCAATAGGCTACTTAATAGGAGATCCGGCAAGAGGTTTTTATTACATGATGGAGGCTCTCAATCTTTCGAGAATCTGCAATGCCATTGCATCTGTGGGGATTATGAGAAGAGCATTTATTGAAGCAAGCGGATATGCCGAACAACGGAAAGCTTTTGGAAAAAAGCTAGCGGAATCCCCAATGGTAAAAGATACTTTATGTAAAATGGCTGTTCGCCAGGAAGTTCAGACAAGTGCATGCTTTGAATTGATTCATCTGTTTGAGAAAGTAATGAGGGCCAAGGCATCATCAGAGGATGAAAACATTCTGACCCGTCTGTTCATTGCGCTATTAAAAGCCAGGACAGCAGAAGAGGCGATCACATTTTCTCATGAAGCGATAGAAATGCATGGAGGAAACGGGTATATTGAGGACTTTGTAACTCCAAGACTTCTTCGGGATTCTCAAGTGCTGACCGTGTGGGAAGGAACTGCTAATATATTAGGCTTAGAAATATTGCGTCTGATCAGAAAATATGCAGTACATGTCTCTTATTTATCATGGATTAAGAGGAACTTACAAGGTAACTCAATCATGAACGAAGGGATAAAAGAGCTAGAAGAATTACTCGATTTTCTTGATGGTCAGAAAGAAGATGTGTGGACCTATCATGCAAAGAGGCTATCCCATTTAATGTGTGACCTTTTACTAAGTGCCATTGCGATAAAGGATGCCAAATCAGGAGACGAACGAAAAAAAGCTATTGCAGAAGTCTGGCTCGACATGTGCTGGAACAAATCTTATAAAGACGAAAAAAAGCTGTCAGTCAGGTATTTTGATTTAATTGCAGAATCAAAAGGTACCGCCCTAAACGTATAAGGTAAACGAAAAAAGTCTTCCAGCTGGAAGACTTTTTTCAGGATTAACATATATAAATTGGTTGGGAGACAAGATTATTTCTCGAGAACGATTTTCTCAAGTTCATCGAGCATTAAGTTAGCAGCTTTTACACCGCCTGCAGTGTTCCAGATCGCATCATCAACTTGGTAGGCTTTTCCGCCTTTTACAGCATCAAGGTTTTTCCATAGCGGATCATTTGTAAATTCTTCTGCTTGTTTTTCAGCATCTGCTTTTGTTTCAGCAGGAGCATAAGTGAAGTAGAACAGATAATCTCCATCCATCTCTGGAATTAATTCTTTTGTTACTTCACGAACGAATAAATCGTCCGGGTTATCTGAGAATAATTTTTCAAGGTTTGCAGGACGTGCAAATCCAAGCTCTTCAAGAATGACACCTGAGAATGTATCTTTATAATAAATACGTGTTGTTCCAGCCATGAAACGAACGACTGAAATTTCTTGATCTAGTTTATCACCGGCTTTTGACTTAATATCCGCAATGCGGGCGTCATAGTCTGCAAGTACCTTTTTGCCTTCTTCTTCACGGTCCAATGCTTTAGCGTAGAAGCTGAAGTTTTCTTTCCAGTCGCCTCTAAGTGTTTCAGCAAAAACAGTAGGAGCGATTTGGCTTAACTTTTCATATTGATCTTCCTGGCGCATTTTGTTACCGATAATTAAATCAGGCTTTAATGCTGCAATTGCTTCCACATTAAGTGCGCTCTCATCACCTACAACCTCAACGTCTGTCATTTCATCTGAAATGTGATCATACCAAGGATCGCCTAACCATGATTTAACAGCACCTACAGGTTTAATGCCCATTGCAAGCAGCGCTTCTGTACCTTCATTTGTTAAAATAACAACTTTTTCAGGTTTTTTCTTAATTTCAGTTGTGCCCATTGCATGCTCAACAGTATATGCTTCGCTTTCTTTCTCTTTGCCGCCAGCATCCCCGGCCGTTTTTTCTTTCTCATCGTTCCCGCATGCTGCTAAAAGTACTGCAGATAAAACGATTGCAATAAGTGCCAGCCATGCCTTTTGATATGTAGCTTGCATGTGTTGTTACCCCCATATTTTCATTTGATAATGATTTTCATTTACAAGTTAAATATTAATTTTTCTGATTTAAGTTGTCAACATTTAATTGAAAATGATTTTCAAATTCAATTGAGTTTGTTACAATATTCTTAGAAAAATAATATGAAGTGATGGTTTCGCATCCAGGAGTATAGATATGTTATTACAGACGAATTTCATTCGATTTGCCGGATTGCTTTTAGGAATTATTTTGCTTGTAATCAGCATGTGCGCAAGTGTGGTGTACGGCTATACACAAACCTCTTGGCGACTAGCAATAGAGGCTTTCACAAATTTTAATGGTTCAAATGAACATTTGATTATTCAAACTGTACGTCTTCCAAGGGCTATAATTGCAGTCGTTGTTGGTGCATCCCTGGCCATTGCCGGAGCGTTAATGCAAGCCCTTACCAAAAATCCGCTCGCATCTCCGGGCGTATTCGGAATTAATGCTGGCGCAGGATTCTTTGTCGTTATCGCTGTGTCGATTTTCGGAGTCAGTTCCCTTCAGGCTTATACATGGATCTCCTTTTTAGGAGCAGCAGTTGCTGCTTTCTCTGTTTATTTTGTCGGTTCGTTTGGAAGAGAAGGACTGACTCCAATGAAGCTTACACTCGCCGGTGCTGCGATGGCTGCCCTTTTCTCATCGCTGACACAAGGTTTTTTGGTTACAAACGAATCTGCCCTTGACCAAGTATTATTCTGGCTAGCAGGGTCCGTTCAAGGACGAAAACTTGAAATGCTTTACAGTATTCTTCCTTACACTGGAACTGCTTTAATTATTTGCTTTTTCCTTGCTTCTAAAATTAACTTGCTGATGATGGGTGAAGATGTTGCAAAAGGGCTTGGCCAGAAAACCGGAACCGTAAAATTAATCACAGCTATTGTCATTATCTTTCTTGCTGGAGGGTCAGTTGCCATCGCAGGTCCTGTTGGATTTGTAGGTATTGTCATTCCGCATATTGCCCGTTACTTTGTCGGGAATGATCATCGCTGGATTCTTCCTTATTGTGCGGTGCTTGGCGGAGTTCTGCTTGTTGCAGCAGATATCTGCGCCAGATATGTAGTGATGCCGGAAGAGGTGCCTGTAGGAGTTATGACAGCACTTGTCGGTACACCATTTTTCATCTACATCGCACGCAGGGGGTTCGGCAAGTAATGAAAAGCTATCAACCTTTCAGAATAGGAAAAGGATTTCTTTCTTTCCTTATCGATAAAAAAGCATTTACGATTTTTTGTATTTTACTTGCGGTAACGGCGTTTGCCTTTCTTTTCAGCACAGGAATGGGCGATTTGCGCATTGGACCGATTCAGGTTCTGAAGACATTAATTGGCTATGGCACAGAGATGGAAGCACTTGTTATTCAATCTTTCAGACTGCCGCGTATTCTCATTGCTCTATTAGTGGGAATTTCTCTTGCCATAGCGGGCTGTATCCTTCAAGGAATTATCCGCAATCCGCTTGCTTCACCAGACATTATCGGAATTACCGGCGGGGCATCCGTTGCGGTGGTATTGTTCTTAGCTATTTTCAGTGATAAAAATAACTCCTTGACTGTTTCGATTCAATGGATGCCAGTGGCAGCCTTTATTGGAGCAACTGTTATTGCACTGTTAGTCTATGTATTGTCATGGAAAGGCGGATCGTCCTCGATCAGACTCGTTCTTGTGGGAATCGGGCTATCCATGCTTGCTCAGTCTCTTACAACTCTATTAATGATTAAAGGCCCGATTTATCGTGCAGCACAGGCCAACATTTGGATAACGGGAACCGTATATTCAGCCACTTGGGAGCAAGTCAAAATTATGGTGCCAATCACCATCATACTAGTAATCATCAGCTTTATTTTCGTTAGAAACGTGAACATTCAAGAATTAGGAGATGAGCTTGCAGCTGGAGTTGGAAGTGCTGTTCAGAGGAACCGGTTTATTCTTCTTTTAATCGCAACAGCTTTAACTGGGAGTGCTGTAGCGTTTGCCGGGGGAATTGGGTTTGTAGGCCTAATTGCTCCACATATTGCAAGAAGATTAGTCGGTTCATCTTTTGGGGCATTGCTGCCTGTTTCAGCCTTATTAGGTGCGCTGCTGGTGATCATCGCCGATTTAATAGGAAGGACGCTTTTTGCTCCAATGGAAATTCCTGCAGGAGTTTTCACTGCTGCAATTGGTGCACCATACTTCATTTACCTTCTATATAGAAGCAGAAATCATTAAAATCCTCATGTGAAAAGGGGCTCAGAGTCAAATGACTGCAATTAAAACAAAGGCGCTCACATTATCATACGGAGAATCAACGATTATCAATGAATTGGATTTAGACATTCCAAAGGGTGAAATCACAGTTTTCATCGGAAGCAACGGCTGCGGTAAGTCAACATTGCTGCGTTCAATCGCAAGACTGTTAAAACCGCAAAAAGGTGCAGTGCTTCTTGAAGGAGAGGCGATTGCAAAGCTCCCAACGAAAGAAGTGGCAAAAAAGCTTGCCATTCTTCCGCAGGGTCCTGCAGCACCAGAAGGGCTAACGGTTCTTCAGCTGGTTAAACAAGGCCGTTATCCTTATCAGAATTGGCTGAAGCAATGGACCGAAAAAGATGAGAAAGCAGTGATGGAAGCTTTGGAAGCTACAGGAATGATGGAGTTTGCCGAAAGACCGGTTGATTCATTATCAGGCGGGCAGCGCCAGCGTGCATGGATTGCCATGACTCTAGCCCAGGATACAGATATTATTTTGCTTGATGAACCGACTACGTATTTAGATATGACCCATCAAATTGAAATCCTTGACCTTTTATTTGAGCTGAACGAAAAAGAACAAAGAACGATTGTCATGGTTCTCCATGATCTGAATTTAGCCTGCAGGTATGCTCACCATATTGTTGCTATCAAGGATAAACAAATTTACGCTGAAGGCAGACCGGAACACGTCATTAATTGCAATTTAGTGAAAGATGTTTTTCAGATGAACTGTGAAGTTACAATGGATCCTTTATTTGGTACACCTCTATGTATTCCCCATGGCAGGGGCAGATGTATCATAAAAGAGGCCGCTATTTAGCATGAATCAGTTTGCAACTGAAGAGCTTGAAATCCTATCTAAATTCCGGCTAGGTTTGGAGCAGAGCTCTTCCACCCTGTCAACAGAAGCAAAAAATTTGCTGAATCCAGAATTTCTTTCCGGTTATTTAACTGAGATCCAGCCAAGAATACATTCAGACAGATTGAATGTAACAGGATCCATGCTGATTAAAAGGTATGCCTTCCTTGCAGCGATGGCACTTTTCTCTATGACTGTTTTTGGGAAAAGAATCAATACGAGTCCAGAAAATATAACGATTGAAACAGATGATGAAGACCCTTTATGGCTTCCTTCCTTTTACTTTCACACTTTAGAATGTATTCCGATGGAAGGAAGCAGAGAAAAATGGAGAGACGAATTGCTTGCCGATTTATTTCGAAATCATTTGAGCAGGATTTTAGGGGCTGTTTCAAAAGAAGCCAGAATTTCCAAGCTTATACTTTGGGAAAACATTGTCCTTTATGTCGTTTGGATGTACGATACCCTTCTTGAAAACAAACCTGAGTATGTTACGATAGAGCAAATACAAGATGATTACATGTACGTAGTGAAGGAAGCGGACGGAGAGCTTTTTGGAGACGGAATGAAAAATCCTTTCTTGCAGTTTTATGGAAAACAGAAGGCAGACGAGCCAAAAATGAGACAAACATGCTGTCTTTACTACTTAACTTCAGAAAAAAGAGATCGCTGCAGTACGTGTCCGAAGCACTGTCTTACATGACAGAGATTTTAGGTTAAGGAGGAGATTGCATGCAAGAAAATCTTAGAGAACCGCTGGGTGGATTAGTCGAAAAGTATACTGAATTGCTTCTTGGAGAGGGAACATCTGAGCTAAAGGAAAAAGTGAAAATGTGGGTAATCTATTCACACATCGCCAAATCCATGCCTCCTCTAGTTAAACACTGGAATGAAACATACCCAGATGAAAAGGAAAAGATGAAACAGTTAATTGCAGAGATTAAAGAGCTTAACGAACAGCATCGATTGAAATCAAAGAAGTAGAAAGATTCAAATCTCAGAGTAACTATTTAGGCTCTGGGATTTTTTGTTTTTATCTTCGAGATAGGCAGGGTGCTTTTTTGCATATTTCATTAGGAAATAATAAATAGGTGTACATAAAAAAAGGGAATAACCGATCCTGAAACTTCTATAATTGATCCATCTTGAAGAAGGGTAGGTTTCCATTTCAGCCATGTAATATTTAAACGTATAGCCATCTGTATATAACAGGCCTGCGGCAGTGATATAGAGAATTCCGGCAATCAAATGAAGTTTTATAAGCAGATTAAACTCCATAATTTTCCTTTATTGTGACTATACTGTATATTTCGTATGGGTGAAAGAGTTTTAAAACTTATGATTCCTTCTAAATACCACTCTAGCAATTGGAGGATAAAACATGATTGAATCTAATGTGAAAATACGTCCAATTGAAACAAAAGATCTCATTCATTTATGGGAGATCAAGTATAAAGAACAGCAGCCAGAATGGAAAAAGTGGGACGCTCCTTATTTTGAGCATAAGAGTCTTTCACTGACAGACTTTCTTGCTCAGAAAGAGAGCATTGTGAATCAAAAGGATTATTGGGCGATCGAAGTAAATGAAACAATTATTGGAACAGTAAGCTATTATTGGGAACACGAGCCTTCACGCTGGCTGGAGATGGGGATTGGCATTTATGATTCTTCTTATTGGAACGGCGGTCACGGAACAAGGGCCTTTCAGCTATGGATCACACGGTTATTTGAAACATTGCCTATAGTCAGAGTGGGATATACAACATGGTCAGGGAATATAAGAATGATTAAAGTAGGAGAAAAACTAGGGATGACAGTAGAAGGGCGTATGAGAAAATGCCGCATAGTAAATGGAGAATTCTATGATTCTATCAGAATGGGAATGTTAAGGGAAGAGTGGGAGGAGTTTGCAGCAAAATAGACTTCAATGCAGTAAATAAATGGATGAAGAAGAGGCTTTATATTCACATAGAAATCGAACAACTTTGCATGCCGGAAGCCCGGGATTAAACCCTAAAATGGTCTTTTCAGTTTGCACTTAAAAAAAAGCGCCCACTTTCGTGTGAGCACCTCTCTTGAATACTATTTCCAGATTTATTATCCGAAAAGCTGCTCTTACTGTCCGCACGAACTACTGTATGATCGGGAAATCAGGTTTTATTATCCGAAATGAGTATCTAATTATCCTATCGGCTAACAAGTGCTTCAAAATGAAAGAAGAAGGGTAATAAAGAAAACAGGTAATTCATTAGGGAGTGTGAACAGAATGGGAAATTGTAATCCAGTTATCGGCATATCAAGCTCAGTAGTGGATCATGGAGATATCCCGAGCGTGCATGTTCATCAAAAATATATCACCTCTGTCATACAAGCGGGAGGAGTTCCTGTTGTCATTCCGCTTGGTGATGATGAAATGGCAAAGATTATTGTTTCAAAATGCGATGGCATTATTTTAAGCGGAGGAGAGGATGTTGATCCTCATTCCTATGGTGAGGATCCTGACCCTAAGCTAAGAAAAACGAATGCTGCACGGGACGAAATGGAACTAGCCGTTGTTAAATATGCAAAAGAACACAAAAAACCGCTGTTTGGGATTTGCAGGGGCATTGCGATGCTGAATGCAGCTCTTGGAGGTACGGTGATACAGGATATAGAAAAAAATGACGATGAGGCAATAAAGCATTATCAGAAGGCAGAACGCCCCAACCCGACTCACGAAATCACTGTCAGTGAGGGCAGTAAATTAGAAGGTATTTTAGGAAGTACAACAGTTCGTGTAAATAGCATGCATCATCAAGCAGCAGGACAGCTCGCACCAGATGTTATAGCCACTGCTAAAGCTTCAGATGGTGTAGTGGAAGCGATAGAAGGTACAGATAAGGACTGGTATGTACTTGCTGTTCAATGGCATCCGGAAGAAATGGCTGCTGAAGATGAAGCAATGCATAATTTGTTTAAAACATTTATAGATGAATGTAAATAAAACCTGCTGAGAATATAGGAATAGTACTGATAAGGCGATTTTTACCCAGAGGAAATGTAATCTTCACATGAGCCAGAAATAAAAAGAAAGCAGCAGTTTGCTGCTTTCTTTTTATTGAAGATAGGGCGACTGCTGCTGCAGATAATTTGAGAATTGCTGATAGGATTGCTGCAGCTTTTGGCTGTCGGCAGCTTCAAGCTTATACCAGCCGTTCTTATACATTAGATTGTAAAGTTCTCTTTGACAGTTTTGCGTTTCGTTGAAAATACCCTGAATGTCCTGATAAAGAGAATCATGGCTCATTTCATTTAAAGCCGTGCAATAAGAGTCTGTCATATATTTCTCCGTAGCCAGCAGCTCATTAATAAAATCACGGTCATTCATTTGAGGACTTTGCGGAACCTGTGTTTCGGGATTGCCGATTTTATTCTGATTTTGACTATTGTTCATTGTACACCTCCTATTGAAGCTGTGCTCCGTTTGCTTGTTGATTTGAATTCAAATGAGTTAAAATCCTTGAGTAGTGCTGCTCATGCATTTTTCCCACTTTTTCCAGCTCCATTTTTAATTCCTGTTCAGCACACTGAGAAGCAAAGAAATGAGCTTTTTTCATGGCGAGCAAATTCCATGAGAGCATGTCTGTCAAATAAAGGTGATCTTTAGTAGTTATGACAGCTGGGGGCTGTGGCTGCTGCATCATGCCTTGCTGAGTGCCTGTGTTTTGCTGTTGCTGCATATTAAAACCTCCTTCAAGCATTTTCTTTCTTATCGTTCCTCATCTTTTTAGTTCTATACAAATTACAATTGACAAGTATCGACAAAATCAAATCTGATTAATTTTCAAAAAGTTCAAAATATGGTAAAATGAAAGGTACTTTAGGGCAATTTAGTTAAGCGTTATCATGCATAATAAATAGGATGGATGAATAGTGGGGGGCTTCAAATGGAGCAATTACTTCGAAACATTTTCTTATTTTTATCGAAAAATAAAGGTTTGACCAAGTTAGCCAAAAGATATGGACTGCGTTTTGGAGCATCACGTTTTGTAGCTGGAGAAACAATCGATCTTGCAACAGCAGTCATTAAAGATTTAAATGAAAAGAATTTAGATGTTACGATTGATTACCTAGGAGAATTCGTCGATCATGAAGAAGAAGCAAACGAAATGGCTGATAATTCAATCAAAGCAATCGAAGCGATCGGAAGAGAAAACCTCAGATCACAGCTTTCTCTTAAGATGACATCGATGGGACTTGATATTTCAGATGAGATTGTCCTGCGAAATATGCGGAAAATCCTTGATGCAGCCAAGACAAATCATGTCTTTGTTACAATTGATATGGAGGATTACTCGCGCTGTCAGAAATCCATTGATATCTTTAAAGAGCTCAGAAAAGACTATGACAATGTCGGTACGGTTATTCAAGCCTATTTATACCGAACAGTTAAAGACATAGAAGATTTAAATCAGTATCACCCAAACCTGCGATTAGTAAAAGGTGCATATAAAGAGTCCCCCCAAGTTGCTTATCCGGAAAAGAAAGATGTGGATGAGAACTTCAAAACCATTATTAAAATGCATTTATTGAATGGCAATTATACAGCAGTAGCGACTCATGATGATGCTATGATTGATTTTACAAAGCAATTTGTGAAAGAAAATAACATTCAGAACGATCAATTTGAATTTCAAATGCTATATGGCATTCGGCCTGAACGCCAGCTTGAATTAGTAAAAGAAGGATATAAAATGCGAGTGTATGTCCCATATGGAACAGATTGGTATGGCTATTTCATGCGCCGTCTTGCTGAACGTCCGGCAAACGTTGCGTTTGTTTTAAAAGGGATTGTGAAGAAATAATGAAATGCCCCGCATCTATATCAGATACGGGGAGTTTTCTGCATGAAAAATGAATAACTGCAGAAATGAATGTACAACGCTAGTAAAGGAGTTCTATTTCACTGCTCTAAAAACCTGAATAATTCACTGTTGAATTTCTCTTTTTCATCAAAGAATAATCCATGTCCGCTATTCTCAAAAGGAACAACGAAAGAGTATTGAATTCCCTCGTTCATTGCCTCTGTAAATTCAAATGGACAGATTTGATCCTTTTTGCCATGAAAGATTGCAGTCGGCACATTCACTTTCTTTAAATCTGTGCGAACATCTTCATCACGCAGAGCTTCAGCAGATTTTATCGTTGCATAAGAAGAGGCTTCAAGACCAAGACCGTGAAACCATTCCTTAAATTCATCGGATAGCTCGCATTCAAAGAACATCTGCGCGAAATCAGCAAGCATGGCCGGACGCCTGAAAAGAAGCTGATCCAAATAATAATCAGCTTCCTCTATTATTCATGTCCCATGTTATGCTTTTTGTATTGCTGGTTTGTGCTGGACCGTTTGCCCCCGCCGTCCATTTCGTTTGTTGGACCAGAGCTGCCTTTTACGCTGGAAGCACTGACACCTGCTTTAGATGGTTCCTTTTTTAATCTTGCCATAATTGGTCACCTCCTGGCTCTTATCCTTTCCAGTCCCTTATTTTTTCATCCAAATTTCAAATAATGTGTGAATTTTTTGTAAATCTATTGAACAAATTTTCTAAATCTTTTATATTAATATATAGAGGAATTGATTCCTGACTATTTTTTTAATCAAAAAATGAATGAGCATTCATTCAAAAACCGACAAAGGGGGAGCATTCATGGTCCAGCGTATTAAAAAAGCTGCAGTCTTAGGATCTGGTGTAATGGGTTCAGGAATTGCTGCACATTTGGCAAATATCGGAATCCCTGTTTTATTGCTTGATATCGTACCGCGCACGCTTACGGATGAGGAAGAAAAGAAAGGGTTTTCGTTAGAAGATAGTCCTGTCAGAAATCGAATCTCAAACGTATCTATACAAAAACTATTAAAACAAAAACCAGCTCCATTAACTGCAAAAGAAAACCTTTCACTGATCGAAGCGGGTAACTTCGAAGATGATATGCACAGATTGTCTGAAGTCGATTGGATTATTGAAGTTGTTGTAGAGAATTTAGACATTAAGAAAAAAGTGTTTACATTAGTAGATCAATATAGAAAACAAGGAAGCATTGTAAGCTCAAATACATCCGGCATCTCAGTTGAAGCGATGTCAGAGGGAAGATCTGAGGACTTCCAGAAGCATTTTCTTGGAACTCATTTCTTTAACCCGCCGCGCTACTTGAAGTTACTTGAAGTTATTCCGACAAAAGCAACATCACCAGAGGTATTGTCATTTGTAAAAATGTTTGGAGAAGATGTTCTGGGCAAAGGAGTCGTAGAAGCGAAAGACACGCCAAACTTTATTGCCAATCGGATCGGAACGTATGGACTGCTCGTAACCGTTCAGGAAATGCTGAAAGGAAAATACAGTGTTGGTGAGGTCGACTCCATTACAGGACCGTTAATCGGCAGACCTAAAAGTGCAACCTTCAGAACACTGGATGTTGTAGGACTTGATACATTTGCACATGTAGCGAAAAATGTATATGACCAAGTTGATGGAAAAGAGAAAAATGTTTTTGAAATCCCGGACTTCATGAAGAAAATGCTTGAAAATGGATGGCTTGGAAGCAAATCCGGTCAAGGCTTCTTTAAAAAAGAAGGTAAAGATATCCTTGAACTGAATCCAGGCACTTTAGAATATGGGGAACGCACAAAACTAAAAGCGCAGAGCATTGATGCAGCCAAACAGGCAAAAGGCGCTGCAGCAAAAATGAAAGCGCTTATCTATTCTGGAGACCGTGCAGGTCAATTGTTATGGAACATCACAAGTCCTACGCTGCTGTATTCTGCAGAGCTTTTAGGCGAAATTGCTGATGACATCATTGCAATTGACGAAGCTATGAAATGGGGATTTGGCTGGCAGCATGGACCATTTGAAACATGGGACGCAATTGGAGTAGCGAAATCAGTAGAGAAGATGGAAGCTGAAGGTCAAGAAGTTCCTGGATGGATGAAAGAGATGCTTGAGCGAGGATTTACATCTTTCTATAAAAAAGAAGAAGGAATTTCTTATTTTTACCATGATGGGGACTATAAGCGAATTCAGAAAAACGATAAAGTCATTGATTTAAAAGATAGAAAAGAGAAAAAAGGCGTTATTAAAAAGAACAGCGGTGCAAGTTTAATTGATCTTGGCGATGAAGTAGCGCTGCTTGAATTCCATTCGCCTAACAATGCAATCGGCATGGATATCATTCAAATGATTAACTTTGCTGTCGATGAAGTCAGCAAAAACTACAAAGGTCTTGTAATTGGAAATCAAGGCAAGAACTTTTGCGTTGGTGCAAACCTTGCCATGATTCTGATGGAAGCTCAGGATGATAACTATTTTGAAGTTGATATGGTCGTCCGCCACTTCCAGCAGGCGATGATGAAAATCAAATACAGCCCTAAGCCAGTTGTAGCTGCACCATTTGGCATGACACTTGGCGGCGGAGCAGAAATCTGCCTGCCAGCTGCACATATCCAAGCTTCAAGTGAAACATATATGGGTCTGGTTGAAGCCGGTGTTGGATTAATTCCAGGCGGCGGCGGAAACAAAGAACTCTACATTAAACTTCTTAACAGTATTCCTAAAGGCGTAGATTTCGATCTTCAAAATGTAGCAAACAAAGTATTTGAGACGATCGCAACCGCAAAAGTTTCAGCATCAGCTGCAGAAGCAAGACAGAATTTTTTCTTAAATGATAATGATTCTGTCAGTTTTAACGGAGATCATCTGCTGCATGATGCAAAGCAAAAAGTCATTGAGCTTTTTGATAAAGGATATATGGCTCCTATCCGCAAAAAGATTCCGGTTGTCGGAGAAACAGGGTATGCGACGCTGTTACTAGGTGCTCAATCAATGCTTCAATCAGGCTATATTTCAGAGCATGATTTGAAAATTGCTAAAAAGTTAGCTTACGTGATAGCCGGCGGGAAGATTCCGTTTGGTACAGAAGTAGATGAACAATATTTATTGGATTTAGAGAGAGAAGCATTCCTGAGCTTAGTTAAAGAAAGCAAATCACAGCAAAGAATGCAGCACATGCTTGTTAAAGGGAAACCACTACGTAATTAGGAGGGTGCACTGTTATGAGAGAAGCGGTCATTGTAGCAGGTGCGAGAACACCTGTAGGAAGAGCGAAAAAAGGATCACTTGCAAATGTAAGACCAGATGATTTAGGAGCTCTTGTCGTAAAAGAGACGTTGAAGCGAGCAGGGAATTATGAAGGAAATATTGATGACCTGATCATCGGATGTGCCATGCCTGAAGCAGAACAAGGCTTAAACGTAGCACGTAATATCGGCGCATTAGCAGGTCTGCCTTACACGGTTCCTGCGATCACTGTCAATCGCTACTGTTCTTCTGGATTGCAGAGCATTGCTTATGCAGCAGAAAAAATCATGCTTGGACATTCTGATACCATTATTGCAGGCGGAGCAGAATCAATGAGCATGGTGCCGATGATGGGGCATGTTATCCGTCCAAATGCAGATCTTGCTGAAAATGCACCTGAGTACTATATGGGAATGGGTCATACAGCAGAGCAAGTTGCAAGAAAGTATGGTGTTAGCCGTGAGGATCAGGACGCATTTGCAGTCCGAAGCCATGAGCGTGCAGCAAAAGCCATTCAAGAAGGCAAGTTTGATGATGAAATTGTTGCTGTAGATGTTGCGCAAAGAAGTGTAGGTGCTGATCATAAGCTACAGGAAAAACAATTCAAATTTTCTAAAGATGAAGGTGTGCGACCTGGAACGAGCATGCAGATTCTCGCAAATTTAAGGCCCGCATTTTCTGTGAAAGGTTCCGTAACAGCAGGGAACTCTTCGCAAACAAGTGATGGTGCAGCAGCTGTCATGGTAATGGATCGTGAGAAGGCTGATGCACTTGGCTTACAGTCTCTTGTTAAATTCAGATCCTTTGCAGTCGGAGGTGTGCCGCCTGAAGTAATGGGAATTGGTCCGATAGAAGCCATACCCCGTGCGTTGAAACAAGCTGGACTTAGCTTATCAGATATAGGTTTATTCGAATTAAACGAAGCATTTGCCTCGCAATCCATTCAAGTGATAAGAGAGCTTGGACTTGATGAGGAAAAAGTGAATGTAAACGGAGGCGCCATTGCCTTAGGTCATCCGCTTGGCTGTACTGGAGCAAAGCTCACACTTTCTCTTATTCATGAAATGAAACGCCGCAATGAACAATTCGGCGTTGTCACAATGTGCATTGGCGGTGGCATGGGAGCAGCAGGAGTATTTGAACTGATTTAAAGAAATGAAAGACCAAAATAAATTAATGGGGGAAACAAATATGTCTAAAACGACTGAAAATGTCATTAAAGGCGGCAGCTTTTTACTTGATGATGTAACTTTTGAAAGTGTATTTACTCCTGAGGATTTTACAGATGAGCATAAAATGATAGCAAAAACGACGGAAGATTTTGTAGTAAACGATGTTCTTCCACAATTAGAGGATATTGAAAATCATCAATTTGATAAATCAGTGAAGCTTCTTAAGAAAGCTGGTGAGCTTGGACTGCTTGGAGCAGATGTTCCTGAAGAATACGGCGGGCTTGGGTTAGATAAAATCAGTTCTGCTTTAATCACAGAAAAATTTGCACGTGCAGGCAGTTTCTCATTATCATACGGTGCACATGTAGGAATTGGCTCTCTTCCAATTGTGCTATTCGGCAATGAAGAACAAAAACATCAATATCTGCCTGACCTTGCAACAGGACAGCGAATTGCAGCTTATGCCTTAACAGAGCCAGGTTCAGGCTCTGACGCACTTGGTGCAAGAGCTACTGCAAAACTAAATGCTGAAGGTACACATTATGTATTAAATGGGGAAAAGCAATGGATTACAAACTCAGGCTTCGCTGATGTTTTTGTTGTCTATGCAAAAGTTGACGGCGAGCATTTCTCAGCTTTCATTGTTGAGAAAGAATATCCGGGTGTTTCAACAGGACCAGAAGAAAAGAAAATGGGTATTAAAGGATCTTCTACTAGAACTCTTATTCTTGAGGATGCCATGGTTCCAAAAGAAAATTTATTAGGAGACCTTGGAAAAGGCCATGTCATTGCTTTTAATATTCTTAACATCGGAAGATATAAATTAGCTGTTGGAACAATTGGCGGTTCTAAACGCATTATCGATGTATCTGTTCAATATGCAAATCAGCGCCAGCAATTTAAAACGCCTATCAGCAGCTTCTCGCTGATTCAAGAAAAATTAGCTAACATGGCTTCTAAAACCTATGCAATGGAAAGCTCTGTCTACCGTACAGTCGGGTTGTTTGAAGATCGCATGAGCCGTCTGACACCAGAAGAAGTAAAAGACGGCAAAGAAGTAGCTGCCTCAATTGCCGAATATGCAATTGAGTGTTCATTAAATAAAGTTTTAGGGTCTGAAACGCTTGATTATGTAGTAGATGAAGGGGTACAAATTCACGGGGGATACGGATTTATGTCAGAGTACGAAGTGGAAAGAGCATACCGTGACTCCCGTATTAACCGTATTTTTGAAGGAACAAATGAAATTAACCGCCTTTTAGTGCCGGGAACGTATTTGCGCAAAGCAATGAAAGGTGAATTGCCACTGCTGCAAAAAGCTCAGGCTCTGCAGGAAGAGTTAATGATGCTTATGCCTGATGAAGTTGGAGAGGGAGTACTAGAGCAAGAGAAGCATCTATTGAAAAATGCTAAAAAGATTGGATTAATGATTGCTGGACTTGCTGCACAAAAGTACGGTCAGGCGCTGCAAAAAGAACAAGAAGTACTTGTTAACATTGCAGATATCGTCAGCAATGTATACGCAATGGAATCTGCTATTTTGCGGACTGAAAAAGCAATTAACAAATCAGGTGAAGCGAAAAACAGCCAAAAGCTGCTCTACACACAAGTTTATTGCCAAGAAGCATTCAATGAGATTGAAGCACATGCTAAAGAATCCCTAGTTGCGATTGAACAAGGAGATACACTTCGCATGATGATTTCAGCATTAAGAAAATTCACTCGTCATACTCCAATTAACGTTATCGCTAAAAAGCGCGAAATCGCTGCAGCGTTAATTGAAGAAAATGGTTATCGGGCGTAATCTTTTATAAATCGAGAGACCTTTCTCTGAAATAGGGAAAGGTCTTTTTTTAATTTCTGAAGTTATACATATTGAGAATAAAGAGACCTCATACTAACCTTGATTTCTTTCTATATTCTAAGAGTTTTGAAACTTGTAATTATGATTGTCCATTTGAATGTGTTAAAATAAAGGTTGTGCAATTATGGATGCAGGTGGTGAAAAAAGTGGCGCTGACGTTTTACTGGTACCCAAAATGCGGGACATGCCGAAAAGCAAAAAAGTGGTTTGAGGATCACCAATTGCAGGTAGAAGAAGTACATATTGTCGAAAATCCACCGACAAAAGAACAATTGAAAAAAATGCTGGATAACAGCGGATTAGAAGTGAAGAAATTCTTTAATACCAGTGGACAAAAATACCGTGAATTAGGGTTAAAGGAGAAAGTTGCTTCTGTATCTGAAGATGAATTGATTGAAATTTTAGCTTCAGATGGAATGCTGATTAAAAGACCTTTAACAACCGATGGAAAAAATGTGACAGTCGGTTTTAAAGAAGAACAATTTGAAGAAATGTGGTTAATGAAGTAGAAGACTTTCCTTACCAGTCTTTTTACAAATAAACAACGATAAAATTTGGAGGTAATAAGTATGAACACACCGAAAGAACTTCGTTATTCTGAAGAACATGAGTGGGTTAAAGTTGAAGGAGAAAAAGTGCGCATCGGAATTACTGATTTTGCACAATCAGAACTCGGTGATATTGTGTTTGTTGAGCTTCCAGAAGTAGGAGATGAAATCAAAGCAGACGAGCCTTTCGGCAGTGTTGAGTCTGTAAAAACGGTTTCTGAGCTATATGCACCAATCAGCGGGAAAGTTGTTGAAATTAACGAAGACCTGGATGATAGCCCAGAATTCGTAAATGAGTCACCTTACGAAAAAGCATGGATGATTGTCATTGAACCAAGCAGTGTAAGTGATGTTGAGAACCTGATGACTGCTGAACAATATGAGGAAATGACAAACGAAGACTGATAAACGGGCTGGGTAATGGACACCCTAATTGTTAAAAAGGAGGGTGTTCATTTATGTCATTTGAAAAGAAACGGTTAAATATCACAGATCGAGTAACAGGTCGCTTTTCAGAAGGACAGCTGAACCTATTTTTTGAAAAAGATCAAATCGGAACAATGTCCTTTGGTCAAGATGGTAATCAAATGTCATTGAAGAATGGGTATGAAGAAGAAGACCATTCCTTTTTCCGGTATGCAGATACTTTATCAGACAATGATGAAAAGTATGTGGACTGCGATGAAGAAAACGGCTGGTGCTAACCTGAGGCATAGCTAACCAAGGGCAAAGCTAACCCAATGGCAGTGGAATGATCCACTGCCATTTTTGTTCATATTATTTTTGAGGAAACAACCTCAGCCTTTCGAATATTGTATTGTAAAGATAGATGACACATACTTTAGATAATAGGTGATGGCGATGGCGATGTCTGCAGTTGAGGTTGATAAAGAAAAAGTCATTATTGTTGAAGGAAAATCGGATAAGCGAAAGGTTCTGAATGTAGTCAATGAACCTGTAGAAATCATATGTACAAATGGCACAATCAGCCTAACAAAGCTCGATGAACTCATTGATGCATTATTTCATCGTGATGTTTATGTGCTTGTAGATTCAGATGAATCAGGTGATCGACTTAGAAAGCAATTCAAACGGGAATTGCCTGAAGCCGCGCATTTATTTGTTGATAGAATGTACAGGGAAGTAGCAACTGCACCAGATCAGCATGTAGCTGCTGTCCTTTTAAGTGCTAATATTGATGTTCATGCGAAATTTTTATAAAGGGAGTCTAAAGAGCAAAGAAAATGATTGAACTAAAAGAAAAACAATTAGACATGTTTGCCGAAATGGATACAGGAATACTCTACCTTTATACCCCTTTTTGCGGAACGTGTCAGCTTGCGAAAAAAATGCTGACTGTTGTTGAGGCAGCATTGCCTTCTTTAAATATTTATATGGCAAATCTTAATTTTCTGCCAAAACAAGCATTGGATTGGGGAATAGAAAGTGTTCCGTGTCTGCTTGTTTTCGAAAACGGATCGGTTGTCCAAAAGAAATATGCTTTTCACTCTGTTGAACATATTTATCAAATATTGAAAGAATATGCCGCCTGATTGAGGGCGGCATTTGACATATTTCTCGGGAAATAGAATAACTAATTATTTTGTCTCTCCCTGTCTCTCTTTGTCCCTGTCTGGAATTTTTAACTAACATTACTTGTCGAACCTTTCTTAAAGGGTATCATGTGTATTTTACCGAAGCTATAGGTATAGGTTTTCATCATGATGTGCTCTAATTGATAGATCCATCCATTAAGAAACGGGGGACGGGGAGTGTATAAATATGGACTTATGTTTATTAGTTGAAAAAATAAATGAAACTCATTTTGTGAAGCCTTTATTGCCAAATGAAGAATTAAGAATAATGGTTAGCAATTCTAAGCAAAAGCCTATCCTTCTTGTATTATGTAAATCAAAATGCTTTTTAAGCAATGAACTTGGTTCAGCACATGCCCATGTGTATATTTCTGGTGATAGCAGTCACATATTTGATTGTTTTTATTCACCCATAAGGCTATTACAACTGATGAAATTGGGGGCAATCGATGTAAAAGGTTCTTTTCGCAATATTTTAAGACTAGAATCAATCTTGCAGCTATGCAAATAAAAATCTAAAAATTCTAACTATTTATTGACTGGCAGATTTCTTAGGTGGTACAATTCTAGTAGATTCAGGATAATAGTTTTACCTTATCAAGAGCGGCGGAGGGATTTGGCCCAATGAAGCCCGGCAACCGGTTGTAACGACACGGTGCTAATTCCAGCAGAGTTAAATGATGACTCTGGCAGATAAGAAGAGTAATGGTGACGGCCTCTTCTTTGAAGGGGTTTTTTTATGCTTAAAATAAGGGGGATGTGCAAAATGGAACAACAAAAATACCGGTTGGAAACGATTAATGTTCATGGAGGTCTGCAAAAAGATCCATCAACAGGTGCAAGAGCTGTACCGATTTATCAATCAAATGCTTATGTTTTTAATGACACGGATCATGCTTCTAATTTATTCGCTCTAAAGGAACAGGGTTATATTTATACCAGGATACATAATCCAACAGCAACGGTGTTTGAGGAGAGGGTTGCGCAGTTAGAAGGTGGAATCGGCAGTTTGGCGGTTGCAAGCGGGATGGCTGCAATTACACTGGCTGTTTTAAATATTGCAGGAGCAGGGGATGAAATTGTCTCTGCATCAAGTCTGTATGGAGGTACTTATAACCTTTTCGAAACAACACTCCCTAGATATGGAATTCAAACGAAATTTGTTAATGCGGAAGATCCGGAGAATTTCCGTAATGCCATCACTCCTAAAACAAAAGCAATATTTGCAGAAACGATCGGAAATCCAAGTTTGCAGGTTCTTGATATAGAGGCTGTTGCGAAAATTGCCCATGAAGCAGGGATTCCATTGATTATTGATAATACATTTGCAACCCCTTATTTATGCAGGCCAATTGAACATGGAGCTGATATTGTCATCCATTCAGCAACGAAATGGCTGCTTGGAAATGGAACAACACTTGGCGGCATTATTGTAGATGGAGGGAAATTTGATTGGAATAGTAAGAAGTTTCCCGGCTTCATTTCACCAGATCCAAGCTACCACAATCTCGTTTATGCAGAGGCATTGCCAGAGGCTGCGTTTATCGTAAAGGCACGTGTTCAATTACTTCGTGATTTAGGTCCGGCAATCAGCCCTTTTAATGCTTTTCAATTTAATCTTGGCCTTGAAACCCTTCATGTAAGAATGAAGGAGCATATTTTTAATACAAGAAAGATCGTTCAATATTTAAAAGAACATCCTGCAGTTAAATGGGTTCTTTATCCTGAAGATGAGCAGCATCCTGATAAAGCACGTGCAGTTAAATACTTAGCTAAAGGAGCAGGGGCAGTTGTAGTTTTTGGGATTGAGGGTGGCCGTGCAGCGGGAGCTAAAGTCATTAATTCGGTCAACCTTTGGTCTCATGTGGCAAATGTTGGTGATGCGAAAAGCTTAATCATTCACCCGGCAAGTACGACTCATCAGCAGCTAAGCGAAGAAGGGCTGCAAAAATCGGGAGTTTCAGAGGATTTGATTCGTTTATCTGTTGGAATTGAGCATATCGATGACCTCAAAGAAGATCTTGATCAGGCAATTTTCAAGGCAACGGGAATGAAATCATTTAATAAATCATCCGTCTACTCTCAATGATAAAACAGCTTATTGATGTTAGGAATGACTTAAGAAAAGATAATAAGGTTATCCACATCCAGCTACAGTGTCCGGCTCATTGTGAAAAAGCCGCATTCCTTTGAATTTTCTATTTTTTCAGCAGGCTGATCAAGTCGCCTGCGCTTTTGTTCTTGACACTGGCTTTTGACACATGATAAAATCACTCTCGTACTACAAACTCACTAAATTTAATGAATATTAACTAAATATATTGTTTGACTCTTATCCAGAGAGGTGGAGGGAAGTGCCCTGCGAAGCCCGGCAACCGTCAATTTTATTGAAAAGGTGCCAATTCACTCAAAGCTTATAACAGCTTTGAAAGATGAGAGAAAGGTTCTTCTATAGATATGCCTTTCTGCTCATTTTTGCAGAAAGGCTTTTTTAGTTTAATAACATGAACCTCTTAAGTTTCGTACAAAATGATAGTGAGTGCAATTTGGGAAGAGGTGAAGGAATGATTACATTAAAGGATGTCCGGAAGGTATTTCAATCAAAAAATGGAAATGTAACAGCTGTTGATTCGGTTGCCTTAGATATAAAACAAGGTGAAATTTTTGGAATTATCGGTTATAGCGGAGCAGGAAAAAGCTCCCTTATCCGACTGCTGAACGGTCTTGAAAAACCTTCTGCTGGATCCATTCAGGTGGCAGGGCGGCAGATCGATAAAATCAGCGGTGCCGAGCTGAGAAAAGCAAGACATGAAATAAGCATGATATTTCAGCATTTTAATCTGTTATGGTCTAGAACGGTGCGGGAAAACATTTCGTTTCCATTGGAGATTGCAGGTGTCAAAAAAGAACAGAGACAAAAACGCGTAGATGAACTTATTAAGCTTGTCGGGCTCGAGGGAAGAGAAGATGCTTATCCATCTCAGCTGAGTGGAGGACAAAAGCAGCGTGTTGGGATTGCGAGGGCACTTGCAAATAACCCTAAAGTGCTGCTTTGCGATGAGGCGACATCTGCATTAGATCCTCAAACAACAGATTCAATTCTTGACCTGCTTGTTGATATTAATGAAAGACTTGGTTTAACAATCGTTTTAATTACACATGAAATGCATGTTATCCGTAAAATCTGCCATCGTGTTGCCGTCATGGAAAACGGCAAAATCGTGGAACAGGGTGAAGTGCTGGATGTATTCAGAAGACCGCAGCAGCCGATTACGAAACGCTTCGTTAAGCAAATAACAGAACCTGATGATACACAAGAAACGATGGAGCTCATTCTTGAAAAATATACAAAAGGTCCAGTCATTCAATTAACGTTTGTAGGTGATTCAACAGAGAGCCCGCTGATTACGAATCTCATTCGTCAGCACAGCATTGAAGTCAATATTCTGCAGGGTAAAATCTCGCAAACTCAAAGCGGATCATATGGAACATTGTTAATTCATATGGATGGCGAAATTGAAGAATTAAATAAAGCAATGGCTTTTATTCGCAGTCAGGAAGTTGAAGTGGAGGTGATTGCGAATGTTTGAAAATGTTAGATGGGAAAATGTATGGGAAGCTACAAGTGAAACGTTATTCATGACTGGCTTTTCAGTAGCAGCTACCTTTATCTTGGGAATATTACTTGGACTCTTATTATTCTTAACATCAAAAGGCGGAATTTGGGAAAACAAAGCAATAAATGTTGTGATCGCCGCTTTTGTAAATATTTTTCGCTCGATTCCATTTATCTTGCTGATTATCCTGCTTATTCCGTTTACAAAAGCAATTCTTGATACATTCCTTGGAGCGAAGGCTGCTTTGCCGGCATTAATAATAGGCGCTGCGCCATTTTACGGCCGGATGGTCGAAATTGCACTCCGTGAAATCGATAAAGGTGTCATTGAGGCTGCAAGATCAATGGGAGCAAAAACTTCGACGATTATCTGGAAAGTTCTTATACCTGAATCCTTGCCGGCTCTCATTTCCGGAATTACAGTTACTGCCATTGCACTCGTTGGATATACAGCCATGGCAGGGGTAGTAGGAGCAGGCGGCCTAGGCAACCTTGCATTTCTCGAAGGATTCCAAAGAAATAATAATGCAGTTACCATGATTGCAACAATCTTAATCTTAGTCATCGTATTTATCATCCAATTTATTGGAGATTTTATAACATCAAAAATGGATAAACGATAGGGAGGATTTATTATGAAAAAGTTATTATTAAGTGCTGTATTTGCAACATCTGCTTTCGCTCTTGCCGCTTGCGGTTCAGGAGGAGGAAATGGAGAAGGTGAAGAAACAAAAACGCTGAAAATTGGTGCTTCAAACGTTCCTCACGCAGAAATTTTAGAAGAAGCACAGCCATTGCTTGAAGAAAAAGGCATCGAATTGGATATCGTACCTTTCCAAGACTACATCTTACCTAATAAATCATTGGCAAGCAAAGAAATTGATGCAAACTATTTTCAGCATATTCCTTATTTAGAGTCTCAAATGGCTGAAAACAAAGACTATGATTTTGTTAATGCCGGCGGAATTCATATCGAACCAATCGGTGTTTACTCTAAAAAACATAAGTCACTGGATGATATTCCTGAAGGCGGCACAATTATCATGAGTAATTCTGTAGCTGACCATGGCCGTATGCTTTCATTGCTTGAAAGCGAAGGTTTAATCACAATTAAAGAAGGCGTAGATAAAACAACTGCAACTGTAGATGATATTGATGAAAACAAAAAAAATCTTAAGTTTAAAGCTGATGTAGAAGCGAGTATCCTTCCTCAGGCATATAACAACGATGAAGGCGATGCTGTCTTAATCAATACAAACTATGCAATCGGTGCCGGATTAAATCCGCAAAAGGATGCAATTGCACTTGAAGGATCAGAATCACCTTATGTAAACATCATAACCGTCCGCAAAGGTGACGAAAACAAAGAAGAAATCAAAGCGTTAGTAGAGGTTCTTCATTCAAAAGAAATTCAATCATTTATTGAAGAGAAATATGAAGGGGCAGTCGTGCCTGTTGATGGAGAATAAGAACCAAGAGAGCATCCTTTAAAGGATGCTCTTGTTTTATATGAAAAACTCTTCTATATAATATAGAAGAAATTAGGAATAAACTGCGATTCGAAGGATCTTTTACGCATACATCTCCATTCTTTTTTGCATACTAACGATGATTAATATTAGGAATGGAGCTGAAAAGATGCAGCAATTTGAAGCCGGAAATTCTAGTGAAGCAGCATTGCATAATTACAAAGAGGGTCTCGGTATATTTACGGAAAAAATGCCTGAGCTTGCAAGTCTCTATAATGATTTTACTCAAGAATGCTTTAAAGAAGGAACGCTCTCGCAAAAAGAAAAACAATTAATTGCTCTTGGCATCAGCATTTATTCGCAAGATGAATATTGCATCATTTACCATACAAAAGGATGTCTGGATCAAGGAGCAAGTGAACAAGAAATTCTGGAAACAGTTGGAGTGACAGCTGCATTCGGCGGGGGAGCGGCTATGAGCCAATCCGTCACATTAGTTCAAGAGTGCATAACAGAACTCAATCAGCTTAAGCAATAGCATTTTTGAGCATGCTTGAGCATTTAAATATAAATCCATTCTTAAATGCATAGGTGAAGGCTCAGGATACGTGATCCCTGTATATCAATTCATTTGAAGTTTGAGGCATAATTGCCCAGGTGGTAAAATTAATTTATATTGATTGAAGGGATTGATTCATTATCTACGCAAGTCAGCAAAAGCTTGATTTGAATTACACAGCAGAAATGGAAAAAGCGTTAATGCAATCTCATGGAATGGGATATGCGGTTTACAGCAGAAACCATGAAAAGCGTATGGAAGTAGAAAAGAATCGTGAAAAAGATTATCAAAAGAGCAAAATGATCTTTGCAGTTTTAGAACGCAAAATGAATTAAGATACAATTTGAAAGGAATCAGTCTTAGACTGATTCCTTTCTTTATTTATTATGAATGCCTCCGAAAAAGTTGTGTTCACATTTCATTTGTTATAAAATTAGAATGAGAATAAAATGAGAATGATTAAATTGAGATTATATAGATTATTGGAGGTATAGTTATTTATGGCAGGTTCTACTTTAGTTATTAAAGATTTACACGTTGCAATTGACGGGAAAGAAATTTTAAAAGGTGTAAACCTTGAAATAAAAGGCGGCGAGTTCCATGCGATCATGGGACCAAACGGTACTGGTAAATCTACATTATCATCTGCTATCATGGGGCATCCTAAGTATGAAGTCACACAAGGAAGCATTACTCTTGATGGTGAAGATGTTCTTGAAATGGAAGTAGATGAGCGCGCTCGTGCAGGTCTGTTTTTAGCTATGCAATACCCAAGTGAAATCAGCGGTGTTACAAATGCCGATTTCCTTCGTTCTTCTATTAATGCACGAAAAGAAGAAGGTGAAGAAATCTCATTAATGAAATTCATCCGCAAAATGGATGCTAATATGGAATTCCTTGAGATGGATCCTGATATGGCACAGCGCTATCTAAATGAAGGATTTTCAGGCGGAGAGAAAAAACGCAATGAAATTCTTCAATTAATGATGATCGAGCCTAAGATTGCCATTCTTGATGAAATCGATTCAGGTCTTGATATTGATGCACTGAAAGTCGTTTCAAAAGGCATAAATCAAATGCGCAATGAAGATTTCGGCTGCTTAATCATCACTCACTATCAGCGTCTATTGAATTACATCACACCTGATCATGTACACGTTATGATGCAAGGCCGCATCGTGAAATCAGGCGGTCCAGAGCTTTCTCAGCGTTTAGAATCAGAAGGCTATGATTGGATTAAACAAGAGCTTGGCATCGAAGACGAAACTGTTGGTCAAGAAGCGTAAGCGTTAGGGGGATTAAGATGACAGTAGAGACGAAATTCAATCACGACTATGTCACGAGTTTCTCAAGCGAACTCGGTGAACCGGAATGGCTTAAAGAACTGCGCTTACAAGCTCTTGCAAAAGCAGAAGACCTTTCAATGCCAAGACCGGATAAAACGAAAATTGATAAATGGAATTTCACACAATTCCAAACACATTCTGTTGATGGTAAAGCTTTAACATCGCTAAATGAATTAAGCGGCGAGGTCAAAGCCCTGATTAATTTAGAAGATGAGAACAAAAATTTATATATACAGATTGATACAACACCGGCTTATACTTCTTTATCGAAAGAATTAAAAGATCAAGGCGTTATTTTCACAGATATTCACACTGCTGCACGTGAACATTCTGAGCTGGTTCAGAAGTATTTTATGACAAATGGCGTGAAAGTTGACGAGCATCGTTTAACAGCTCTTCATGCAGCCTTTATGAACGGCGGAGTCTTTGTATACGTACCGAAAAACGTAGAGGTTAAAGTACCTTTACAAGCTGTTTACGTACATGAAAACCCTGAGACGACTCTTTTCAACCATGTAATCGTTGTAGCAGATGACAACAGTTCAGTCACATATGTTGAAAATTACATTTCAACAACTGAAACGGAAGAATCTATTTTCAACATTGTAACGGAAGTGTTTGCAAATTCAAACGCTAAAGTTACATACGGTGCTGTTGATCATTTGAATAAAGGTGTTACAACATATGTAAACCGCCGTGGTACAGCAGGACGAGATGCTCGCATTGAATGGGCGCTTGGTTTAATGAATGATGGAAATACGATTTCAGAAAATACAACAAACCTGATGGGTGACGGATCTTATGGAGACACTAAATCTGTTGTTGTAGGACGCGGAAATCAAATCCAAAACTTCACTACAAAAGTGATTCATTTCGGCAAGAATTCTGAAGGCTACATTTTAAAACATGGTGTTATGAAAGACAGTGCATCATCTGTTTTTAACGGCATTGGAAAAATCGAACATGGTGCGACTAAATCAAATGCTGAACAAGAATCACGTGTCCTTATGCTAAGTGAAAAAGCTCGCGGTGATGCAAATCCGATTCTTTTAATTGATGAGGACGATGTAACAGCTGGCCACGCTGCTTCAGTAGGACGCGTTGATCCGCTTCAATTGTATTACTTGATGAGCCGCGGTATTCCTAAAGTGGAAGCAGAACGCCTTGTCATTCATGGTTTCCTGGCACCAGTTGTTAGAGTTCTTCCTATTGAAGGCGTAAAAAAGCAGCTTGTTGAGGTTATTGAAAGGAAAGTTAAATAATGAATATCCAAGATATCCGTTCACTCTTCCCGATTTTGGATCAGCAAGTAAATGGACAGAATCTTGTTTACCTTGACAGCGCAGCGACTTCTCAAAAACCGCTGCCTGTCATTGAAGCATTAGACCGCTATTATAGAGAATATAATTCTAACGTGCATCGCGGAGTTCACACACTGGGCACGAAAGCTACAGATGGCTATGAAGGAGCCCGCGCAAAAGTTAGAAAATTCATAAATGCCAATACGACAGAAGAAATTATTTTCACACGCGGTGCTACAACTGCATTGAATACAGTAGCGGCAAGCTATGGACGTGCAAATCTTCAAGCTGGCGATGAAATTGTCATCACTCACATGGAGCATCATGCAAATGTGATACCATGGCAGCAGCTTGCAAAAGCAACTGGTGCCGTTCTAAAGTACATTCCGCTGCAGGAAGATGGAACAATCTCACTTGAGGATGCAAGAGAAACGATTACAGATTCTGCTAAAATTGTTTCTGTCATGCAAGTTTCGAACGTTTTGGGCACAATAAACCCGATTAAAGAAATTGCGGAAATTGCTCACAGCAAAGGCGCAATTATGGTTGTCGACGGTGCACAAAGTGCTCCTCATATGAGAATAGATGTGCAAGATTTAGATTGTGATTTCTTTGCATTTTCAGGCCACAAAATGTGCGGACCAACCGGCATTGGAGTGCTTTACGGCAAAAAAGCTTTGCTTGAAAACATGGAACCTGTTGAGTTCGGCGGAGAAATGATTGATTTTGTAGGACTCTATGAGTCAACATGGAAAGAGCTTCCCTGGAAGTTTGAAGCTGGAACTCCAATAATTGCTGGTGCAATTGGACTTGGTGCAGCTATTGATTTTCTTGAAGAAATCGGTCTTGAAAACATTGAGGCATACGAGCATAAGCTGGCTGACTACGCTCTTGAAAGGTTATCAAAAGTAGAAGGCATCACCATTTACGGTCCTAAAAAACGTGCTGGTCTTGTCACATTCAATATTGAAGATGTGCATCCGCATGATGTAGCAACAGTATTAGACGCTGAGGGCATTGCTGTCCGCGCCGGTCATCACTGTGCACAGCCTTTAATGAAATGGCTGAATGTTTCCTCGACAGCTCGTGCAAGTTTTTACCTGTACAACACGGAAGAAGAAGTTGATAAGCTTGTTACAGGAATCATAAAAACAAAGGAGTACTTCACGAATGTCTTTTAATAATCTGGATACCCTGTACCGCCAGGTCATTATGGATCACTATAAAAACCCGCGGAACAAAGGTGTTCTCGAAGATAGTTTAACAATTGATATGAATAATCCAACGTGCGGCGATCGTATTCGCTTAACGCTGAAAATAGAAGACGGCAATATTACCGATGCAAAGTTTGATGGTGAAGGCTGTTCGATTTCAATGTCATCAGCATCAATGATGACTCAAGCGATTAAAGGTCAATCGGTCGAAACAGCTTTAAAGCTTTCTAAAATCTTTTCCGACATGATGCTGGGAAAAGAATACGATGATGATGTTGAGCTTGAGGATATTGAAGCATTGCAAGGTGTTGCAAAATTCCCTGCACGAATCAAATGTGCAACACTGGCATGGAAGGCGATGGAAAAAGGGGTCCAAAACTAAAAGCGAAGCGCCTTGTTTAGCTCAGGCATGGCAGATCTGTACTGATCGAGGAGTTAGGCGCTGTAGCTGGATACAGATGCGGAAACTTTAACCTTCGTAGCTTTTTAAGATTAAGAATGAGGGCAGACCTCATTCTACTATGATTGGAGTGAAAACGGATGGCAAAAAAAATGCCAGAAATCGGCGATTATAAGTATGGATTTGCTGATAAAGACGTGTCGATTTTCCGTTCAAAGCGCGGATTAACTAAGGAAATTGTTGAAGAAATATCTCGTATGAAAAGCGAGCCACAGTGGATGCTTGATTTCCGTTTGAAATCATTGGAACATTTCTACAACATGCCAATGCCTCAATGGGGCGGCGATATGGCGGCACTTAACTTTGATGAGATTACGTACTACGTAAAACCATCTGAGAAATCAGAGCGCTCATGGGATGAAGTACCTGAGGAAATTAAACGCACGTTTGATAAATTAGGAATCCCTGAAGCAGAGCAAAAGTATTTGGCTGGTGTATCTGCACAGTATGAATCTGAGGTTGTATACCACAATATGAAAGAAGATCTTGAAGAACTGGGTATCGTTTTTAAAGATACAGATACAGCTCTTAAAGAAAATGAAGATATATTCCGTGAGCATTTTGGGAAAATTATCCCTCCTACGGATAATAAGTTCTCAGCTCTAAACTCAGCTGTCTGGTCTGGCGGATCATTTATTTATGTTCCAAAAGGCATAAAAGTGGATACGCCGCTTCAAGCGTACTTCCGTATTAACTCTGAAAACATGGGTCAGTTTGAACGGACACTGATTATTGTTGATGAGGGTGCACATGTACACTATGTAGAAGGCTGTACAGCACCAGTTTATACAACAAACTCTCTTCACAGTGCTGTTGTAGAAATTATCGTAAAAGATGGCGGCTACTGCCGCTATACAACAATCCAAAACTGGGCGAATAACGTATTTAATCTTGTTACGAAACGTGCAGTTTGTGAAAAAAATGCGACAATGGAATGGATTGATGGCAACATTGGTTCTAAATTAACAATGAAATACCCTGCTGTTATCCTTAAAGGAGAAGGCGCACGCGGTATGACATTATCTATTGCATTAGCAGGCAAAGGCCAGCATCAGGATGCTGGTGCGAAAATGATACATTTAGCACCTAATACGTCTTCAACAATTGTGTCCAAATCGATCTCTAAGCAAGGCGGTAAAGTAACATACCGAGGAATCGTTCACTTCGGCCGCAAAGCTGAAGGTGCACGTTCCAACATTGAGTGTGATACGTTAATCATGGATAATCAGTCTACATCTGATACGATTCCATATAACGAAATCTTCAATGATAACATCTCTTTAGAACACGAAGCGAAAGTTTCAAAAGTGTCTGAAGAACAATTATTCTACCTCATGAGCCGCGGAATTTCAGAAGAAGAAGCAACTGAAATGATCGTTATGGGATTCATTGAGCCATTTACAAAAGAACTTCCAATGGAATATGCGGTTGAAATGAACCGTTTAATCAAGTTCGAAATGGAAGGTAGTATTGGTTAAACCTTTACAAACCTTGACATGACAATGTTTGATAACCATTAAACAACCTAAGAAAAAGTTGTTGTGCCGATTTTGTGCCGATTCAGATTTTGCGTTTAGTATAGGAGGCGAACTTTTTAAGTTCGTCTTTTTCTATTTTCTCTGTAATATCCAGGTAGTAAGTGTCGGCTGTAGTTTTGATTGTTTTATGGCCCAATCGTTGTGAAACAAACTTAATACTGGCTCCTGATTCGAGCAGCAGGACTGCATGGGTATATTTTTGCTAATTATCTGTTTATAGAAAAAAACACCCTGGGACCACAAAGGGAATTATTCAAAAAAACATAAAAGCTTGTCAATTAGCGTTTTTTTAAGTCGAATTTCTTCCTATTATAAATAACGCGGAATGGGCGGCATGATGTAACTTGCTCCTCCAACCCTTGATATATAAGGGTTTATGAGTAAGGCGAGAATGGAATGCTCACATTTTGCTGAAATTTTAGGATAATTAACGAAGGCTTCTCATAAGTTGACCAAACTTGTGGGAAGCCTCTTTTTTCATTTCTTTGGTTACATGGAGGCTATGGCAAGCAAACGTGCCATCCTGTTTTGAACGGTTTTAATGACGATGGGATAACCGTATTGCCGTTCCATTTTTGCAAAAATAAAGTCATCGTTATATTAAGCATCCCTTAACCGCTCTATAACTAGATCTTGAACTTTTTTATGTTCTCTTAAAGCGTATATTCTTCTTATCCACAATGATTTTCGGCTTAATTTTCTCGTCTTTGGTGTGACTAGTCTATTTTAGAGGCTCTAAAATAGGATGAATGTTTGAAAATAACGGCTCCTATGATCCAGTCTTTTTCATAAATAGAATCTTGTGTTTGTAGAAGGTTTGTATTATTCTTCATCTTCCTCTTCAGTATTAATTGTGATTTTTTTACATCCAACATAAACACAAGAGAATACATCTATTCCGGGTTTTGCTTTAGATAAACCTTTAATATAAGGAGTTACTAAATCTTTAAAATCAGCTCCAACCCCTTCTTCTTCTAAGATTCCATAAACATACATCTTTTTTTCATCAAATAAAAAAGCTATATTCCCTACTGCTTTATCCTTAGCATCCACCACATTTAATATTTGAAAATATGGGGTTAAAACCTCTGGAGAAAAATAGATTGGCAAATTAATCTCTCCTTACGTAAATTGTAATTTATCAAATAGTGTATCCTTTTTCTTATTCTTTTCTTTAGAAGGTTCTTTCTTACCAACGTGAATAAAAACCAAACACAGTAGTCCAACTAACAGTGTTAAACCTGCCGTACTTAAAAACATACCTGTTCTGGACCAGTCCATTAATGTACTATATACGGGTGGTCCAATAGCAACCCCTAAAAATCTTACAGATCCGTATAAAGAAGTAACAAATCCTCTCTTATCTGTTGAGACGGAACCTGTTATAAAGCTGTTAATACATGGTAGTGCAAGCCCAGTTCCAATACTACTTATAACAAGTACAGCGAAAAATGGGATTAAGTTCGTAAAAAACACGAGACTTGCAAAAGAAATTGTCATAAGTAACATTCCAAATACAATTAAAGATTTCATTCGCTTCATTTTTTTTCCAATTTTACTACCTGTTAAATAAGAAGTTATTGTCATAAATAAGAGGGGGATGGCTAAAATAGCACCTTTTAGCACACCATCAATTCCATGATCCTTCTCAAGAATGTCAGAAATATAAAATAAAATCCCAAATAAGGTGAATAGACAAGTTGCACCTGCTAAATAAGCAACAAGAATCCAACGTCCTTCTGTTTTAAAAACCGAGACGAGTCCTTTTACATACTTTCCTATAGGAGTTGGTTCTTTGTTTGCTTTTTTTTCCTTAATAAAAAACATCGTTAATAGAATTGAAACTAAACAAAAAATAGGAAAGGCAAAAAAAACAGCATACCAGACAACAAGAGCAAGTAATGAACCGATAATAGGACTAACGACTTTTCCGAATCCATTTGAAGCTTCAACTAATCCTAAAACCTTACTTTGTTCTCCACCTTTAAATAAATCTCCCGTCAAAGCCATCGCCATGGATGTTGTTCCAGCTGCCCCAATTCCTTGTATAATACGTCCCGCAAGAATCCAAGTGTAGGCATTGGAAAACCATGCGGCTGCAGCTCCGGCTAATATACCTCCACAGCCATAGAGAATGAGAGCAGGAATGACGATTGCCTTTCGTGAAAAGCGATCAGAGAGATAACCTAATATCGGAATCATGATAGCGGCACTTATGGAAAAAACTGATATCAGTAAACTTGTTTGAAATTGTGAGATGTCTAATTCACTTTTCATTTTTGGCAAGATAGGTATTAACATTGAATTCCCTAGCACGAGAATAAGCGGAATAGATCCTATTGCAGTAATTGTCATGCCTTTATGTTTTTTCTTTGGCACTGATTCCACCTCTGATCCTTTAGAATCTAAAAACACAAACCACGTATTGGGGAGAATTCCCCATCGATGGAAGTATCATTTTATTGTTTGGAGTTGTAGGACCGTTTATTCATTGTTACCTTCAGTTCTTTTTATGGGTAAAAGCCCAAAATCTACACATTCACCCATTTTTTGAATAATCTATTCTGTGGTAAATAGAGGAGGCGCATGAGGATGGATTTTTTAGAATTGCCTAATAGAGCAGTTGGAAAAAGAAAATTTGGTCTTACATCGATTATTGATTTAGGAATTTCGATTGGAGAGTTAAAGAGTATATTACATGATTATCACTCTTTTATAGATATAGCAAAAATTGGCATTGGTTCTGCATATGTGACTCCAAACTTAAAGGGAAAAATTCAATTATACAGAGAATATGGTATTAAGACGTATTGTGGTGGGACGTTATTTGAAAAATCATACATGCAAAATAAAGTGGATGAATATTTGAAGAGTTTGAAGACTTTAGGAATACAATTGGTGGAAATTTCAAATGGGACTTTTCATATTTCATTACAAGAGCGATGTGAAATGATCTCAAAAATTAAAAATGATTTTCACGTTTTGGCTGAAGTTGGTTCAAAGGATACGGAATCAGATATGTCGATCTTAGAATGGAAGAATGAAATCAGACATTTATTAGAAGCCGGTAGTGATTATGTGATCACAGAAGGAAGGGATTCTGGAACATCTGGGATTTATCAAAAAAATGGAAATATTAAAACCAATCTAATATGTGAATTAGTCAAAGGGATTGATGTAAATCGAGTCATTTTTGAAGCACCAACAGCCAAACAACAAATGTATTTCATCAATGAAATTGGAACAAATGTTAACTTAGGGAATGTAAAAATTCATGATGTGCTGCAATTAGAAGCTCAGCGTTGTGGCTTAAGATGTGAAACCTTTTTCTTGGGGGAAGATAGATGCAAATTACCCTTATAAGACATCTCCCAACAGAATGGAATGTAAAAACCTGGCTACAAGGGAGACAAGATATTGATATATTGCCTATTACGGAGGATATTCAACATAAAATTGAAACCAATCAACAACATTTAAAAAAGCTTTCTCCTTTTGAATTCGTTTTAGCAAGTACGTTGAAAAGAACACATCAAACAGCTCAATTATATGGAATGGATGCTAAGACAGATGTCTTATTGGACGAATTGAATTTTGGACGGTTTGAAGGTCGTCCAAAAGGAAATATGATTAGTGAGCTTGGAGTGAGTTGGCTAGAAAATCCAAGAGAGTTAGTATTAGGTGAAAGAATAGTTAAATTGGAAGAACGGATCATAAATTTTTTAAAAAAGTATAAAGAAAGTAATAATATTCTTATATTTGGCCATGGTTCATGGATTAGAGCCTTTATTTCATTAGTACAATATGGACATATAAATCAAATGAATCAAATATCTGTCCATAATAATGAATGCAATACACTAACTTTTGATGAAAATAATATAATAGAACGATTTTCATAAAAAAGAAGATCCTTTTTGTTAGGATCTTCAATTATTTATTATTATAGATAAGCAAAAGAGTCTCAATTTAACATCTTCATTATCTATCAGGATCTTTAGGATTTAATATTCGAGGTCGCCTGTTTTTTAATGGGATTGGTGTGCGTACGAGTACATCACGGAAGGCCCGATAATTAAACGGAATAAACGGCCATAAATATGGAACACCTAAAGATTCCATTCTTGCTAGAAAAATTATAAATAAAGCAGTACCAACCATATAACCAGGGGTATGGAATATAGCAGTTAGTATTAAAAGTACAATTCTTACAAGTCGATTGGCAAGGCCGAGCTCATAACTTGGTGTGGCGAAAGTACCTATGGCAACAATAGAAAAGTACAAAATTACTTCATTGGTAAATAAACCCACTTCAACAGCGATTTGTCCAATCATTAATGCTGCAACGAGACCAAGTGCTGTTGCGAGTGATGTAGGGGTGTGAATGGCCGCCATACGCAGCATATCGAGACCTATTTCAATTAACATGAACTGCATTATCAAGGGGATATTTCCTTGTTTATTAGGACCAATAAAATCCAATCCTTCTGGTAAGAGATTCGGATCAATCGTGAATAAATACCACAAAGGTAATAGAAAAATGGATACAAAAACTGCTAAATAACGTACAAATCTTAGGTAAGCCCCTGAGATTGGATTATTTCTGTATTCTTCAGCATGCTGAAGGTGATGCCAATAGGTAACTGGTGTGATCATGGCAGAAGGTGAGCCATCAACAAAAATAATGACATGACCTTCAAAAAGATGAGTTGCTGCTGTATCAGGCCTTTCGGTAAAACGTACCACAGGAAAAGGATTCCAAAAACTACCGGAGATGTATTCTTCAATGGTTTTGTCAGCCATTGGAAGACCGTCCGTGTCAATTTGGGATATTGTATTTTTCAATTTTTTGACCATGTCAGTGTCAGCAATATCTTCTATATAACAAAGTACTACGTCCGTTTTGGAACGCCGGCCAACTTGCATAAATTCCATACGGAGTGAAGGATCCCTTACTCTTCTTCTCGTTAGGGCTGTGTTAAAAACAATAGTTTCAACATAACCATCCCTTGAACCTCGAACAACTCTCTCCGTATCAGGTTCTTCAGGTCCTCGAACAGGGTAGGTCCTTGCATCAATTAAAATAACTTCATCAATGCCGTCCACTACTAGAGCGGTCGGGCCTGATAAAACCCCACTAATGACTTCGTTTAAATCGTCAGTTGTATTTATCTCAATATAAGGAATATAAGTTCTTAAAAGTTTTTTGAGTACATCCTTTTCGAGATCTTCTTTTGTTACTTTTGCTAAAAATTTCATTAATAGATGTAGAAGATCGTCTTTAACCAAACCATCTACTAAAAACATAGCCATTTTGTGTTCCGCATACTCAACATCTAAATGGATAACATCAAAACTTTTGTCTACTCCCAGTTCATTACGCAAATAGGCTACATTTTCTTCAATATTTGTATTTACTAGCACTTTCTTATCTTTTTGCTGTTCCATAATTCACCCTTCATCATATATCAAATATTTCCTAATAGGCTATCCACATAATAGACATAAGGAGAAAAAATCATACCTTATTCATAAACGTTTTGATCTTTAATGAATTATAGAAAAAATAAAGGAAGTGAAAATATGGAGGAATTGAAAATGAGCTTGCAGAAAATAGATATGAAATAAGGAAAAGGCTGTCTGAGGTTTTATCCGATGCCTCCTAACAAGTAGGAGAATGAGAAAAAAACGTAACTGACAACCTTATCTATTTCGCCAACTTGGGGATAAAAAGTTAATTTTATGAAATCTAAATTTGTATATGAAATCAATGACATTCGTCGAAATCAACTGACAGATGATTGCGTAGGCTACAATTTTATAATCAATGACAATGGATGTAAGTAGGAATATTAATAGGTTGATCCCCATCATTACTTTACCAGGGCTCCATTTTCGAGAGGTGGAAATCATTAAGGCTGGAATAACCATCCCTCCGCTAGAAGAACCCTTTCGAATGAGTATACCGACACCTATTCCAAATATAAGTCCTCCGACTAAAATATCAAAGAGGATATGAACATGAAAATGAGGAATCTGAGTTGTTATCGTGCTGACAGTTGTTGAAGTAACTGCGACAGAAAACAATGTTCGTAAAGTCCATGTAAACCCAAAAAAGTTCAGAGCAAATATTAAAAAGGCGGCATTTGCTAACCATAGGGCGAAACCAAGTGGTAAGTGGAAGAAATGATTCATCAGGATAGCCAACCCAGCTCCTCCACCAGAAGGGATGGAGTGTGGGAATAAAAATAAAGACATTGACATTCCTTGTAAAAAAGCTCCACAAATTAAATAAAAATATGTTTCGAGTGTTTTCATATATATTTAGGATCCTTTTTGTTCCATAATATTATGTCCCATTTGCCATTTCCCCCTTAAAGGATTCCTACCCCTTGTCCATTGTATGAGGAATTGAAAAATATTATGATTGAGCTAAAAGCTTGACTTAGATTTCTTTGTTCCGATGATATTGAATAGGAAAAGGATTGTTGTATGAAAGGTATGGGAAATACTGAAGTAAATACATATGCAGGATTTGGAGTAATCCTCTTTAAAGGAATAAGATTTTAGGTATGTTAAGATAAATGAAGGCATGCCAAATATCCTACCTTTAAATATATGATTATGGAAGTATTTGGTATTTTGTAATTTGTTAATATAATTCATCACTTCCCTTAATAGATTTGCCAGTAGCCCCTATTCCTAACTTGTAGTTTCATAGCTTCGCTTGTTATACGAGATCTATGTCCCAACCAGCCTCAAACAAGTTTCTGCAAGTAGGGGGTGAACAGTATTGCGGACGGGATCGAGCCCCTAAAGGGCCTGATTGTTGAATAACGCCTATGAGGAAAAATTTGATATTCATGTTAAAATTAGAATGATTTTTTTAATATATACATAGGAAATTGAGGAATATAAAAATGGGGCTTAAAGAGAATATTTCTGAAAAACGAACTTATACAATAGGTGTAATTGCGCTATTGTTATCAGCTTTATTAACTGCAACTAGTCAAGTATTTTACGCAAGCCGTGTACAAAATTTGCATCCATTTGTATTTACGGGCATCAGTTTCTTTTTGACTGCTTGCTTTTTTTCCTTTTTTGCGAGAAATCAAAAAGTAGAATATAAATGGAAATCAACATGGCAATCGCTGCTTAAGTTAAATTTGGCCTCTGTAATAGCCTTTATGGGATTTTACTTCGCATTGAAATTCATTGAACCAGCAATCGTTAGTTCGCTTGAAATGGGGTTAGGACCATTATTTGTCATTTTCCTTGCATTAACACAGCGACAGATTGTCGCTAAAGAGCAGTGGGGAATTGCACTGGGTACTTTGTTAGCATGCTTCTTATTAATCATTTCTATCTTTAATGGTAATTCTGGTGTTCAAATGAATCAAAATATAAATACTATTTTAGGTGTAATAGCTAGTGTTTTTTGTGGTCTAGGAGCTGTACTCTGTACGAACTATTCAAAGCTATTAAGTTCGGCCGGGTGGACAAGTTCTATGATTTTAACACACCGTTTTTATGGTATCGTACTTTTATCTTTTATTTTCACCTACGATATTTTGGTTGACTATATTTTTACTAACGTACAGTGGATTTTGCTTGTAACAATTGCAGGTGTCTTAATCCCAATGTATTTATTACAGAAAGGTATTCAATATTGTGAGACGTTCTTAGTGATGATGTCGCTCTGCTTCATACCTGTGTTTACATTTTTCTTTCAACTTTTCGATCCAAGATTATCTTGGTCTACAACAACTTTACTCGGTGTTATTTTATTATTTGTCTTAGGTGTCTTTAGTATCTATGTAGAGAAAAAATAAGATCAATTATAGATCCTTTTAAAACAGAATTATATGTGCACTGAGTGATTTTAATAAGAAGACGCGTTTATTAATCCTTTATTAGTTGTTCAGCAATCGGGCGCAATTCACAAATAGTGGATCGTGTCCTTTATTTCACAATCGGGGGCTTTTCTGGAATATCCATGCAGCGTGGATGCTCTAGGAGGATCTTCAACAATCGGGTGCTTTAATTGAATAAGGTTCACAGAAATGATCAATCTTTTTTTCAAAACACGCTTTTTCTAATTTGTTCTTTTATCAAGGTTTATAGAGTTTTTTAATCAAACTTAATTTCAAGGCTACAAATACTGTTTTAATTTAAATTTTAACCCATACTCTATTGAGTGTTTTTTTGCAAACCATTTTGCAAACAGAATGGTCACTCGTTGACGGAAATAATAGAATGACCATTCAATAGAGGTAAGTTAAATATATAAATTTATGGAAAGGCAAATCTTGAACGGAGAGGGTAAAATGAGATTAATAGGTTTCCGGTACCTCGTCTGCTTGGGGTTGTGAATCCCATAGAGTTTCATAAAATCAGAAAAGATAAGGATTTGGGCAGGTTTGCCGTCCTTGTCTTTTTTAGTTGAGAAATCAAATTTCTAATCTTGTTAATGGACAAACTTATTTCTCCTCATATCCTCCCAAATTATCGACACGCATATTTAATATACGGGCAAGTATAAAAGAATGTTTCAAAATAAAAGACGTCTGGTTTGATGAAGCTGATAAAGATATAATTATCATGTTAGGAACGATTCTTTTTCTTGCGATTATGTTATTATAAGTAGAAACTGACCTCTTTAAAGATGATCAACGTGCCGATTTTGTGCCGACTTATACTAAAAAAGTTTGAAGAGGTTTGGATATACAAAATATAAAAATGTTGGTTTAATGCGATTTTTTTACTTGCAAAAAACAGTTAGAAAACTCTCGTTCGGTTAATAGAATGAAAAAAAGCTCGTCTTTTTAAGGCGAGCTTTTTTAGTGGTTTAAAAAGGGTATTTTTGTAAAAATGAAAATAAAACGTACAAATTCGATAATAAAAGCCTCATTTTTGCAAAAAAGAGATGCTTTATCGAAAATGAAAGCCCTATTTTTGAAAATAAGCAGCCGCCATCCTGGAATTCAAGCATCATCTCAAAGGCGTTTCAACTTAAATTTAGGTTCTTTTCATAAAGGCGGAAATCCACGGGTACAACTAATAACCAAAAACAATAATCAATGTGAAAAAACAGCCTAAATTAAAGATGAAAAGCTTAAATACCAAGTGTAACTAGAAAAACACCGTTAATATAGGAATATAGAATAATCTTTTTTTCCCCTTACGCTTAATACAACATATATTTTCTTTTTGTAAAATCATCTATAAATGAAAATAAAAATAGCTTGTAGTATTATGTAAGGATAAAGTGAAACTTTCATCAATAGGGATTGTAATGCCCGTTAAACGGAATAAAGGAGGCTGGATTGCCTTGATATACATAGGACTTACAGGCTGGGGAGATCATGATACGCTCTATCATAGGGGCATTGCTTCAGGTGATAAGCTAAAGGAGTATTCTGGACATTTTCCAATTGTTGAAGTGGATGCCAGCTTCTATGCTGTTCAGCCTGAGCGCAATGCCGAAAAATGGGTGAGGGATACTCCAGATTCCTTTAAATTTATTGTAAAAGCCTATCAGGGCATGACAGGACATCAGCGTGGAGATATCCCGTTCGATACGAAAGAAGAGATGTTCTTTGCGTTTAATCAATCAATCAAGCCATATCAAGCTGCAAATAAACTGGCAATGGTTTTATTTCAATTTCCGCCATGGTTTGACTGCAAAAAAGAAAATGTCAGTTATTTGCGATGGTGCCGTGAGAGAATGGGTACAATCCCAGTTGCTTTGGAATTCAGGCATCAATCATGGTTTGAACCAAATACATATGAGAAAACACTCTCTTTTATGGAAGAAGAGAAATGGATTCACAGCATCTGCGACGAGCCTCAGGCAGGAACCGGATCTATCCCGGCTGTACTGAGAGCAACAGATAAAGATAGAACCCTGATTCGGATGCATGGCCGGAATGTGCATGGATGGACAAAGCCTGCTAATGGGCAGGATTGGCGGGAAGTCAGATATCTCTATCGGTACAATCAGGAGGAACTGAAGGAGTGGGGAGAGCATTTAGCTGAATTAAAAAGAACCACAAAGGATATTTACCTGCTATTTAATAATAATTCTGGCGGAGATGCAGCGGATAATGCAAAACAAATGATTCAGCTTCTGAACATAGAATATAAGGGATTAGCCCCAAGGCAGCTTGATTTGTTCAGTGAGAATGAAGGGAAATGAGTTGCTTATGGAATGGGTATTTCTTGTCCTTATCGGATTTATTGCTGGAACAATAGGAAGTCTAGTTGGTTTGGGCGGAGGGATTATAGTAGTACCAGCTATGCTGTTTTCTTCAGCCTATTTTACAATATTTGAAAATGTTACCCCGCAGACAGCAGTAGGAACTTCTTTACTTGTTGTTATTTTTACGGGATTATCATCTACGTTGGCATACATGAAGGTAAAAAAAGTAGATTACAAAAGCGGATTCATCTTTTTTATTGGAAGCGGACCGGGCGGACTAATTGGAGCTTATGTGAATAAATTTTTAAATGTTGAATCTTTTTCCCTTTATTTTGGAATTTTTATGATCGCTGTTTCTATTTTATTAATGTTGAGAGACAGGTTGAAGCCAAAATACAGGGAACCAGGTGCAAATGATGTGATTCGTTCCTATCTGAATGATGATGGAGCAGAAGCCTCCTACTTCTATAGGCCTGTTCCAGCTGTTTTCATATCGTTTGCCGTCGGATTTATTTCAGGCTTATTTGGGATTGGAGGAGGATCCTTACTGGTTCCTGCTATGGTTCTGCTCTTTTTATTCCCGGCGCACATCGCCGTTGCAACATCTATGTTTATCATCTTTTTATCTGGAATATCAAGCTCAGTCATCCATATTGCTCTTGGAAACGTAAACTGGCTTTTTGCGCTTGCTTTAATACCAGGAGCGTGGGTAGGCGGCAAAGCCGGTGCTTATATTGCGACAAGGCTATCAGGCAAAACCTTAATCAATCTGCTGCGTCTTGTCTTGATTGTGGTTGGATTGAAATTGATTTATGAAGGTATTTTTAGATAAGGCTTTTCTAAAAGATTTGTTGCTTTTCAATCGTATTATCATACAAGCAATTTTAGAAATTGCTATGTAACCTGTGAAAACAGTTTTTAATAATGAGGAGAATGCAAATGGCAGAGACCATTCATCTATATCATACAAATGACTTGCACAGCTATTTTGATAACTGGCCGAAAGTAGCTCACTATATAAAAAGAATGAAAAAAAAGCATGCAGCAAATGGAGAAGATATGCTGTTAGTGGATGTAGGCGACCATCTCGATCGTGTTCATCCCATTACAGAGGCATCAGAAGGTAAAGTGAATGTGGATCTATTGAATGATCTGGAGTATGATGCAGCAACAATCGGCAACAATGAAGGGATTACACTTCCGCATGAAGCATTAAACACATTATATTCACATGCAAAGTTTCCAGTGATCCTTTCAAATTTATACACAGAATTTGGAGAACGGCCGGATTGGGTAAAGCCATTTGAAATCATAACTCTCTCTAATGGAACAAAAGCAGCATTGCTAGGAGTAAGCGTTTATTATGAAAAATTCTACAAATTACTGGGCTGGATCATTAAAGATCCTTTCCAAAGCTTGCTTGAAACGCTTGAACAGGTGAAAGAGGAGGCAGATATCATTATCCTGCTTTCACATTTAGGAATAAATGATGATGAAATTATCGCAAAAGAGTTTCCAGAAATAGATGTCATTTTAGGAGCTCACACTCATCATATTTTTGAAAAGGGAAAAATGCTTTACGGCACCTTATTAACAGGTGCAGGGAAAAATTGTGGATTAATTGGACATGTTGCTCTATCTGTGGATAATAACCACAGATTGCTGAACAAGTCAGCGGATGTTATCAACATAGAAGCTGAACAAGAATGTGGAGAAACAAAGCAATTTCTTTTGAAAGAAAAGCGTAAGAGTGATGTAATTCTTTCAGAAACTGTTGCCGTTTTAGAAGAAGATTTAGGATTGGATTGGTTTCAGCCATCAGAATTTCCGCAATTTTTGGCAACTGCAATAAAAGAGTGGTGCAACGCAGAAGTCAGTATGGTAAATGCAGGGATGCTGCTCGAGCCGCTTAAGAAAGGTCCTGTTACGAAAAAGGATCTGCATAGAATTTGTCCGCATCCCATCAATCCTTGCACCGTTTATTTAAAGGGCGATGTGTTAAAAGAAGTGATTATAGAAGCGAGAAGTAAGAGAATGGAGCAGCTCCAGCTAAAAGGCCTGGGATTTCGCGGGAAAGTCATGGGAACAATGGTTTTTGACGGGATCAAGGTCAGATCAGAACGATTAGCCGATGGCCTTCTTCATGTGAAGGAGATTACGATTCTTGGTGAACCTATTGATCCTGATCGGACCTATGCTGTTGCTACAGTAGATATGTTTACTCTTGGAGTTCTCTATCCTGAAATTGGGCACGCTGAGAAAAAGACTTATTTTATGCCAGAAATGCTTCGTGATTTGCTCGCCTGGAAGCTAAAACAGGTACAAACATACAAGAATGCCTAATTTCTACACTCCATGTCTTCATCCTTCATAAATTGTAGAAGGAAGGGAGTGTGAAAGAACGATGGTATCAATGACATCAATAATAATTGAAAATAATCAATTTACTGCTATCACGATCAAGTTGCCGAAAACAAACTTTATGGCTGTGACAAGTGAAAAAGGATATATTATGTGCGGAGCACTTGATGTTGCTTTGCTGAATGAAAAATTAAAAGACCGCGGAATTATTGCTGGGCGTGCCGTCGGCGTCCGTACCATTGAACAGCTTCTTGATGCACCTTTGGAATCCATAACATTTGAAGCGGAGAATCGCGGCATTCATGTAGGGATGAGCGGCAGAGAAGCACTTTTAAGAATGATCTGAATCTATTACGGAAGCATGACATCGGGTAAGATAGCATGTAATTCCGTCCCAATCATAAAAATAATGCGTACATCCCCCCTAGACTGCATACATATAGCATGAAGGGGGGATTTATTTTTGGCCAGATTCCGCAGTCGCCCATCCAGAAAAGGACCTCTTCCTTTTCGTTACGTATTCCTTTTAACACTCGTATTTTTCATTTTTTCAACAGCAGCTGGTCTCTGGATTATTAATAAAGGTATAGAACCGACGCTAATGACAGTTGCAGAAACGGAAACAAAGCGGATTGCAACGCTTGTTATCCAAAATGCAATCAATAAAGATGTGAAAAAAGATTTGAATGTAAATGAGCTTTTTGTAGTTGATACGAATGCAGATGGCACGGTCACGACCATTGATTTTAATGCTCAATATATCCAAACCGTTCTTGCGGAAACAACCGATAAAATACAAATGAATTTAAAGCAGGCTTCTGAAGGGAACGTAGATGCACTTGATCTTCCTGAAGGAGAAAAGATTGCTAAAAGCAAGCAAGGAGAAGGAATTGTCTATTCCATCCCCCTCGGTCAGGCAACCAATAATGCTCTAATAGGGAACTTAGGTCCAAGGGTTCCTGTTCGTTTCTATGTTGTAGGGGAAGTACAGACTGACGTAAAAGAAACCATCCAGCAATATGGCATTAACAATGCTTTAATTGAAATTGCAGTTGAAATCGTAGTAAATGTAGAAGTGGTAATCCCCTTTTCTACTAAAACGGCAACCGTCAAAAATACAATTCCAATTGCGATAAAAGCAGTACAAGGTCAGGTCCCAAGCTATTATAATGGAGGCGGGGCAGGTTCTCCGCCTGCGATCGATGTTCCAGAGGGATCATCAGGAAGATAAAATATTGAAGGTTTAAGACAGGGATCAAAATGACTCTGTCTTTTTTAATGGAAAAAAGCGATTTCAGTTCCGTTAGATTTAAGTTTGTGCTTGCTTTTTTATAAACATCTATCATACCACCTTATTAATTCACTTAATACAGGAACGCATTATCATTTTAATATAGTAAAATTTAAAAAAGTTTTTTGACATAGGAAAAATGTCGGATTATAATGAAATAAGTCATAATATATCAGAAAATAATAAAAATTTACACTCTTCAATTTTTTAAAAGCAATCAGGAGGAATGCATAATGGAGAATCGACCAGAATGGGGAACAAGGGCAGGTTTTATATTGGCAGCTGTCGGATCAGCAATTGGGTTAGGGAATATTTGGAGATTTCCTGGAGTTGCATATGAAAATGGAGGAGGATCCTTCTTCATTCCATATTTGTTCGCGTTATTAACAGCGGGTATTCCGCTTCTTGTTATGGAATTTACTCTTGGTCATAAATATCGTGGTTCTGCACCATTAACATATGCAAGACTGAGCAAAAAATTTGAATGGCTTGGCTGGTGGCAGGTCGCAATCGCATTTGTCATTTCAACTTATTATTCTGTTATTATCGCCTGGGCTATCTCTTATAGTGCATTTTCGTTTAATTTAAGCTGGGGAGACGACACTGAAGGCTTCTTATTTAAAGATTATTTGCAGGCTGCTGCTCCAGGTGAGTTAGGGGGATTTGCTCCTGGTGTGTTATTGCCTCTCTTGATTGTTTGGATTGTTACATTGGCTGTTTTATTTGCAGGTGTTAAAAAAGGAATCGAAAGAGCCAACAAAATTTTTATTCCTACTTTAGTCGTTTTATTTTTAATTATTGTCATTCGTGCGTTAACTTTAGAAGGTGCAGCACAAGGTTTAGAAGCATTTTTCAAACCGAATTGGGACACGATCTTCAGCGGTAAAGTCTGGATTGCAGCGTATGGACAGATTTTCTTCAGTTTGTCTATTGCATTTGCAATCATGGTTACGTATTCAAGCTACCTTCCGAAAAAATCAGATATTACCAATAACGCATTTATCACTGGGTTCGGGAACTCTGCATTCGAATTGCTTGCAGGTATCGGTGTATTCAGTGCATTAGGATTCATGGCCATGCAGCAAGGAGTTCCGGTGAATGAAGTGGTTACGAAAGGAATTGGACTTGCTTTCGTTGTATTCCCTCAAATTATTAATGAGTTTCCTGCATTTAATGGATTTTTTGGCTTCTTATTCTTTGCGTCCCTTACACTTGCAGGATTAACGTCACTCATTTCAATTGTTGAGACTTTTGTAGCAGGCGTTCAGGACAAGTTCAATATTTCTCGCACAAAGGCTGTTTTAGCCGGCGGAGGAGTTTCAGCTGTCATTTCCCTTTTATTTGCGACAAGAGGCGGAATTAATTTCCTGGACGTTGCAGATGAGTTCATTAACAGCTTCGGTGTAACACTTGCAGGATTTGTGGAGGTTATAGTTGTTGTGTGGGTGTTAAGACAATTAACAGATCTTCAAAAACACGCAAATCAAATTTCAGATATTCAGCTTGGTTCTTGGTGGAAAATATGCTTAGGGGTTGTTACGCCAATTGTATTGGGCTATATGATGTTTGATAAACTTAGAGCTGAGCCATATGGCGACGGAGCATACACTAGCGATTTCCTTTTATATTCAGGCTGGCTGGTTGCAGCAGGAGCGCTGCTTGCAGGAATCCTTTTCTCCTTCATCACTTGGAAAAAAGAAACGGCCCAGCTTCCAATTGACAAGGAGGTATCACGCTAATGAGCGGCGGAGCAATTACTATGATGGTTGTTGGAATGATTGTTATATGGGGCGGATTGGCCGCCAGCATAGCACATGCAGTAATACAAGCGAAAAAATCATAACAAAATGCGAGTCAGCCATTATTGAGCTGACTCTTTTTGTTATTACTTTTTTTTCCTATATTCAGCCCGTTCCCAAGCTTTTAATTGCGGATATGGGTCATAAGACCATTCTGTTCTGCCGTTATCCTTATACATTCCGTAGTGAAGGTGAGGCGGGAATTTTCCAGATGTTCCTGGCGGGCCATACCCCGAACTGCCGACAGAACCAATCAGCTGTCCCGGCTCAACAATTTGTCCAACCTGTAACCCTTCAGCAAATCCATTCAGATGGGCAAAGTAATGATAGGTATTGGAGCTGTCGCGTATTCCGAGCCGCCATCCTCCGAAACGGTTCCATCCCTTCATTTCAATGATGCCAAAACATGTAGAACGTACAGGGACACCATAGTTTGCAAAAATATCTGTTCCTTCATGAATTCTGAGGCCTCCCCAGCCTCTTGCATCTCCCCACGTATTTTTATAACTGTAGTTAAAGCGGAGTGGCACTGGGAAGGAATGCTGATCAAGGTCAAGTCTTCCGTATTTTTGAAAAAGCTTTAAATGTCCTGATATGAGTCCTATTGATTTGTCACGCTGATAATAATCCCAGAGACCAATTTTAATATTTTCAAGATCTGTTCCATAAGAAAGCAAATAGGATGCGAATGTAAATAATACATCTTCGTCATTATTCGGATCTGCTCTACCATCATCATTTCCATCGATGCCAATTCCTCCGAACAATGCAATACTCGCAGGATTTTGGTCAAGTTTATCTGGGTTTTGCATGCCTGTCCAAATCTCAGGCCTTACATATATTCCAATGACACCCTTTGCCTTAGGTATATCATTCCGGGTTCTTCTTACATTACGCTCATACTGATCAATAGATGCCAGTACGTACCAGGGAATTTGTGTTATGGTTTCAGCTTTTTTAAATAAGTTCATTCTTTCTTGATTGATTTGCTCTATACTTTTATCTGCTCCCAATACCCGATGCGGGATAGAAGTACAGAAAAGACAGAGAACTAACAGGATCCATATTTTTCTCACACTACCGGTCTCCTTTAAACCATTTTCATAATCTTAGTTTGGTGTAATAATGAAAAATCATATGTAGAAAATGTTAGAAATTGATGTAATCTCTTTCCCTTGTCCTACCTAACTTTGTTATGTTAAAGTGACTAATGTACATGCTTTATTGAAATTTTCCTTTTATGCTGTTAATTCGCAGAAAAAACAGAGGAATACTTATAAATACATACTGGAGATGATTCAGATGGCAAAAAAAGAGGAATACCTGAGAAAGCCGGATTGGCTAAAAATAAAATTGAACACAAATGAAAATTACACAGGCTTAAAAAAAATTATGCGTGAAAACAAACTTAACACTGTTTGCGAAGAAGCAAAATGTCCAAATATTCATGAATGCTGGGCTGTAAGACGTACCGCAACATTTATGATCTTGGGTGATGTTTGTACGCGTGCTTGCCGCTTTTGTGCTGTCAAAACAGGTTTGCCTAATGAACTTGATTTGAAAGAGCCGGAGCGTGTTGCAGATTCAGTAGCATTAATGAATTTAAAGCACGCTGTTATTACAGCTGTAGCAAGGGATGATTTACGTGATGGCGGTGCGAATGTATTCGCAGAAACAGTACGCGCAGTACGTCGTAAAAATCCGTTTACTTCCATTGAAGTTCTTCCATCGGATATGGGTGGAATTGAGGAAAACTTAAAAACGCTTATGGATGCAAAACCAGATATCCTGAATCATAATATTGAAACTGTAAAACGTTTGACTCCAAGAGTTCGTGCCCGTGCGAAATATGATCGATCCCTTGAATTTTTGAGACGGGCTAAAGAAATGCAGCCTGAAATTCCGACAAAATCAAGCTTAATGATCGGTCTTGGTGAAACAAAAGAAGAAATCATCGAAACAATGGATGATTTGCGTGCGAATAATGTGGATATCATGACAATTGGCCAATATCTGCAGCCTTCGAAAAAACATCTTAAAGTCATAAAGTATTATACACCTGAAGAATTCGCAGAACTTCGCGAAATCGCTATGAGCAAAGGTTTCAGCCATTGTGAAGCTGGTCCGCTTGTGCGTTCTTCATACCATGCTGATGAGCAGGTAAATGCAGCGACAAAGGCAAGACAAGCACAGGCGTAATAGGCTTAAATATTAAACAAAGTACCTGCATCCTTGATGCGGGTACTTTGTTTTAGTAAAGAGAGAATTCATTTAGCTGTTAATCAAGACCTCGTCTCCTGGCCCTCCCCCTCAAAACCGGACTTTTCGGGTGAATTCTTATCTGTCTGTCGGGTCTATTCAGTCGGTTCCGCTTTTCTTTGTCCAGCTCCACCTCCTAGCCCCTCGGCCAGAACAAATTCCCCCAAAAAGTCAAAACCGGACTTTTCGGGTGAATTCTTATCTGTCTGTCGGGTCTATTCAGTCGGTTCCGCTTTTCTGTTTATACCTAGTCTGTTCGTAATTATCCTTCATGTCCTGATCGAGGTTTTCGTTCGTTTCGCCGTACCCTTCACCATTTGCATTTTCTCCAGAATTTAATTTACGTCCCTGAGGTGATTTCAGCATTTCTTTTTTTGTTGTATTAATGATTTGATCAATGTCCCGGTTGTTTGGATCAAGACCTGAGTATCCTTCAATTTGCTTAATCATTTCAGGATTATCTGAGAGGTATACATGATAGTATCTGGGAACAACGGAAATCGCAGTTTTTTTGACCTGATCAGCTGTTTCATTTCGATTTTTAGAATCGGTCTGATACGCGATCAGCACTTCTTCATCGGTTACAAGCGTTGCAACATCCTGAATATTGGGAAGCTGAACAATTAAGCTTGAAATATCATTAGCAACTTGGTCGTGATCAACACCAGGTACTTTGTTGAAATCATCTTCTTCAGCCAGATTGTTTTTTACATGCCGGACATAACCAAAACCTGAATCATTGTTTTTTCCATTTTTCATACCGTTTTCGTTATTTACATTAACGGTATTTCCGCTATCTTCTAACAATTCATTTTCCCTTGCAGCATTTTGGCATCCTGTCATGATTAACATACATAATAACGACGCCGTGAACGCGATTTTCTTCATCGCAAACACCTCCTTACCCTTAGATTGGCCAAAACAGCCATAATCTTTCTTAGCAATTGATGGGGAAATCGATTATGATAGTAAATAAAGCATCTTTCATGTGAGGTGATAGTAGTGATAACGGTTCAAAATCATACATTTGAGCTCATTAAAGACGAAAAGAACGGGTTCAATGAAGAAGCCTTTAAAGCACGTTACTCAGAAATTTTAAATAAGTATGATTACATTGTTGGGGACTGGGGTTATAATCAGCTCAGGCTTAAAGGTTTTTTTGATGATCAAAACCAAAAAGCGTCCTATGATACGAAGATAAGCACGCTAGACGAATACATTTTTGAGTATTGTAATTTTGGCTGTGCACACTTTGTCTTAAAAAGAATAAAAAAATAAGCCGTGGAAAAATTCCGGCTTATTTTTAATTCGCTCTCATACGAAACTTCATTTTTATTTACCTGTATAGGGAGGTTCTTCATTTTTCTCAGGATCATCATGAGTGGGATGTGCCCCTGGATATTGGCGCGGCAGGTTCTGATGCAGCGATTTGAACTCATAGTTAAACGCACTGTAATAACGCTGTCCTTCTTTCCATTCAGAGCTTTTATTTTCCACAGGTTCATATTTGCCTCTTGGTGCACCGTAAGGCCCTTCCGGAAAAATTTCAGGCAGAATAAAATTTCTCATATCTTCTACATTTGAAAAATCAGTGTATTCCCGCTTTTCTTTATCATCCATTGTTTCACCTGCTTTTTTCTTAGGTTACTCTGGATGACATCACTCTATCCCTAGATCATCTCATACAAAAAATCCCTTAATTCTTCTGCATCCTCTTCATCAAGGTCAAAAGCATGCTCAATATAACCCGGCTCATTTAAATCATCTTCGCCGATTATGGCAAAACGGCTGCTTAATAAATTCAGCACGAGGTGCTTTCCGTAATAGCGATCTGATTTTACAATTGCCAAATCAAAGCGATTATTTTCTCCCATAAAGCTGACAAATCGTGTTTTTGTTTCCACGGTATCATCATATAAATAAAATCTTTCAGGCATTGTTCGTTTCCCCCTTCAAACAGTTCATTTTCCCTCTATGATAGCAAACACGGACCAATACTTAAACATGATGTGAATATTTTGTAAAGGGTAAGAAAATTTTCCAAGAAAAAAGTCGAAATAGCACAAATTGTGTTAAAATACATGTACGTAAAAGTGTAAGCCAGAAGGGTTTGAGAACATGACGATTGGTTTTTGGACAAAAACATCAAGAAGATGTAAGAAATGGAGCAAGTTATTCTTGCCAAAGAAGTTCTTGCGCTACTATCCTCCGAAATTCGTTCTTAGAAATCCGATTTTGGAAGGAGTATACTCCGCTGTTTCAAATGGCTTACAAGTATCTGCAATCGTTGCAAGCTTATCGAATATGAGAGATCTGTTAGAACAGCTTGAAACTTCACAGCGCAGCGAATTCAGATCGGATTTGAAGAAAGCGTTTCATGATGCAATTGAAGGATCTGCCTATCAAGCGGATCTCCTGGTTACGCACGACTATTACAGTGATGGCATTACGATGTTCGTGCAAATAAATGAAGACAAACAAAGTGTTGTATATATTGAAGAATTTATTCGCGGAATTATTCCGGAAGCAAAGAAGATTCTTCAGAAAAAGTATCCCTATTTTGACATCTTATTTGATATTGGCTATATGTTTATCGAGAAACAAGACGACTCTATTCAGGATGCTATTCATAAAGCTGAGCAGCAAGCTGCTGCCATGGCTGAAAAGCGAATACAGTCCCGCTACATTGAAACGTTATTGGAAGTTCGCAATGTGATACAAAAAAGAGATATCTCCCTGCTGGCACAGCCGATTATTGACCTGTCCACCAACCAAATAAAAGCATGGGAAATTTTAACGAGAGGACCTAATAACACGCCGCTTGAATCACCTCTTCACTTGTTTGCTGTAGCGAGACAGACCAATATGATTTTTGATTTGGAGCTTATCGTTCTTGAAAAGGCACTTGCCCTTGTAACGGACACGGGATGCAAAGACGAGGTATTTATCAACTTTACACCCATTACGCTTGGAAATAAACGTTTTATCCCTGCATTGGAAAGTCTGCTATTAAAATACAGTGAGATTCTTCCAGAGAAGATTATCTTTGAAATTACAGAACGTGACTCCATTGAAGGATTGAAATTTTTCCTTGAAAATATAAAGGCATTAAGGAAAAGAGGATTCAGAATAGCAGTTGATGATACAGGCGCAGGCTATGCCAGCTTACATACGATCAGTGAGATTTTACCCGATATTATAAAAATTGACCGGTCCGTTATTCAAGATATTGATACAAACAGTGTAAAGGAATCTATGTTAAAGGGACTTATTTTAATTGCGAAAGAAACGGGCTCCCTTGTTGTAGCAGAGGGGATTGAGAAAAAAGAAGAAGCTGACGTTCTATCCCGAAACCAAGTGGATCTTGCACAAGGTTATTTTTATGCGAAACCTGGTACACTTGAAAGAGAACGAGTTGTGATATAAAGTTGGGAGTGTCTTAAATGTATTTCGTAGATCGTGAAAAAATTGAAGAAACATTAATTTATTTTGAAAAAAACCTTGCTTTGTTCCTTGAGCAAGAGGGCTGGAAAACAAAAATTGAAAAAAACGCTCTTGAGCGCCTTGCCCATATGATGATAGAGTCTGTTTTGGATACCGGCAATGCTATTATTGATGGATTTATTATGAGGGACCCAGGCAGCTACGAGGATATCATCGATATTCTGCTCGATGAAAAAGTAGTGATTGAAACTGAGGCAGAAGCTTTAAAAGACGTTATTCGTTTTCGGAAAGTACTCGTGCAAGAATATCTGATCATCGATCATAAGAAACTGTCAGACAGCTTTGTTAAACAGTCAGATGCATTGAAGAATTTTCCGGATCGTGTAAGATCGTACCTCGAAAACGAACTTGGCCCAGTATCTGCTTTTAGACATTAACGAATAAAAGTAGTATCATTAGCAGACGCTTTCTCTTACAGAAGGCGTTTCATTTTTTACATAGCGGGAGTGAGATAATTGAAAAACTACAAAGGCTATTTAATTGATCTCGATGGAACGATGTATCGGGGCAAGGAACGAATTGAAGAAGCGAGCGACTTTGTTAGATTACTAATAGAAAAAGAAATTCCATACTTGTTTGTTACAAATAATTCCTCGAGAACCCCCCAGCAGGTAGCCGATAAATTAAATACATTTGATATTCCTGCAAGTGAGGACAAAGTGTTCACAACAAGCCAGGCAACCGCTAACTACATTTATGAGAAAAAAGCGGGTGCAGCAGTTTATGTCATCGGAGAAGAAGGCATACAGCAGGCACTCATTGAACGAGGTCTAAAGCTTGTTGATGAAAATCCTGATTTTGTTGTTACGGGCATTGATAGAGACATCAATTATGAAAAATTGGCGTTAGCCTGTATTGCTGTTCGAAATGGCGCAACATTCATTTCAACAAATGGAGATATTGCAATTCCGACTGAACGGGGTTTGCTTCCTGGAAATGGTTCATTAACGTCTGTAATCACTGTTTCGACTACTGTACAGCCAATCTTCATTGGCAAACCAGAAAGCATTATTATGGAACAGGCGCTAAAAGTACTTGGCACAAATCCTGAAGAAACGTTAATGGTTGGGGATAATTATGACACAGATATTAAAGCAGGCATGAATACAGGGTTAGATACACTTCTCGTTCATACCGGCGTTACCCTGCGCGAGCACCTGCTGAATTATGAGGAAAAGCCAACCTTTACCGTTGATTCATTATCAGAGTGGTTTGATAAAATATAACGTTGGATGCAAGCACACCACGATGGAAGGTGTGCTGTTTTTTTACAGTACCCGCCCTTAAATTAGGAGGGAATGGAAAAAAGAAAGTATCAGGCACAAAACGGAAAGTATTTATCTGAATTTCGCTAGTATCAGTGACAATCTGGAAAGTAAAAGTCCCAATTTGGCAAGTAACGTAAGGACGATTCCAATGAAAAGTCCAAATAGACAAATGCAAACCTCATTTCATACATAAGAAAACCGGCCAAAGCCGGTTTTCACCTTATTCCGTATTCCGGGCACGATGAGCCAAACGGCTTGATGCCGCAGCTGCAATGGCTCCTACGATATCATCCAGATAGGTGTGAACCATACCAGTCGATTTATCGTTTAAAAACTTTAATATTCCAGGCTTTTCTTTATCGATATAGCCGTAGTTTGTAAAGCCGATTGAACCATAGATGTTTACAATAGAAAAAGCAATAATCTCGTCAACTCCATAAAGGCTTTCATCAGTTTCAATAATTGTCTGAAGTGGTTCCTCGAGCAGCTTTTTCTCGGCTAAAACATCAAGCTGAATGCCGGTTAGCACGGCGTTTTGTACTTCTCTTTTGGACAAAACTCGATCTACATTTTCCAAACATTGATCGATTGTTAATGAAGGATGATATTTGACTTGCAGAAAGTAAACGAGTTCTGCGATATCTTCTACCTTTACTCCGCGATCTGAAATCCATTGTCTTGCTGTTTTTTCAACAATGTCCATCTTCTCTTTTTCTTTCATCCATTTCACCCAATCTTCTTTTTACTATTTTACGCAAGCGGCCTTTTGAATGTGTAATTAAAATATTAATTGGTTATTTGTAATGATTCATGATTTTTTTAGCTTGTCTGGAAAAGATCCATCTTTAAAAAGTGTGTAACTAAGCAACCAAAATATACATAAATCAGTAAACTTGCGATTACGATAGGATAAGGACTATGACTCATGGGGGGAAACGTGTGGAAAAATGGATAAGAGAACAATATGGGCTTAAAGTGACAGAGACATTCAGAGTTGGTAATTATGATGCTTTCTCATATCATCAATTTGTTTATTTAATTGTTCCTTTGTCTCAAATGGAAGATGAAGAGCTGTATGAGCTGTACCATATGAGCCAATTTTTGCTGGAACGGGGAGATCCGTTTGTGGCCGTGTTTTTGTTAACGAAGCAAGGGAATTTGTATTTCGAATGGGAAAAAAGAAAATATGGAATTTTAAAATGCTCATATGTAGAAGGTGAACGAGTATTACAGTTGGGAAGAGAGCTTGCCAGATTTCATCAAAAAGCGAGGAGCTTTCCATATCAAGTTTCAAAGACGAGCAGAATTGGTCAATGGAAGATGCTGTGGGAAAAGCGGACGGATCAGCTCGAAGGCTTTTGGCGGGGGAAAGTAAGCTCACAGCCGCTAGATCCATTTGAAAAAATGTTCGCAGAATCATTTCCATATTATATGGGTCTTGCTGAAAACGCCATTCAATATTTAGTCGATACTGAGCTTGACGATGAACCGCAGCCCATTGATTCAGCAACGGTCTGCCACCACAGGTTTAATTCTGATACATGGAGAACATCTGGTTTGATCAAAATTCCGACAGATTGGGTGTTTGATCATTGCAGCAGGGATATCGCCGAATACTTAAGAAACCAATTTTTCGAACAGCCTGATACACTGCGACAGGAAGGATTTTTATTTTTGGAGGATTACGACAGGACAACACCGCTGTCGCCTTTTTCATGGAGGCTTATATATAGCCGTTTGCTTTTGCCTATCCATTACTTTGAGTGCGTAGAAGATTACTATTTGTCATCTGAAAGCGATAAGCCCTATTATGAAGCAAAGCTGAGGGAAATGCTGAAGACGTCTTCTAAATATGAAGGATTTCTAAAATCATATGCTCAATTATTATCCATGCGGACGAAAAAAATCTATTTGCCGGCTATCCACTGGCTGTAATGTACATTCATTCCTCTCACTCTTGTTGTGATAAGATAAAAGAAAACGGAAAAGAGTGAGAGGATGAAAAAACCGCTTGTATTTGTTACGCGTAAATGTCCAGAAGAAAAACTGAAAGCGCTTAAGGAAGTGGCTGAGGTGGAGATGTGGAAGAAAGAGGATGTATCATGTCCCCGTAAATTGCTGCTTGAAAAAGCAAAAGAAGCAGATGCGCTTCTGACCATGCTTTCTGATCAAGTAGACGAGGAGCTGCTGGACATAGGCGAAAACTTGAGAGTGATTGCCAACCTTGCAGTTGGTTTCGACAATATCAATGTTGAATATGCAACCCGCAAAAATGTCATCATTACGAACACACCTGATGTCTTAACAGATACGACTGCTGATTTAACATTTGCTTTGATCCTTTCTTCAGCACGACGGGTCATTGAAGCGGCAGATTATGTAAAGGAAGGAAAATGGACCAGCTGGAGCCCTTTGCTGCTTGCAGGAGCGGATGTTCATCATAAAACAATCGGCATTGTCGGAATGGGAAAAATTGGGCAAGCTGTAGCAAAACGCGCAAAAGGTTTTGATATGAACATTCTTTACCATAATCGTTCAAGAGTCACAGATGCTGAAAACCAATTGCAGGCAACCTACACAAGCTTTGATGAATTGCTGAAGGAATCAGATTTTGTTGTATGCATGACACCCCTTACGAACGAAACAAAAAACATGTTTCATGCAGAAAGCTTTAATAAAATGAAGCCATCTGCTATTTTTATTAATACATCAAGAGGCGGAACGGTTGTTGAGGAGGACTTGGTCAAAGCACTAAAAGAAGGTGTTATTGCAGGAGCAGGCTTAGATGTTTTTGAAAAAGAACCGATTGATAGCAAACATCCTCTGCTGATGCTTCCAAATGCAGTAGCTCTTCCTCATATCGGCAGCGCTACGCTTGAAACAAGGCACGCTATGATTGACTGCTGTGTTCAAAACTTGATCTCAGTTTTAAGTGGAAAACCCCCGATTACCCCATTAAATAAGATTACTGCCTCATGATAGAGGGTATAGTGTCTTTAAAACGGGAGGTATAGAAATGAATAGTTTTCTAGTGCAATACACTGATAAAGAAACCTTGGAAAGGGTATTTGACGGCCCAATCTTTTCTACTGAAGAGGAAGCCTTGCTCGAAAAAGAAAAGCTTGAGCGCAAAGGCCAAATTGACGTAGTGATTGAAAGTGAGAATGATATCCAGCTTGATCGTGAATAGAGGGAAATGACGTGAGGATTCATCCGCACGTCATTTTTTTTATGTTTTCCAAAAAATATAAATCCAGCAAAACCAACAAAGAAAGCGATTACATTATAAATACAGAAAATTCGCTATTGATAAGAAATGGCACACTGTTTATAATGACAATAATAGAAAATGTCTATCATACATAAACAAATGTATTTACTGAAAAGACATCAAGGGAGTGGATCTAATCATGAAAGCAATTCAAGTCGGTTTGTTAGGGCTAGGGACAGTAGGAACCGGTGTAGTAAAAATTATTGAGGATCATCAGGATAAATTGATGCACCAGGTAGGCTGTCCAGTTAAAGTGAAAAAAGTGCTCGTACAGGATGTTGATAAAAAAAGACAAGTTGAATTTGGCAAAGAATTGCTGACGAGAAACGCTGAAGATGTTATTTACGATCCTGAAATTGATGTTGTTATAGAAGTAATGGGCGGTGTGGAACATACAAAAGAATATATTCTGCAGGCTCTGCAAGCTAAAAAGCATGTTGTTACGGCGAATAAGGATCTAATGGCTGTCTATGGCACCGAGCTATTGGACGCTGCAACAGAAAATGGATGTGATTTATTTTATGAAGCAAGCGTAGCAGGCGGGATTCCTATTTTAAGAAGTTTAGTAGATGGACTGGCCTCAGATCGCATTAACAAAATGATGGGGATTGTGAACGGAACAACAAACTTTATTTTAACAAAAATGAGCAAACAGGGGAGTCCGTATGAAGAAGTGCTGAAAGAAGCTCAGGAGCTTGGATATGCGGAATCTGACCCTACTGCAGATGTAGAAGGACTGGATGCAGCCCGGAAAATGGCAATTCTGGCACGGCTTGGCTTTTCAATGCATGTAGATTTAGAAGATGTCAGTGTAAAAGGGATCAGCGAAGTAACAGACGAAGATATTAGCTACAGCAAGAGGCTTGGCTATACGATGAAACTGATCGGCATCGCCAACCGCGATCATAATAAAGTGGAAGTCAGCGTACAGCCGACGCTGCTGCCGGATTATCACCCGCTGGCGTCTGTCAACAATGAATATAATGCCGTTTACGTATATGGAGAAGCTGTTGGCGAAACGATGTTTTATGGTCCGGGAGCGGGAAGCTTGCCGACTGCAACAGCTGTCGTTTCTGACTTAGTAGGTGTCATGAAAAATATGAGACTTGGGGTAAACGGACGAAGTGCTGTTCTGCCCCAATTTGAAAAATCATTAAAGCAAAGCGATGAAATCTATGCTCAGCATTTCCTTCGCATTCATGTGAAAGATCAAGTTGGGGCATTTTCAACCATTACTTCTTTATTTTCTGAAAGAGGAGTGAGCTTTGAAAAAATTCTGCAGCTGCCTCTGAAAAATAGCAATCTTGCAGAAATCGTGATTGTGACACACCAAGCTTCAAATAAGGACTTTGAGGAAATTCTGGCAAATCTGCTTGATCTTGAAGTCGTCCATGGAATAAAAAGCTCATATCGCGTAGAAGGGAACGGTTATTCATGATGTGGAAAGGGCTCTTAAACCAATATAAGAATTACTTGCCGATAACAGATAAAACACCTTTATTGACACTGAATGAAGGGAACACCCCTCTTGTTTTGCTGCCAACTCTGTCAGAGAAGTTAGGCATTGAATTATATGCTAAAACAGAAGGTGCCAATCCAACTGGCTCGTTTAAAGACAGAGGTATGGTGATGGCTGTTGCAAAAGCAAAAGAAGAGGGAAGCGATACTGTCATCTGCGCTTCTACCGGAAATACGTCAGCAGCAGCTGCAGCCTATGCAGCCAGAGCGAAAATGCGCTGCATCATCGTCATTCCTGACGGAAAAATAGCATTTGGAAAACTGGCACAGGCTGTAATGTACGGGGCTGAGATTATTGCAATTAATGGCAACTTCGATCAAGCGCTGACGATGGTCCGCAGCATGTCTGAGAAGCTTCCTATTACGCTAGTAAACTCTGTAAACCCTTATCGGCTGGAAGGGCAAAAAACAGCGGCATTTGAGCTCTGTGATGCACTGGGAGCAGCACCGGATATTTTAGCTATTCCAGTGGGAAATGCAGGAAATATTTCAGCTTATTGGAAAGGCTTTTTAGAATATGACAGCATTCATCAGACTGGTCTGCCCCAAATGCACGGCTTCGAAGCAGAGGGTGCAGCTGCCATCGTCCGAAATCAAGTCATTGAAAATCCGGAAACCATTGCAACAGCAATTCGAATTGGAAACCCGGCAAGCTGGGATAAAGCAGTAAACGCAGCTGAGCAATCAAATGGTTTTATTGATGAAGTAACGGATCAGGAAATAATTGAAGCATACCAGCTTCTCGCTAAGACAGAGGGTGTTTTTGCAGAGCCTGCTTCATGCGCTTCCATTGCCGGCTTAATAAAGAATGCCAAGAAAGGTGTCTATCAAAAAGGCGCCAAAGCAGTGGCCGTCTTAACAGGAAATGGATTGAAAGATCCAAACGTGGCTGTAGATGTTTCAGAAATCAAGCCAATTGTGCTTCCAAACGATGAACTTGCCGTTATGGAGCAGCTTAAGGGAGTGGGTGCATGGTGAAGGAAGGTGACATGTTAAAGATTAAAGTTCCCGGCAGTACGGCTAACCTGGGGCCTGGTTTTGACTCTGTCGGTCTTGCTGTAAATCGTTATTTGGAGCTTTCGGTTACGCCATCAAAAAAATGGACATTTGTTCCTTTGAGTCACGAAATGCGGGGTATTCCAAGAAATGAGGAAAATCTTATTTATCAAGTGGCTAAAAGAGTCGCATCTTCCTATGAATCTAGCTTGCCTGCCTGCACTGTCGAGGTCTGGAGTGACATTCCAATGGCAAGGGGCCTTGGCAGCAGTGCAGCTGCCATTGTTGCAGGTGTAGAACTTGCAAATGAACTATGCGGCTTACAGCTGAGCATGAAAGAAAAGCTGCATCTGGCAAGCATTATTGAGGGACATCCTGATAATGCAGGGGCTTCCCTTTATGGCGGATTAGTAGTTGGCCTGCATCAGGAGCAGGAAACGGAATTAGTCGCTGTTCATGAAGTGGATGTGGACCTCGTTGTCGTAGTTCCTCCATATGAACTTTATACAAAAGATGCCCGTGACGTGCTTCCCGGTTACCTGGAATACAGCGGGGCGGTGGAAGCAAGTGCAGTGAGCAATGTCCTCGTTGCAGCCGTTTTACAGAATAACTGGGCTCTTGCAGGGAAAATGATGCAAAAAGATTTATTTCATCAGCCATACCGCGGCACGCTGATCAAAGAGCTTTCGAAGGTGACGGAAGCGGCAATGGTTGCTGGCGCATATGGCGCAGCTCTCAGCGGTGCAGGACCTACTGTCATTGCATTTGCTGCCAGGGGCAAGGGAAAGACACTTGCTAAGCTTCTTAAATCACAATTTCCAAAATGTGAGGTTGAAGAGTTACTGCCAGTTTTAGAAGGCTCGAATGTTTATTATGAAGCTGGCGCGGGACAAGTTCAGGATTGGATTGGATAAGGCATTCTCTTATGAGGGTGCTTTTTTAACGTAAGGAAGAATTTCGGAATTTATTTAGCAGTCTCTTTTTCGAAATTAATTGGATTTTATTAGAATTATCAAACACCTGGGAAGGGAATTTATTTAGTCTGTCGAAATAAATAGAATGCTAGCAAAATCTAAAGAAAGCGTGGTGTTTATGAAATGGAAAGTGTACAGCAAAAAAGAGGAATGACAGCTGAGGATTTGTATAATCTGAAATCTGTCAATGATCCGCAGTTATCACCTTGCGGAAAAAAAACAGTGTACGTTCAAACGTCTATTCATGGTGAAAAGCATCAATACATAGCGAATCTATTTATTGCAGACTTAGAAAAGAATACGTCCATTCAATGGACATATGGTGAAGACAGAAATACATATCCAAGATGGTCACCTGATGGCAGCAAAATTGCTTTTCTATCAAATCGCAATGGGAAGAGTCAGCTATTTGTCATGTCAGCATCAGGCGGGGAAGCGAAAGCACTGACAAAGGACCATCTAGCTGTTTCTCGACCTGTGTGGAGTCCTGATGGAAATCAGCTGTTAGTATCTCTTTCTTTGGCACCTTCAGACACATTGGAAGAAAAAGAGAAAGATGAAAAGAAACAGCCAGAGCCTCTCGTGGTCGAGGATATGAGATATAAGTCCGATGCAGCAGGATTTGTAAAGAATTCCAAAAATCAGCTTGCGATTGTCGATGTGAAGACGGGGGATCTGGAGCTAATCGGTTCAAGGGAATTTGATTATAATGATGGCGCCTGGTCACCAGACGGGAAATCAATAGCATTTACTTCAAATATGACAGATGAACCAGATTTTACACTAATCTCCGATGTCTTTATTTTATCTTTAGAAAATCACGAACAAAAGAAGCTTACAAACAGCAATGGTTTTTTCGGAAACCTGTCCTGGTCTCCTGATGGAAAATTTCTTGCATTTCTAGGTCATGAAAAAGAATACCAGAGTGCAACCTTCTCAAAAATTTGGCTGTATAAGACTGAGGCTGAAGAGCTGGCTTGTTATTCGTCAGAATGGGATGTTCATATCAGTGATGCGGTAGTTGCCGATTTTATTTCTGGCAGTGTGTATCCTGGACTTATTTGGACTGAAGACAGCCAAGGATTTTACTTCATTCTAACGGATCAAGGAAATACAGGTGTGTATTATGGATCACTTGAGGGACAAACTCTCCCTGTAAGATTTGAAAACGAGCATGTGTATGGCTTAACCATTCATCCTGGCACCCATACAGCCATACTCGGAATCAGCCGTCCTGACCATCCGGGGGATTTATATTTCTTTGACTTCAGCACTGGAGGAAGCCGTCAGATTACAGATGTAAACAAAGAGTTTTTAAGGGAAATTGAACTTGCTGTACCAGAAACAATTGAATGGACAGCAGAAGATGGTTTAGCACTGCATGGATGGATCATGAAGCCTGTCGGATTTAAGAATGGAGAAAAATATCCGCTTGTTCTTGAGATTCATGGCGGTCCTCATGCGATGTATGCAAATACTTATTTTCATGAGTTTCAAATGCTTGCTGCAAGCGGCAAAGCCGTCCTTTATACAAACCCGCGCGGAAGCCATGGATATGGACAGCATTTTGTTGATCAGGTTCGAGGGGATTACGGAGGAAGTGACTATACGGATCTAATGAGTGCGGTTGATTATGCGCTTGAAACTTATAATTATATCGATAAAGAGAGATTAGGTGTAACAGGCGGCAGCTATGGCGGATTTATGACAAATTGGATTGTGGGGCATACAAATCGGTTTAAAGCCGCTGTGACACAGCGCTCAATCAGCAACTGGATCAGCTTTTACGGTGTGAGTGACATCGGCTATTATTTTACTGAGTGGGAAATCGGTGGCGATTTGAATAATGATTTTGACAAGCTGTGGCATCACTCCCCATTAAAATATGTCACAAACGTAGAGACACCGCTCCTCATTTTGCACGGAGAAAAAGATTACCGCTGCCCGGTAGAGCAGGCTGAGCAATTATATATTGCTTTAAAACGATTGAAAAAAGAAACAAAATTCGTCCGTTTTCCAAAAGCGAATCATGAATTATCGCGAAGCGGCCATCCAAAGCTTCGGATTGACCGTTTAAATCATATTAAAAATTGGTTTAATGAGTATCTGTAAATACAAATAAAGATGGTGAGCCTGCTCACCATCTTTTGCATTTCATTAAAATACTTGTTCTACTTCAACTACACCAGGAACTTCTTCAAGAAGGGCACGTTCAATCCCTGCTTTAAGTGTAATTGTTGAACTTGGGCAGCTTCCGCAAGCCCCTAAAAGACGCAATTTTACAATACCGTCTTCTACATCTACGAGTTCACAATCCCCGCCGTCGCGAAGCAAGAATGGGCGCAATTTATCTAATACTTCCTGTACTTGTTCTACCATTTGAGTTTCTGTTGTCAACCTGATCGACTCCTTCCTTATCCTTCTATTATATTCAAAAAACAGCCGGAAATCTATTCATATGATTGAAGTAATATCTGTTAATGCCATTATTTTAACATATTCCGCACTGAATAAAAATGGATACTTTCTACATTGAAATTTTCATGGAAAAAAAGCGTTTTCTCCCTTACAATTGAATATAAGAACAGGGGGGATACGATGATCAAACAAGTGGAAGTCCGTGTTTATGGAGCAGAGGTGCTGTGTCCAAGCTGTGTGAATCTCCCATCATCAAAAGAAACGTGTGAGTGGCTGGAAGCAGCGCTCAGAAGAAAATTCCCGCAGCAGCAGTTTAAAATAGAGTATGTGGATGTGTTTTTGCCGCAGCATGATTTGGAAAAGAAGGATTTTTCCGAAAAAGTTGTAAATGAAGAGTATTTTTATCCTTTGGTCGTAATTGAAGGAGTTGTAGTAGGCGAAGGGAATCCTAAATTAAAAACGATTTATGCGGAAATGGAGAAGCATGGCTACGTTTCTGCATCATAAAAACAGCGAGGTGCTAAGAGCTTCGCTGTTTTTTCTTGTTAATTACTAGGATAGCTTAGGGTTCCAAAAAGCTGTCAGTGAGGTACTAAAAAAATTCTTCCGGGGTGTTAAATAATATTTGGTCCACCAACCAATATTTTAAGAATCCCATCTGAATGGTACGTGCCCTGGAAATCGGAAAAAACGAAATCCAAGTCTCCAATCGAGAGGAATGGTGCCCTGGAAATCGGAAAAAGCGAAATCCATGTCCCCAATCGAGAGGAATGGTGCCCTGGAAATCGGAAAAAGCGAAATCCATGACCCCATTCAAGCGGAATGGTGCCCAAAAAACGGGGAAAAGCCACAGAGAAAACCACCCGTTATCACGGGTGGTCTTTCACCCATTATGATACTTATACATCCACAGAATCCCTGACTTAAGCAAACGAGGGACACGTCCAATTAACGGGCGGTCATTAACAAGGCCAAAGCCATGTTTCTTTCCTAAAGATCCAAGCACGCCTTTAAGCTTGAAGGCAGGGAAATCTTCAGGCAATTCTTCGCCATTCCACTTTTTGAGCAATACTTGAACGATTTGTTCAGCCTGTGCCTCTGCCAGCTGTGCACTAGGTGCATGAGGAAGACTTGCACAGTCTCCAACAACAAATGCGTCTTCATAATGAGGAAGGTGGTGCTGTTTCGTAAGTACAACACGTCCCTGAGGATCTTTATCGACAGGCAAATCTCTTACCACTTTATTTGGCTGAATTCCAGCTGTCCAAACGATTGCATCAAAAGTAACAGGCTCGTCATGGTTATAAAGAACATGCTGTTCCACTTTCGTCACATTGGCACTGTTAATAATTTTAACACCATGATCTTCAAACCAGCCTTGAACATATTTGCTTAAACGCTCAGGGAAGCTTGATAAAATGTTTTTGCCGCGATCATATAATGTGATTTTAAGGTCTTTTCGGCTTTCTCTCAGTTCACTTGCAAGCTCTACCCCGCTGAGTCCTGCGCCAACGATTGCAACAGAAGCGCCGCCGCTGAGATTATTCAAAAGCTGATACGTTTCCCTTGATTGATCAATGGTTTGAATGCTGTACGTATACTCATCTGCACCAGGAACATTATGATACTTGTCCTCGCAGCCTAATCCAATAATAAGATCATCATATGAAATCGGTTCCTGATTGCTAAGATGAACCTTTTTTTCTTCGAGATCGACGGAAGTGATTTCGCCATATGTCACGTTCAGACGCTCATGCTCTGGAAAATCAACGCGAATGTGATGGTCTGAAATCGTTCCCGCAGCCAGCGCGTAATACTCCGTTTTTAGACAATGGTAGGGATTTTTATCTATGAGTGTAATTTGCACATCTTCAGGCAGCTGACTTGGAAGAAGTCGATGAAGGACGCGCATGCCGCCGTATCCACCGCCAAGAATTACTAAGTTCTTCATTGCAGATTCCCCTTTTTTCTCCTCTTATAGTGAGTTATATTCTTATATATAGGTAAAATAATTCGTAAGAAAACCTTTGCAATATGCCATATAAAAGTATAACGAATTTGATGGTAAACCACAATATGTTATGAAAAAGTCATCCATTATTCTATTATGCTTCCCAATAGTAAATCACTTTGCGGATATTTATGAAAAAAGTATAACATAAAACGTTATTTATTGACGATAGGACATAGAAAGAGGTAGCATAGGAATGCAGGTGTGAGGTGATGAAGTTTGAAACCAATAATAGAATTTTGTATTAGCAATTTAGCAAACGGTTCACAAGCTGCTTTGGAAAAGTTAGAAAAGGATCCTAATCTGGACATTATTGAATACGGATGTCTCGGATATTGCGGAAAATGCTATGCTTCTCTTTACGCCCTTGTAAACGGTGAAATTGTAACTGGGGAATCATCTGAAGAGTTAGTTAAAAACATATATGATTATTTGGATGAGAATCCTATGTTCTAAAAAAACGCGCACAAATTTGTGCGCGTTTTTATTTAGAAAGTATAAAATTTTGAGCATTGATGGCGAGCGGAATCGCCCAACTCCGCAGGAAAAGTCAAAACAGGACTTTTCTGCCGGATTCTCATCTATCATGCCTGCGCTAAACGGCGCTTGCGCTATTCTAACGTTTTTATTTATCCGATTGAACAGCTCTGCTTCAGCTGTCTCATTTCATGCCAGCGGTCTTTAGCCATTTCACCGATGGCTTTTTCTTTCGTCTTCTGCTGCATTTCAATGACTTTGGAAAAATATCGAACGGCTTGGGATTCGAGATTTGTTCTTCTGCTAAGCTCTCCTATTAAGTAAAGAATTTTCGTTTCCGTAAGATGGGTTCCGTAAAAATCATCGTTTATATAAGAAGAGATATATTCTTCTAAAGCTAACTTAACGAAACGTTCTTCCTGCAATTCCATCTTATAAGTTCTGTAAATCCAGGCGAGTCTTAAATAAAGTCCTGCCATTGTTACATGCTTCTCTCTTTTAAGGACGCCTGAATAAATGGCGAGCTTGTATGTGTGAATGGCCTCTTTGACATTTCGTTTAGATCCGTAATGGAGGCTGCCCCAATTGGCTCTAATTTTTTCATTGATGACCTCAGCTGTCCGAGGAGGGAAAAGTGGGGAGAATTCATCTGACATGGAATAGCCGCATGATGGACATACACATACATAGTACAGAAGCGGATTATATTCGCTGTGACTATAATAAGAACAGAAGTCGCTGTCATGACTGATTGCACGGATGTAGCTGCTTTTAATTTTTTTAGTAGTATATGTATACTTGCAAATAGGACAGTTAATTTCTTTATCATATAAATAATCGATCTTAGTCATTGGAATAACTCCTTCCAAACGAACGGGTATATTGTATGATAATGATACTATAAATAGGTATAAAGTATTATATATTTCTGCTTGTATAACAGAAACTTATGCGAAGCAACCTAAGGGCATACAACTAGATCCACGAATAAAAGCTCCCTGCACAAAATCAGGGAGCTTTTATTATCTATAACAAACGGGGGATATTTCTATTGTGCTCCTGTTTCCAGCATTTTATACTTATAAAAAGAAAAAAAGAGGGAGACCATGATGAAACAATTTCAATTTACAAAAATGCATGCATTGGGAAACAATTATATATATGTAAATATGTTTAAAGAACAGATTGAAGAAGAGGAGCTTCCACAGCTTGCAAGAGAAGTATCCAATGTTTATACAGGTATCGGTTCTGATGGCCTTATTTTAATCTGTCCCTCTGATAACGCTCCTGTTAAAATGAGAATTTTCAACAGTGATGGCTCGGAAGGCAAAAACTGCGGAAATGGACTTCGTTGTGTGGCAAAATATGCATTTGAGAATAAACTGACAGATGAGAAAGAATTTGCAATTGAAACACTTTCCGGTCTTGTTCATGCAAAACTGACAGTTGCAGATGATAAAGTGAAAAGTGTGACCATTGATATGGGACAGCCAAAGCTTCATCGCAGTGAAATCCCAATGCAAGGCACTTCTGACGCAAAAGTAATAAATGAACAGCTAGAATTTGATGGCCAGGCTTATCGTGCAACAGCTGTCTCAATGGGAAATCCACATCTCATTTTCTACGTGGACAGCATTGAAGAAGCGCCAGTGCTAACGTTAGGTCCAAGAGTAGAGAAAGATCCTCTTTTTCCAGAAAGTATAAATGTTGAGTTTGTGGAAGTTACAGCCGAAAACGATATTCAATTTAGAGTATGGGAGAGAGGTTCAGGCGTCACACAAGCTTGCGGTACAGGAGCATGTGCAGCTGTAGTCTCATCTGTTCTGAATGGACATACGAAACGCGGAGTGGATACAACTGTCCATTTAGCAGGGGGCGACCTTCTCATTAATTGGACAGAACAGGGAAATGTCATGATGACAGGTCCGGCAGAAGTCATTTGTACAGGCACTTATTTTTATGATAAAGAGTAAGTGTGTTTATTTGAGTGTTCCTTTTAGAAAAGGTATACTTATTATATAGCCTTTGGACATTGGCAAAGGAGGAATCAGAAAATGAATGATTTTGTAATAATCACAGAAGCGGCAGCTTATCAGATAAAAGATATGATGAAGGAAAACGGTGAAGAGCAGTCTTTTTTACGTGTTGGCGTAAAGGGCGGCGGCTGCAGCGGCTTATCTTACGGAATGGGTTTTGAACAAGAACCAAATGATGATGACACTCAGTTTGAAGTTCACGGAATCAATGTGCTTGTTGATAAAGAAAGCTCTCTCATTCTAAAAGGAACAAAGATTGATTTTAAAGAATCCTTAATGGGCGGCGGATTTACCATTGATAACCCGAATGCAATTGCTTCGTGCGGCTGCGGTTCATCTTTTAGAACGGCAACGAATACAGGTACTCCTGAAGAGTGCTGATAAATAATTGTTAAGGGTTAGGCTAGCGGTTATGAATTACATGGTAATTTTGAGTGAACACAAGCCTCAAATGATGTAATAACAACTCTAAAAGCCTAAAATCAAGGTTGTGAATTACATGCCTTCTCGATAGTTAATGTTCTAAAACATAACTATTTGAGGAGGTTTTTTTATGTCATTAAACAAGAGAGTTAAATGGAAACCAGTAGGAAAAATGACTAATCAAAAGGACTATCCGAAATTAACAATGGAACAAGCGATTGACCTAGTTATTGCGGGGAAAAGTGCAGAGGGATTGAGAGAGAGGACATTAAAAGATTATCGGAAGGATTGGAAGTATTTTGTTACTTGGCTTCAAAAGACCTATGAAATTGAAACGGTAGATGAACTTTCGCCACTGATTTTTCGGGACTACATTAACTATTTGAAATATGATACACCAAAGTATGATGGTCATAAATTCATCAAGAGTGAACAAGGTATAGGCTTATCTGAAACAACCATAAATATTCGACTCAGGGTGTATCGTGCTATGTTTAATTTTCTGGAGCGGGAAGATTTAATTGAAGTTAATCCAATGTCAGGTGTGAGGTTATTAAAACAGGATATAGACCTAACAAACTGTTTCCCAGATGATGAGGTTAAAGAGGTACTGAGACAACCAAATCAAAGGGATTATGTGGGATATAGGGATTATGTAGCCATGATATTGTTATTAGACAGCGGAATTAGAGCCAATGAACTTTTAAGCTTACGCACAGGGGATGTTGATTTACAAACAAGGTTTATTACCCTTGGAGGGGAGAAAAATAAGAACCGAAAACCACGTATTGTCCCGATTTCAGCACATACAGTGAAATTACTGTTGCAACTGATTAATGAAAATAAAAAGCATTTTCAACAGATAGGATTTATCTTTCATCTTATGGAGAGCCGCTCAGACAGAATCACTTCAATAAACGTTTAAAATATTATGCAGAAAACGCTGGTATCAAGGATAAAAAAGTCACTGCTCATGTCTACAGACATACTTGGGCAAAGAATATGACTCTTAATGGTTGTGATGCGTTCACTTTTCAGAAAATGGGTGGATGGTCAGATATTAGGACAATGCGACGCTATATTCAGATGGATACGGATGACCTTAGAAGAAGCCATGATATGTTTTCACCTGTGATGAAGATGGTAACTAGGAAAAGGTAAAGTCAATGTTTAATAGCTTAAAGGAGCGGTCATTGTGGCTGCTCTTTTTGGTGTAGTTTAAACCAAGCATGCCAAAAGCATTAGTCGATAAAAATTACGATCGATATGATATTTCTTAATTACAATATCGGGCGTTCCATAAAATCACTGAGTTTGAATATGACCTATTGTGTTCTAGGCAAAGTATTATTGAATATGAAAAACATATTAACATGGTAATTGAGCATGGCATCATTGAAGAAGGTCAAACTAAGTTATTAGATGAGTTCACAGCACATTGCATAGAGATATATGGACAATTAGCTAAAACCTTAGAGCATATGAAAAAATGTGGTATCATTTTATTCTATGAGAACTGGAAGGGATATACCAAAGAGGGAAAGGTTAATATCAATCCTCAAATAATGAAAGAAATTCAAAGAATTATACGGGATTTGATGAACAAACATGATGTAGTTGAATTCAATCTAACAGCACATCGTAATGCTAAAAAGGTAAAAAACTTTAAGCGTGAATGGAAACAGGCATTAGCAGAAGTTAAGGACGAAAATGGTAATATCCTAGGCAACAAGTATTACTGGAAAGAATACGCTGTGATATTGAAGGCTACAAGTAAAGCAGTACAGCGATATCTTGAAACGTATTGTATTGGTGCATTAGAAATCTATCTGAATGATAAAGACCTATTTATTAGTAAAAATGAAGTTGACTATTTTCTTAAGCGTAAGCTAATATCATGAAAAAGGCAGAAAAACGCCACAAGCAAAAGCTTAAGGAATACAAGGAGCAGAAGATTGAATTTGGTACTAAGGAAGAGGAAGAACTGATTAGACTCTTCTACACACAGCAAGAACTTGAGGATATATTTGCATGTTATGACCTAGATGTTAAGAGGTTACATTTGCAGAATCTGTATATTGAGCGGATGAGTCAATTGCTAGATTTGTATAACATGAAAGGATATAACAAACACTTTGGAGTCTCTTGATTGAGGCTCTCTTTTTTATAATTGGTGAGGATAAATGAACATAGTTGTAATCTAAAACTTGGCTGCACAAAAACTAATAAAACTGTGATTTTATTAAGAATAAATATATAATCCCTTTCGCTCTTCCGATAATACAAAGTTAAATTGAAAATAGATATTAGTGCTAACAAGAAGGTAAGCAACTGGACAATGGCTTACCTTCTTTGTTCATCTGCAATTTATTCAAAAAAGTTTCTCTATTATTTATCTTTAGTTTCTTTTTTATCAGGATTTGTATTGTTTTCTTGTCTGTATCTTTCAAGGTTTTTAATCATTTGTCGATGCTTTTGATTCAATTGTAATTGCTTTAAATCAGTAATAATTCGTTTCCCACCGCCACAACCGCATCCCATGAACTTCATCCTCTTCATCAATTTTATCCATCTTTCTTGATAACATATGCCCCGTAATTTTAGTAGGGTATATATTAAACGCAAGATGGGAGAACAAAATTGCCAACCACAGAGAGTTGGGAATTTCCACAAGGTGACCCTGATTCAATGATTGCTGTAAAAACTACACCAATTGTATTGCAGAAGTCAGGACAAGGGTTTTCATTACATGTAAAACAGATAACATTGTTTACACAAAATGTTTCTTCATTATTTGCAACTCCGAATCCGCCACCGCAAGATGGTATGAATATAGGACTAAGGAAACCTCTGATACACCCAACAGCACGTACACGATTTACAGCAACCTCACATCCAGTGATTGGTGGCTCACCTAGACATGGATTTTCAACAATAGCATTTGGAAGTAAACAAGGTTCAATAACACATTGAACGCAGCTGGAATCGAATGCAAAAAAGAAACCACCAGCAGTAAGTCCACCTGGCAGATTCGGCCTGCTCGCTGTGATACAAAACGGAACAAGAGGATTACATATTTCAGGACCACATGAAGGGATAGTAACTTGTTCTGCTATAACGTCTCCATCAGTTGCTTCTTCAGCATTGAGATTTTTTAACGCTTCTAAAATTTGTGGACGCCTCTCTTCATCCACATTTATAAAATATGCATCGCCCTCTTTTAAATTTTGTATATCTTCGATTTTGATTAAATCCATTTATTTCACTCCTTTGTTAAAGTATTAAAGTTCAATGTAATGTATGAAAAAAGTAGAACTTAGCTTGGACTTCTTTACCAATTCGTTAAAAATAGGATAATAAATGGTGAAAAAATCTAATAACTCAACGACTTAGTTCTTTACAACATACTTTTTAGTGAATTTTAAATAACCTACTATAATTTTATAAAAATAGGGGAAAGTCCAAGATATTGTTGGATTTCTGACATATGTTTTAGTAATAAAATGGAAAGGTGATAACTATCATGGGGAATAAATCAGATTTTAGTTTTATCCGAGGTATTGTTATACAACAAAAAGAGCAAACGATAATCACAAAAAACCAAGTCAACCGATATAAGGAAGCATTAAAAAAAGCAAAAGAGAAATCAATGGAAACTGAGATAAATGGAATAAAAGAAGATAGTAAAACGATAGAAGAGCAATTTACTCAAGAATCTTATGTCAAACCAACATCGAATAATTTAGATAATAAGCATCAAAATCTACCAACACAAACTAAACCTTCAAATGAAAATCATCATAATACTGAATCACTTATAGACATTCTAAAGAGAAAATTTCGCGATTTTTTTTCCCATACAAATTGACCCTTTAGGATTGTATTTTCATTCTCTGTGGTGAGGTTCTAAATTTTGCGATTCATGGATAGCTAACAGGTGCGGTTCTGTAATATGAAGGAACGCTTTTTTGTATTATGGTCACGAACCAGGTTAGTGGAAGAATTGTAAATCCAATTAATAATGAGTTTAGTATTCTGCACACACCCATAGATGCTCAGAATGCCTCGTAGTGTCTTTTAAGAAGTCCCTTAGTTCCATTCTTCCCTCATTTTCATTTATATTAAATTATGCTTAAGATTGAATCTGACTTGGTATGATACAGAAACCACTTTCATCCACACACTCTCATTCGGTAATAGTTCGACACGATTAAAATAAAAGAAATGATTTAGTGCGGTAAAGTTAAACATCAATCAGATATATACTAATACAGTTCGAAAAGAATAATCGATAAAATGGTGTAACCTTTTAGTGTTATCTAAGAGAAGATATCGCTGCTTTTAAAAGGGTACACTTTTTGGAAAGCATATCATGATACTGTTGATAAGGATTTGGGTAGTCTCATATGGTATATAACTCATTTTTGAAACGTATCATATTTACCGTTGACCTTTTGAAACATATCCAATAAGATAAGAGTATCAAATAACAAGGTGGATTTAACCATGGATAACAAAGAATTCGGATACGTAGTAAGTAGTAAAGACCAAAACGAAGCACGACAACTGGATAGTATGTTTGCTCTTGGTATTGATGAGCGTGATATTCATATCGATAAGCAAAGCGGTAAAGACTTCAATAGACCACAATACCAAGCTTTGAAATTGCGTTTGCGTAAAGGAGATACATTATACATACATTCATTAGATCGACTTGGTCGTAACAAAGAGATGATTCTTGACGAGTGGAAAGATATCACACAGAATATCGAAGCGCATATTGTTGTAATTGACATGCCATTACTGGATACACGGAAATACAATGATTCGATCGGTTCTTTTGTAGCGGACTTAGTATTACAGGTATTATCATGGGTTGCTGAGGAGGAGAGAACAAAAATTAAGACTCGTCAAGCTGAAGGCATAGCTTCTGCAAAGGCACAAGGTAAACACCTTGGAAGACCTAAAACATCTATAACACTGGAATTTGAGCAGGCTTACAAGGAATGGAAAGAAGGAAATATCACTGCAGTTGAAGCAATGAAGAAATCAGATATGACAAAGGCTACTTTCTATCGAAAGGTAAAGGAATACGAAGCAAGCTAAGGAGACTCAGAACAGGGGTCTTCTTTTCTTTTAAGTTGAAGATAACAGGGGGGATTTTCCACATTTTCACGGGAGATATGAGTGGGAGATGGGGTAGGTTGGTTCATCCACACGTCATAGAAAAGTAAGTGTTGCTTAGGACGATTCTAAGTGAATTGAAAATTAGATTATGACCTAAAATCTATAACAAAATAAGTGTGTTTAATCCAAAAAATTACATATTGTTGTATAATAGTATGAGAAATGAATTTTTTTGGGGAAAAATATTGTCGTCGGTCAATAACTATTTATCAACATTATCGGGCAGGCTTGCAATTAACAATCATGATTGCAATTCATAATCAATCAAAACAATCATAAACCTTGATATATTAACATTTTTAAAGAATCCTTAATGGGCGGCAGATTTACCATTGATAACCCGAATGCAATTGCTTCGTGCGGCTGCGGTTCATCTTTTATAACGGCAACGAATACAGGTACTCCTGAAGAGTGCTGATAAATGAAAAGACATTTCAAGGCCTGGTTATTAAGCCTTGAGATGTCTTTTTTTAGGTTTTATTTAGATTTTTTTAGGCTTATTTCAATGCGCATAATAACAGCTAATACCGCACCAAATAATAGTATTCCTAAAAAATATAGAATGTAATTTGAATGGAATAGTAGCTGATGTTTCAAATTTACCTGCTTTTCAGGTTCTTTTCCAGACCCAAGAATGTTGAGGTCTTCTGTTGCATCAGAAAGGAAAGTTGTTCGTTCACATAACCCTGTTTCTAAATCATTCTTTTCTCCATAGGCGTATACAAGATAGTTTTCCCCCTCAATAAATTCCATCCCACATCCTGCTGAGTCAGTTGCAGTTTTGAGCATAATTTGAGATTGTGAAGGACCCTTCCAGATTTGAACGATTTCAATTAAGGCGGTTTTCCCTGTATCTGTTTCTTTCATTTTGATAACTTTTCCTGAAAAGATAGCTGCCTTGTTTTTTAATTCAGATTGAACGGAAGCAGGCTGTGCACAAGAACAAGCGTAACTTTTTTCTTCATTACTTATAAAAACTCCAATTAAAAGCATCAAGCATAATATATATTTTATTTTCAATTTAACGGACCCCCTTTTCAAATCATAGTCGCAATTATTTGTAAAAATGTTACTAAAAGGCAGCGAAAACAAAGGACAAACGCCTGGCATATAGTATGGGTGAATGAATTGAGAAGGGAGCCAGAAAATGAATTACTATGATAATCCATATCCATATCAAATGTATAATCAGTACCGACTGTCCTCAACAGATGAATTAAATGAAGGATTGTATAAATGGGTGAAAGTAACTTTTACAAATGGTACGGAAAAAGAAGTCTTTATTTTTTACTTAGATAAACCATCAGGTGCCGTTTTCATGTTATCTTTTCCGGCATTAACAACTAGTCAAGTGAATGTAAACGATATAAAAAGCTTGGAAGTCTTAAACGAACCTCCTAAATTTGAAGAGGAAGAAGCAGCAGCGCCTGAATCGGAAGGACAAAATGGAGACGGCGGGCAGGAAGAACAAGAACAGCCAGATCCTTTCGAGCAAGCGGGTCAAGGCAGCGGCGGAGAGCCAGGTTCAGGATCGGGAACTGCAGGCGGCCAGGGAAGTCCGTTTGGTCAAATGCCGGGAAGCGGTCAGAATGGCGGAATGCAGGGCGGCCAGGGAAGCACGTTCGGTCAAATGCCGGGAAGCGGTCAGAATGGCGGAATGCAGGGCGGCCAGGGAAGCACGTTCGGTCAAATGCCGGGCAGCGGTCAGAATGGCGGAATGCAGGGAGGCCAAGAAAGTCCGTTTGGTCAAATGCCGGGAAGCGGTCAGAATGGCGGAATGCAGGGCGGCCAAGGAAGTCCGTTTGGCCAGATGCCGGGCAGCGGTCAGAATGGCGGAATGCAGGGAGGCCAAGGAAGTCCGTTTGGTCAAATGCCGGGAAGCGGTCAGAATGGCGGAATGCAGGGAGGCCAGGAAAGTCCGTTCGGTCAAATGCCGGGAAGCGGTCAGAATGGCGGAATGCAGGGAGGCCAGGAAAGTCCGTTCGGCCAGATGCCGGGAAGCGGTCAGAATGGCGGAATGCAGGGAGGCCAGGGAAGTCCGTTCGGTCAAATGCCGGGAAGCGATCAAAGCGGCATGCCGTTTGGCGGTCAGAGATATCAGCATCCTAATCATCCGGTGTTTTACAATCCATATAGCTACTATTGGCAGCAGTAGTTTTGCGAATATAGCTTCAATTTAGGCGAATATACAAGGATATTAAGCGAATAAAAGAATAAGCTTATACGAAGGATTTCCGCACGGAATACCGTTATTAAGGATGGAGATTTTCCCATAAAAAAGAGGAAAAGCAAATGGCTTTTCCTCAAAAAGTGATTATTTTTCAAACAAGCTTGTGCTGTGAAGCGGCTGAACACGCGCTTTTGGATCCATGTAGGCCTTTGCATTGTTAACGGCTGTTGGAGCTTCGCCAAATCCGCTGGCAATCAGTTTTACTTTGCCCTCGTATGTGCAGATATCTCCTGCAGCGTAAATGCCTGGGATATTTGTTTCCATTTTGCTGTTTACGACAATTGAGTTTTTCTCAATTTCAAGACCCCAGTTTTTGATTGGGCCAAGAGATGAAACAAAGCCGAAGTTGACGATGACAGAATCAACTTCGATAACTTCCTTGTGATCGCCTTTTACTTCTTCTAAGACGACTTGCTCAATTTTACCTTCACCAGTTAATTCTTTTGGAATGTATGGGGTGAGCACTTGTACTTTTGAGTTGTTCAAGTTTTCAACACTGTGCTCATGAGCACGGAATTTATCTCTTCTGTGCACAAGTGTCACTTTTTCAGCAATTGGTTCAAGCATAAGTGACCAGTCAACAGCAGAATCTCCGCCGCCGCAAACAAGAACTCGTTGATCTGCAAATTGATTTAAGTCGTCAATGAAGTAATGAAGGTTGCTTTTTTCAAAAGAAGCAGCTTCTTCAAGTTCAATTTTGCGAGGCTGAAATGCTCCATTGCCTGCAGTGATAACAATCGTTTTAGAATAATGCACTTCTTGATCTGTCGTTAATTTGAAGATGCTGTCAGCTTGTTTTTCAACTGTATCTACGGCTTGTTCCAAACATATAGTAGGATCAAACTGCGCCATCTGTTCTTTAAGGTTATTCACTAACTCCTGAGCGCGAACTTTTGGAAATCCTGCAACATCGTATATGTATTTTTCAGGATATAAGGCAGAAAGCTGGCCGCCGAGCTGAGGTAAGCTTTCGATGATTTTTACTGAAGCCTGACGCATGCCGCCGTAAAAAGCTGTAAACAGCCCCACTGGTCCGCCGCCGATGATCGTTATATCGTATACTTTTGTGTCTTCCTTCACAAATATCCCCTCACTTGTAATTGATAATAGTTCTTAATTATAACATATCATATCTCTTTAATCTTTTCATCTGGTAATTGATTAAAGAAATGTGTGATTGTCAGATGAATATGATTATTATAGAGAATGTTTTTATTTTTGTAAAATTCTTAACGTTTTTAATCCTTTAATTTAGTCTTGAAAAAAATATAGCAAATGCTATTATGGAATATAGGCATTATTTATATTCTACTTAATTACAAGCAGTGCATTATTTTGAAAAGTTAAGTGAAGATTTTCACATACTTTTTTATGCAAAACAAAATAAAATGCGGTGAAGTAGCGGAAGATAAGCAAAATAGAACTTATCTGATACTTTACAGCAAAATTCAGAAAAAAAGGTGGATGTGATTCGGTTGAGAAAGCCCAAAATAGTAGTTTTAGGTGCAGGTTACGGCGGATTAATGGCAGTTACTCGTCTTCAAAAAGCGATTGGTGTAAACGAAGCAGATCTTACATTAGTTAACAAAAATGATTACCACTATGAAACAACATGGCTTCATGAAGCGTCAGCAGGTACATTGCATCATGATAAAGCAAGATATCAAGTAAAAGATGTTATTGATAACAGCCGTGTGAAATTTGTGAAAGATACAGTTGTTTCTATCAATAAAGATGAAAAGAAAATCGTCCTTTCAAATGGCGAGCTTGAGTATGATTACCTTGTAATTTCTCTTGGATCAAATCCTGAAACATTCGGAATCAAAGGGTTGAAAGAGTATGCTTTCGGCATTACAAATATCAATTCAGCACGCCAATTGCGCGAGCATATCGAATATCAATTTGCTACTTACAATACAGAAGAAGTTAAACGCGATCAGCGTTTAGCGATCGTTGTGGGCGGAGCCGGCTTTACTGGCATCGAGTTCCTTGGCGAGCTTGCTAATCGTGTTCCAGAGCTTTGCCGCGAGTATGACATTGACCATAAGAAAGTCCGCATTATCTGTGTAGAAGCTGCACCAACAGCTCTTCCTGGATTTGATCCTGAATTAGTAGAGTATGCTGTAAACCATTTAGAGCGCAAAGGTGTCGAGTTTAAAATTGGCACAGCGATCAAAGAATGCGTAGAAGACGGCATTATTGTTGCAAAAGATGATGTGATGGAAGAACTTAAAGCTGATACAGTAGTATGGGCTGCAGGTGTTCGCGGAAACAGCATCGTTGAAGAAGCAGGCTTCGAAAACATGCGCGGACGTGTAAAAGTTGACTCTTACTTAAGAGCTCCAGGTCACGAAGATGTCTTCATCATTGGCGACTGTTCATTAGTCATCAACGAAGAAATCAATCGTCCATATCCTCCAACAGCTCAAATTGCTATGCAGCAAGGTATCACAGCGGCTAAAAATATTGCAGTAGCTGTTCGCGATCAAGGTGAAATGGAAGAATTCAAACCAGACATCAAAGGTACAGTTGCTTCACTTGGCGAAAATGATGCTGTAGGTATGGTTTTTGGCAAGAAAGTAATGGGAACAAAAGCGTCATTCATGAAGAAAATGATTGATAACCGGGCCCTCTTAATGGTTGGCGGTGCAGGGTTAGTCGTTAAAAAAGGTAAATTTAAATTTTTCTAAAATCAGAGTAAAATAAAAGACAAGAGCGATAAGCTTTTGTCTTTTTTTAGTTTAAAGTTTTACTCAGTATATAGGTCTAGCGGAAGCGCCGGACTTCTGACAAGGAATATTCAATATCAAATCTTTCACTAAGGCGTGTGTGCCTTTGTGATAAAAAGGGAGAGTTACCGTGTCAAATAAAAGAGGGAATGTATGGATTGCCGTTTCGGGTGTAGTAGAAAATGAGAATGGTGACTGGCTCGTCGTAAAAAAGAAGTATGGCGGACTAAAAGGAAAATGGTCATTTCCTGCAGGATTCGTCGATGAAGGAGAAACACTGGATGAAGCGATTGTCCGTGAAATCTTCGAAGAAACAGGAATTGAAGCAGAGGTTCAAGGTGTCATTGGCATTCGTTCAGGTGTGATACAAGATAAAATAAGCGATAATATGATTATTTTTAAATTAAAAGCACACACTTCGAGGGTTATTGTTCAAGAAGCAGAGCTATTTGAGGCGGCCTTCATTTCTCCTGAATTACTGAAGAATGATGAGAATTCCTCCTTGCTGCTGCAGTCTTTTGCAGAAGAAGCATTTGAAAAAATCCTCTTTAAAATAGACGGTCTTAACCCTGGAGAACAGTTTGGATATACAGCATATCGTATATTTTTATAATTTTCAAAATAATAAGAAAAATTGAGATATTAGAAGATAAAGCTTGATGTATTCGCTTACATCAACAATCTCGTCAGATTTTCTGCCTTTATCCTTTACAAAGAACCTGATATAGTATCTTCAACATCTAAAAAGAGCATCTTTATATAGGGGGAAAAGAGATGATAAAGACATCTGCTATCGAAAAGAAAGAATGTCCATATTGTTCAGGCAAAGGTTATTTCCAGCTGCTTCTCGGCGGTTCTGAGACGTGCGATTGCTGCCATGGAACAGGGAAGAAGTCGTCATAAAACGTTCAATGTTTTTAAGATTGACTGGCTATCGCTAGTTCAGTACACTTAAATAGGTGTACTGGAGGTGATAGACATGTTTTTACCTGTATTGGTCATATCAATGCTTTTATTCTTTGTTTTATTTTTTGGAATCGGTTTCTTGCTGAACATGCTCCTTCGCATGTCTTGGATCATGGCTATTATCTATCCGATCGTTTGTATTTTGATTGTAGATAAGGTGAAGGTGTCACAATACTTTACCTCACCAGGATCTTCTTTTTCTGCTTTAGGAGAGCGTATTCTATCTCTCGCTTTGGCAGATATCTTAATATTAGTATGCGGTTTTATAGGAGCCATCGTATCAGGCGTTGTTATTAAAATGCTTCGCAAAAGAGGATATCAAATGTTTTAAAAAGGGTGATCTGTACATGGTGTACAGGTCTTTTTATTTTGCTTAAAAAACGCCTATCACTAAAACTTGTAAAATATGGATTCCGCTCCATCTTGAATATTTCGTTTGAATTTTGGAAACGATTATTGATGTGAGAGGAGTGAACAGATCGTAAATGGATAGGATGAAAACATGGTCAAGGCGATTATTAATGACTCTTTTGTTCATAATAGCGCTTGTGACCACTTTAAAAGCTTTTTCAGGTGTGGAGGCAAAGGATTTGTCAACTATGGCTGGATGGAATGAAGCGGGAATGGATTCTGCGAACCATCCGTACAAGCTGACAGGACTTATTTTCAAGGTCATTCACAATGAAAAAAGTGTTGCAACTTCTATCTCTGCAAGCGGCGAAACCGTAAATAAGGAATTGGCGCTTGAAGATGAAATTGACTGGTCACAGTACCCAAAGAAAGAAGTAACAGCTACCGGATATACAGCAGGCTATGAATCCACAGGGAAATATCCTGAGCATCCGGAATACGGCATTACGTATTCGGGTGTAAAAGTGAAAAGAGACTTGTACTCAACTGTAGCAGCTGATTTAAATGTGTTTCCAATCGGAACCATATTATTTATTCCTGGATATGGCTTCGGTGTTGTGGCAGACAAAGGAGGAGCAATTAAGGGGAATAAGCTGGATCTTTATTATGATACCGTTGATGATGTATTTAATAGCTGGGGCAAAAAAACACTAGACATATATATCGTTCAAAAAGGAAATGGGCGATTGACTGAAAATGAATTGACGAAATTAAACGAGAATAAAACGATGCAGGCATTTCGTCAAAAATACATGAAGCCAAAAACGAAAAGTTAATAAGCGACAGCAAGATTGCTGTGGGAATTCCATAGCTCTTTTTTGTGTGAAAGTCATAGGATAAATCCTAAAAAGTCACTTAATTTAGGAACCTGCCCCAAATACGAAAAGCTCAGGTTTCATAACCTGAGCTTTTCTATCTTTTTTCGAAATAGAGTTCGTTATTTCTGCTAAAGAGAGTATATGGGGCATCAAAGAGCACCTATTTCATTGAGTACATTAATTCATCTTTTTCATCAACCTGTGAATGGTGTTCTGGATGAAGTATGGCAGCCAGTTTAGCAAGACCCGCTAAAAGACGGGGGGAAGGTCTGCAATAGAGCTGTTCTTCAAGCAAATGAATTCTGTTTTCTATTACTGCTGTGATGCTTTCTGAAGATGCACGCTTAAGTACGTGCTGGGCCTTCATTCTGCTTTGTTTGACACCAACCCAGGCGAGGCAAATATGATCTGGATTTCTGCGTGCAACGTCGTCCCAGTCAGTTTGTACACTGGCAAGCTCCACATCGCTGAAAATGTTGCGTCCGCCTGCTAATTCACACATTTCAGTCAGCCAGTTCACTTTACCTGGCGTGAAGATTGGATTAGGCCACCATTCAAAATAAACGGAGGGGTAATCTGTCAGTTCAGCTGATTTTTCTTTGTAAGAATCGATAATCTGATGATAGCGTGCAGCAACTTCCTGTGCTTCTTTTTCTTTGCCGGCTGCGATGCCAACTGTTATTAGGTCATTGCCTATATCTTTAAAAGACTGCGGATTTAAAACGAGATGCGGAATCTTTCTTTTTTTTAGTTCTTCTACGTTTTTTTCCATACCAGGAACGCTTAATGAGGCAAGGACGAGGTCTGGCTCCATTTGCTCCACCAGATTCATATCAATGGATAAGTCAGGTCCTAAACGCGGTAGGCCGTTCACCTGCTGCGGCCAGTCTGAAAAGTCATCAACCGCAATTAGCTCATCAGTAAGACCCAAATATGCTGCTAGCTCCGTATTGCTTGGACAAATAGATATAAGTCTCATATCACTCACTCCTCTACAGGATGATAAGGTAATGTAAAAACAAGGTTAATAAAATCCCTGTTAATCCTCCAAAAAATACTTCGATGGGCTGATGTCCCAAAAGCTCCTTCAATTTCTTTTGTTTTTCTTTTTCTTCTTGCTGCGGCCATGATTTTGCCTCACCGACAAATGTATTAAAATCAGTGACGAGTTTATTTAAAACAGTGGCCTGTTCCCCGGCGTGTCTTCGCACTCCCGTAGCATCAAACATCGTAATGATGGCAAATACCGCTGATACTGCAAAAAGGGATGAGGTAAGCCCATTATCAAGCGCTACTCCGGTTGCAAGTGCGGTGACTGCTGCTGAATGGGAGCTTGGCATTCCTCCTGTGCTCGTAATAAGCGTCCAATCAACTTTGCGTGTTATCGCATAAGTGATCGGGACTTTAACAAACTGTGCGAAGAAAATAGCTGCCAAAGAAGCAAGTAAAGGGAAGTTCAGAAATAGCTCCATGAAGTCGGACATCCTTTCAGTTCAAAAATGAAATCTTTGTTACATTATAAATCAATTTGTTCCCCTTGTAAGGGTATAGTTCCATTCAATCAGGTCCTTATCCTCTATCATTTGTTCAAATAGTATAAAAACATTTTCTCCTTTGATACAATGAAGTCAGTGAGAGGGGTGCCGGATCATGTCTCTTTATCCAATGGAATATTACGAATTTTTCGTTCATTTTAATGAAGGCGATTATTATACTTGTCATGATTTGCTTGAAATAATCTGGCTGACAGAAAAGGATAACTTGTTTTTAAAAGGCCTTCTGCAAATGACAGTTGCTATTTATCATTATGAATATGGCAATATTAAAGGAGCAAGGCTTATGATGCAAGCTGGACACTCATACATACAAAGTTACCGTCCATTCCATTGGGGAGTAGACCTTGAAAAAGTAAATGCATTCATTGAAGAATGTTTAGCGATTATTCCTGCCGGCATTCAGTCTGTTTCATTTGAAAAAGTGGGACAATTGCCTAAATTGCCTGCTCTATTTCTATACCTTAAAGAGGAGCAGGGGTAGCCTGAAGTGCGATAAAATTTAATGGAGGTGTGTTTTCATGTTTCATATTCAATCGAATGTAAAATGGAGCGAAGAAACAATTATTTTTGGATTGTTTCAAAAGTCAAGTCCGTTTGAAGGTCCTATCGCTGAACTTGATCAGCAACTAGAAGGCCAAATTACGGCACTAGTAAAAGACGGAGATATTTCTGCCAAAAAGAAAGAAATCTCAAAAGTACATACGTTAGGGAAAATCGGCTCGAAACGGGTATATTTTGCCGGTCTCGGTAAAGAAAAAGAATACGACTTCGATACAGCAAGAGAATCGTTTGCGAAGCTTTTTAAAACAATGCAAAAAGCTAAAATTCAATCATTCACCATCGCACTTGATACATTTACCGGAGAAAATGTTTATTTCAATGAAGCGGCTCATGCTTTAGCTGAAGTGCTGCCACTCGCTACATATAAAATCCAGGATTATAAACAGAAATCAAATGAACCTGAACGAAACATCAATCAGGTCACAATTATTTCAAGTGCAGATGAAGCTGAAATCCGTTCTAGTCTGACAGTCGGGTCTGCATTTGGAGAGGGAACAAATTCAGCAAGAACACTTGTGAATATGCCAGGCAATATTTTGACAGCAACAGAACTTGCTAAATACTCAGTGGATGTGGCTCAAAAATATGGCTTTGAATATGAAGTGCTTGAAAAAGAAGACATGGAGAAGCTTGGCATGGGTGGACTGCTCGCTGTTAATAAAGGATCCGAAGAGCCCCCAAAAATGATTGTGCTAAAATATCAGGGCAAGGAAGAATGGACAGATGTCATTGGCTTAGTAGGAAAAGGAATTACATTTGATACAGGCGGATACTCCATCAAGCCAAAAGACGGCATTGTCGGCATGAAATCAGATATGGGCGGCGCAGCAGCAGTTCTCGGAGCAATGGAGATCATTGGCCAGTTAAAACCTGAGCAAAACGTTCTTGCTGTGATTCCATCAACTGACAACATGATTAGCGGGAACGCCTTCAAACCGGACGATGTTATTGTTTCTCTAAGCGGGAAAACAATTGAAGTGTTAAATACAGATGCTGAAGGACGCTTAGTGCTGGCAGATGGAATTACATATGCTAAGCATCATGGAGCCAATTATTTAGTAGATGTCGCAACACTTACTGGAGGAGTCATTATTGCCCTTGGCACTCATACTACCGGAGCAATGACGAATAATGAGGCGTTATTCGAACAAGTATTGGAGGCTTCGCATGAATGCGGAGAGCCAATCTGGAGATTGCCGATCACGAAAAAAGACATTGAAAAAGTGCGCGGCAGCAAAATGGCCGACTTAAACAATTCACCAGGACGAGAAGGCCACGCCATCATGGCAGGAACCTTTATCGGCGAGTTTACAGATGGCACGCCATGGGTTCACTTAGATATCGCAGGAACAGCTACAACTTCAAAAGCAGATGATCTTGGACCAACCGGCGGAACAGGTGTAATGGCTCGTACACTGGCTGCGTTTGTTGAACGGTTTGAGGTTTGATTTTATTGAGAGGCACTGACTAAAGTGCCTTTTTTTTGTGGTGGTGTATCTAAGATGAGTGTTGTCGGCACGGATAATAGGACAGCTGTTCCGGCTGATATAACCTGGGTTCCAGATTATAAGAAAGCCCCAGCAGACTATAAAACATGTTTTCCGGATAATAATTCCGAAAACATCTATTCTGGACAGCCCCCGTGGGTGAAAATGTGTGATTTCCCTTGTTTTGGTGAGGTCAAATGGACAAGTGCATCTCACATTACCGGTTAAGAAAGGAATAGACAGCATGGCCAAATTCATCTTAGAGGAATAGAAGCTATGCAAATCCTTTAGTCTGCTAATATAATAAAATTTTATGATTGACACTAAAAAAAGAAGTATGTTATTTTAGTTCTATTGATATTTTATTTCTCTAATACATTAGCATGTTAAAGTATTTGAATTCCGGAGGTTATATAGATGAATGCAGTTATTCTGGCTGTTCTAGTTATGCTTGTTTTAAGTTTGCTGCGGGTGAATGTCGTATTTGCTCTCGTAGCTGGAGCTCTTGTTGGAGGGTTAGCAGGCGGATTGGATTTAAAGACAACAATAGAGACGTTTACCGGCGGCCTTGGCGGGAACGCGACAGTCGCATTAAGTTATGCGCTTCTGGGCGCTTTTGCTGTAGCCTTATCAAAAACAGGTTTGCCTGATGCGATGGTTGAAGGAGCCATCAAGTTAGTTGGAAAAGAAGGGGAAGAGAAAAGAAAATCTCTTTCAAAAGTTCTAATTCTAATGATTATCTTGATTATTTCTATATTTTCTCAAAATGTTGTACCGGTTCATATCGCATTTATACCAGTATTAATTCCACCTTTATTAAAGGTGTTAAATCAATTGCAGCTAGATCGCCGTTTAATTGCAGTTGTGATTTCTTTCGGGTTAATTACCCCATATATGCTATTGCCTGTTGGTTTCGGAGCTATTTTCCATGATATTCTTCAGAAGAATATGGCAGCAGGCGGATTGACTGTGAGTCTTAAGGATATTCCACAAGCGATGCTGATTCCTTCTGCAGGAATGGTTGTCGGTTTAGTCGTTGCGTTTTTTACGTACAGAAGAAAACGGATGTATGAGACAAAAGATATTGCGGGACAAGTAGCTGCAGTGTACACGAAAAAAAGTGTTTCTTTCGCCATACTTGCCATTGTTGTTTCACTAAGTGTTCAATTATTTCTCTCACAGGCATTAGAAGTTGAAGGCATGATTTTCGGAGCTTTGGCCGGAATAATTGTGCTTTATGCAACAGGATCAATGAAATGGAATGAAGCGGATCAGCTTTTAACGACTGGAATGAGAATGATGGCATTCATTGGATTTGTGATGCTGGCTGCATCAGGATTTGCATCAGTCATGCAAGCAACGGGTCATATTGAAACATTGGTCAAAACGTCTGCTGAAATAGTTGGAGGCAATCAGTCGCTTGCAGCAATTTTAATGCTGCTTGTAGGTTTACTTGTTACAATGGGGATCGGTTCTTCGTTCTCAACGGTGCCGATCATTGCCACTATTTTTGTTCCGCTTTGCCTTGAGCTTGGTTTTAGCCCTATGGCAACCATTGCGCTAGTTGGTACAGCAGGAGCACTCGGTGATGCAGGTTCCCCTGCATCTGACAGCACTCTTGGACCAACGTCTGGTTTGAATGCTGATGGAGAGCACAATCACATTTGGGATACTTGTGTACCTACATTCCTGCATTACAACATTCCGTTAGTTATATTCGGATGGATTGCTGCTATTGTGCTTTAATATGGAAAGGCCGATCTTTGGATAGATCGGCCTTTTCCTTTTTTACATTTATTTTGAATTAAATTGAAAAGACCGTGAATTAATTCGTATTAGCTGCAAAAGTGCCTGGCAGTTTTTGCCTGGAAGTAAAAAAGAAAACCGGCTCATTGGCCGGCTTCAACACTTTTTACGTGCTGTTTAGCTATGGTGGTCTTGCTTTTTTCCTATTTCAATCTCTCCAGTAACTCCTCATCATCCATTTCAAGGATTGTTTCTATTAGCTCTGGCTGTTTAGATAAAATGGTTTTCTCATATGTTTCGCGCTCTTTTTCACTTAAGAAATAACGCTTCATTTGCAAGACTGTCATGAAAGTTCACCTCTTTTGCAAGATTTCAGTTTAGTATTTTCCAAATATGGAATCTTTTATACATGAAATCTATCATCCTGTAAGATTTTATCGAATTTTGTCTAGTTATGCAACAATCTTCAGCTGAGAAGGAGTTGGAAATAGTCAAATCGAATTACTTATTATAAAAAATAAGGGGTGCTGTAAATGAACTGGATGAAACAGCATAAAATACTTACAGGAGCTATTTTTATTTTGGCATGCTGTGCGGGCATCACTTTTTTAATCTTGAACGATATGATCTTGCAAAAGCCAGTGCAAACAGAGGAGCAGGTCAGCAAAGTAATAAATGAGAGTGCTGATAAACTGAATGAAGTCGATCTCAGTAAAAATCCATTTCAGGATGGAATGGATACAATCAGTGAAGATCAGATCCAAAAATACCTGCATGGAATGTCCCATCAGAAGGTTGAAGCAAAAGATAAATGGAGTCACTATGAAATAACAGAAGAAAGAATTCTATATTTAATAAAACAAATAGAGAGCGACGCTGATATCGAACATTCGGATTTATATTTGGATATTTTAAGCAGGTGGCTAAAAAATGATTTTTCCCGTGCCGATAAGGATCATAATGCGATTTGGAGCCTTCAGGGAGGGACGATCGGAAAAGCAACTGGGATATTGTCTGAGGAAGAGGAAATGCAGTATCTTACTGAAAATGAGGACAAAATAAAATAAAACACATGAGAGATCTCATGTGTTTTTCCTTGTGGATATTGAAATAAGGTTATCAGTGTCCAGCTCTGGCGCCCTAGCTCATATTGATAAAGACAATTGCCCAAGAAGGCAAAAAGCGCCTTCTCCGGTTAATTGACATTTGATCTCCAATGAGTCAATTAACCACCTTGATCAATTCCTAATATCTTCGCTGGCTGACCAAGGCGCCTGGGATTTTGATCTTGAATTAAGCGACGCGATGCTTGCTGAGATTAGTTGCTTTGTGAACCGCATTATAAACGCGGGGAGCAATGACGGCTCCAATGGCTGTGAAAATGACATCTTTCACCATGAACCATGTCATCACAACCCAAGCGGCAGAATAGCTCATATCAACATTCAGCCAATAATTCAGTGCAGCGTACATATATGTCGTTCCGATGATATAGATAAGTGCAATTCCAACAAATGATGAAACAAAGAATACAGGCAAAGTTGGTTTTTTGCTTGCTTCTACTATTTTTCCAACCACATAAGCTGCAGCGATATAGGATAAAATAAATCCGCCAGTGCTTCCGAAAATAACCCCAATGCCTCCGCTGAACTGAGCGAATACAGGTGCACCTGCAATTCCAACCAGTGCATAAACAGTCATTGATAAAGCACCGAGCCTGCTTCCAAGCAATAAACCTGCTAAAATACAGAAAAAGGGCTGCATGGATAAAGGAACAGTACCAACCGTTAAAAACGAAGTCAAATTGGCGCCAATTGCCATTAAAGCTGCAAACATCCCAACAAGTGCTAAATCATAAGCTCTTAATTTGTTTTTCATTCTATCATCCCCCATAGATGCTATGTATCTTTCTATAAAAAGAGTACTGAATCGAAAGAGATATGTCAACTTGATTTTTTATCAGTTAACTAAAAGGGAGTGAAGGGATGTATTTTGGTAAGGTTAAAAGCAAAGGTGACCCAAATCGTGTTCCGCCCAACCAGCATGTAACAACTAAGTTTCCAGTTCTTCATGCAGGAAATGTTCCTTATTATGATTTAAGCAAGTGGGATCTGCAGGTTTTTGGGCTGCTGAATCATCCAAAAAGGTTTACGTTTGAAGACTTGATGTCGATGCCGCAAATCGAGCAGGGAAATGATATTCATTGCGTCACTGGCTGGTCAAAGCTTGATAATGTATGGAAGGGAATCAGCACACGTCAGCTTGTGCAGGACTTAGGTTTACATGAAAACGCAAAGTTTTGCATCTTGCATGCAGAAGAAGGCTGGACAACAAACTTGCCTATTGAAGATTTCCTTCGTGAAACAAGCTTGCTTGCCCACTCCCATAATGGGGAGCCGTTAACACCTGAGCACGGTTTTCCATTCAGAGCTGTCTTTCCTCATTTGTATTTCTGGAAAAGTGCAAAATGGGTACGTGCGATCCAATTTACAGAGTATAATCATCCTGGATTTTGGGAACGAAATGGGTATCACATGAAGGGGGATCCATGGAAAGAAGAACGTTTTACGTGGGATTAAGGAATGCACCAATCTGCTTGGTGTATTTTTTTGTGAGAAAACTTGAAAAGGAAAACACCGCTAGAACAGCGCCGTCGAAAAATGAGGAAAATCCGATGGGCGCGATTTATCATCTTCGTCTATAATTAGGAGGTTGTCTATTTCTCACAAATGTTCGGAGTGACTTATAAATGTATTTCATCTTGCTTGTTCTCGTTTCACTCATACCGCTAATGCTTGGAATGATCATTTATATGAACGAAAAAACCATCCTATCAAGAGCGATCGTCTATTTTTTGATTATGCTTTTCATTTGGCAAATCGATGTTGCTCTTTTATATGGGACAAACTTATTTTCAATCGAAACAGCAGAAATGTTATTTAAAATTGGCCGTTTTGGTTCGATTATGATTATGCCGATCTTATTTTATTTCATGTATTTAATGATAACGGTCAAAGAAAATGGGGCAAAGAGAAAAGCGTGGTTCCGTTTTATTAACATAAAAACACTTTATATCTTAGTCTTATACAGTTTGCTTGTTTTCGCCATAAATTTATCCTCTTATGGAGTATCAGGCTTGAAAGTAATGGAACATGATTTTTATCCAAATCATTATTATCCCATTTTCGGTTCTTTTAACTGGACGTATTACTTGAATGTCATTTTTATTTTCTTTAACATCATTCTGCTTATTAATGTTTCGAAGCAGCTGGAAAATAAGGATTTGAAATCCTTCAGTATTTTTTTCTGTACTTCAATCCTTTTTGTCTTCGTAAACGGCATTTTATCAGGCTATAGGGTGATGCCTCTTTTTCTTTCAAGCTTTGGTTCTGTTCTATCAACGATGATTATCTTTATGGCTTATTTCATTATGCATTCAAAAAGAATTCAATATATGAACCGCGATTTGAGGGAGCAAAAGGATTTTCTCCATAAGGTAATGGATTTGAACCCAAGCTATATTTATGTAAAAAATCATGAGCTGAAATTCGTGCTTGTTAACAAGGCTATGTCCACTTTGTACGGAAAAGAAGTGTCTGAACTAATCGGAAAGGTTGACTCAGACTTTAATGATCAGCCTGATCAAATTAAAAAAATCCGTGATGAAGAGCTGCGAATTTTGGCATGGGAAATGGAAAAATGGGCTGAACCTGAACTTGCCATCGATTCATCCGGGAATACACGCTGGATTGAAGTAACCAAAATACCAGTAAGATTAGAGGGAGAAACCTATATTCTTTGTATCGGAAATGATGTTACTCAAAAGAAAAGAGATGCAGAGGTGATTTTGAAATCTGAAAAAATGAGTGTAGTCGGAGAATTGGCTGCAAGCATCGCTCATGAAATCCGTAATCCGCTCACATCGATTAAAGGCTTTGTGCAAATTCTGCAGGAGGATGAGGGGAACCGGTCTAATCGGGAACATTTAAGAGTGATGTCAGAAGAAATTGACCGGATCAATGAGGTAGTCGGAGAACTGCTGCTGATTGCGAAACCTCAAGTAGAAAATGTGGTATCAGTTGATCTTCAAAGTGTTTTAGAAGATGTGATGACACTGATGAAAAGCAGCGCTGTTCATCATAACGCTATACTTAAGCTAGAAAAGACAGATGGCTTATTTAAAGTGAATGGCAATAAAAATCACTTAAAGCAAGTATTTATTAACTTGATAAAAAACGCGATTGAGTCCATGCCTGAGGGAGGTACGGTGCATACTAAAATCGATCGGAAAGCAGATGGATCCATTTGCATCTCGATTGCGGACCAGGGCATTGGTTTAAGGAAAGAGCGAATCGAAAAGCTCGGAGAACCTTTTTATACGACAAAGGATAAAGGGACAGGTCTTGGTTTAACCGTTTGCTATAAAATTATCCGTGAAGAGCACAGCGGGGAAATTAAGTTTGATAGCGAGGAAGGACGCGGAACGACTGTTCAAGTCATCCTTCCTTAGGGAAAATGTAAACCCTAGGCTAGGCCGGGTTCCATTAAGCTTTCAGCGAAATAATAAATAACTCTTCCGAGGTGCTAAAATATATTTTGTTTGCCAACATATATCTTAGCAATCTCATCCGAATGGTGCCCTGGAAACGGTAAAAAGCGAAATCCAGGTACTCATACGATCAGAATGGTGCCCTGGAAACGGTAAAAAGCGAAATCCAGGTACTCATACGATCTAAATGGTGCCCTAGAAAACGGAAAAAGTGAAAATCAGGTACTCATACGATCCGAATGGTGCCCTGGAAACGGGAAAAAGCGAAATCCAGGTACCCATTCATATATCGATCCATTAATTTAGAAAAAAAATCTAGAGTTATCCGCCTGCTGCTTTTGTTTTTTGCTTAAAGGCATTCGTTCCAATGACACCGGCAATGATAAAAAACGCACCAACCCAATGATAGGGATAAATTTTTTCATTTAAAATAAGTGCACCAGCAATTATGGAAATAACGGTTGATAGATTAGCAAACACACTCATTTGTGAAGCAGGGATTTTTGAAAGGACATAGTTTGATAAAAAAGAGGTTAACAGTGTCGCTAAAACTCCTAAATAGAACGTGAATAATAGAAATGATGTGTTTGTCCATAACGAGATATATTGAACGAAATCGCCTGCTGCAAGATGCTGGATGATGGCGTAAAAGTTAAAGAAGATAAAACCGAATGTCACCATGATAAAGCTCAGCTGCAGCGGCGAGTAAGAAACAGACAGAAATCTTGCCATTACTGTATATCCGGCGATCGATAAACAGGCAATAAATAATAAGAAAAATCCAAGCATGCTGTTAAATTCGATGCTAGCGCCTTTCATAATGAAGATATAAACGACCCCGAAAATGGACATAAAAATAAAGAGAATTTGTACAATCGTTGTTTTCTCTTTTAAAAAGACAGAAGCCATCACAGCGATTAATATTGGGGCAAAAGCCATTAATATGCCGCCTTCAGCTGAAGACGTGTATAAAAGACCGAACGCTTGAAAGCTAAAAAACATCGTCGGATAAAAGAGAGCGAGCAAAAGAAGATAAACAAAGGATTTGCCATTGTTTTTGAAGGACGGAAGTTTAATAGGCACAAAGAATTGCAGGATAAGCAAGACAAGAAAAGCAAGTGTAAATCGGTAGGATAATGTATCAGCCGGCGATGCATCCTCTAGTGCGAGCTTTGTAAATAAAAAGGAAAGTCCAACGATAGAAGCATTCAATAAAGCGCCAAGATAAGGGAGTACCTGTTCTGACTTCATCTCTCATTCCTCTTTTCTTATATCATATGTTCACCTTATCATGTTTTCTGGAATAGGGAAAAAGGTTGTATGATGAATTTTTCCATTATCAAGATGAGCTTGAGCAATCCTTGAGGGGTTTTTATATAGGATATGCTACTATAGTAACTATCTTGAATTAAAGAGGTGTTCATATGAAAATTGAAGTTTGGTCAGATTTTGTCTGTCCATTTTGTTATATAGGGAAACGCAGATTAGAAGAAGCACTTGCACAGTTTCCGCATAAAGATCAAGTAGAAGTTGAGTTTAAAAGCTTTGAATTAGACCCTAACGCGCCAGTGAGCAGCGGGAAAAGCATTCATGAGGCACTTGCATCAAAGTACGGCATGAGCATTGATCAGGCGAAGGATGCAAACGCAGGAGTCGGCAAGCAGGCAGCAGGTGTTGGTCTGACTTTTCGTTTTGATGAGATGAAACCAACAAACACGTTTGATGCTCATCGCTTGGCAAAGCACGCAAAGCATCACGGAAAAGAAGCTGTCGTGACAGAAAAACTGCTTTATGCCTATTTCACGGAGTCTAAGGATCTTGGCAATCTTGAAACGCTGGCAGACATTGGAGAAGCGTCAGGTCTTGATAGACAAGAAGCTTTAACGGTTCTTAATGACAAGACTGCTTTTGCAAATGATGTCCGGAATGATGAGGGAATGGCAAAACAATACGGTATTAGCGGAGTTCCATACTTTGTGATTAATCAAAAATATGCCATTTCAGGGGCACAGCCGACAGAAACATTTGCCGGAGCACTTCAAAAGGTATGGGAAGAAGAGAATCCTGCTCCGAAATTCCAGGATCTTTCACCAGGAAACGGAGACGATGCATTCTGTGCTGATGGAAGCTGTGCAGTTCCGCCAAGAAATGAATAATCGTTTTAAATGAATCCTGCACAACATGTACTTCATTTAATATGCCAAAAAAACCAAAAATTAAGAGCCTGGAAACTGTTCCTAGGCTCTTTTTTGTCGTTTTTCACATGGGCTGTTCAATTGCGGTGACTCAATAAACAAAGAACAACCGGCCCAACAGAGCCGGTTGTTCATCTAATTAGTTTACTGCAATTTCTTTATCAAGAGCTACATCAACTGGAACGAATGTATAGCCAAGGTCACGGGCTACAGCTTCATACGTGATGTCGCCTTTTGCAACGTTAACACCAGCTTTAAGAGCAAGATTATCAGCGATTGCCTGATTAACGCCTTTGTTTGCGATTTGAAGTGCATATGGCACTGTTACGTTTGTAAGTGCGATTGTTGATGTTCTAGGAACAGCCCCAGGCATATTGGCAACAGCGTAATGAAGAACGCCATGCTTTTCATAAGTTGGGTTATCGTGAGTTGTGATGTGATCAACTGTTTCAACGATACCGCCTTGGTCGATTGCCACGTCAACGATGACAGAGCCTGGTTTCATTGATTGAACCATTGCTTCTGATACAAGTGTTGGAGCTTTAGCACCAGGAATTAATACAGCACAGATTAATAGGTCTGCTTCTGCAACAGCATTTGCAATATTGATAGGATTAGACATTAATGTCTTAATTTGATTTCCGAAGATATCATCCAATTCACGAAGACGGTCAGCACTCAGGTCAATAATTGTAACATCTGCGCCTAAGCCGATCGCCATTTTTGCAGCATTTGTTCCAACAACACCGCCGCCGATGATTGTTACTTTACCGCGGCTTACACCGGGAACGCCTGCAAGCAGAATGCCTTTGCCGCCTTTTGGTTTTTCCAGGAATTGTGCGCCGATTTGAGCAGCCATGCGTCCAGCTACCTCACTCATTGGCGTTAACAATGGCAGTGTGCGTCCTGTTGTTACTGTTTCGTAAGCAATTGCAGTGACACCTTTATTTTTAAGTGCTTCTGCTAAAGTTGGTTCAGCAGCTAAATGCAGGTAAGTGAAAAGAATAAGTCCATCGCGGAAATATTCGTACTCTGATGGTAAAGGTTCTTTTACCTTCATAACCATTTCAGCAGCCCATACATCTTTAACATCTTCAGCAATGATTGCACCAGCCGCAGCGTAATCTTCATTAGTGAAACCGCTTCCAATACCAGCGTCTTTTTGGATAAGTACTTTATGTCCAGTTGCCACCATTTGTGTAACCCCGCCAGGCGTTAATGCAACACGATTTTCATTATTTTTAATCTCTCCAGGAACTCCAATAATCATTTGAAACCCTTCCTCCTTTAAGCGTGCAGTTCAACCTGCGCAGCTTTTAAAAAATGTGTGATAATTTCTTGAATATGAGATTAGTATAAAGCGTTTTCTTACACATTTGTTTGTTTAAAAAAGAGAAAGGATTTCTGGTCTTTTGTGAAATTTCACAAACTCATTTTATCGAGCTTTAAATGAAGATATACTGTTATTTTTTGGTTGGGATCTCTTAAATCAAGTTCAGCAATTTGAGAAATGCGTTTCATGCGATAGCTTAATGTATTGACATGAACATTAAGCGCTTTGGCCGCTTCATTTACATTGCTGTCTTTGTCCAAGTAAATCTCCAATGTTTCAATAAGGTTTGTGTGGTGCACGTCGTCGTATTCTTTGAGTCTTCTGAGCGCGTAATTGAGAAATCCTTCTTGCTTGTGTTTTTCGTGCAGCAAGTCTAGATATTGATAGATTCCCAGTTCAGAAAAGCTGATCAGTCCTTCGGTTTCTTTACCAAAACGCTTCTTAATATTTTGAACGGCAATTGCTTCTTTATAGCTGAGTTCGATTTGGTCGGTTTGAGTGTATATACTTCCTATTCCCGCTTTCACATGCTCGATTCTAAATCGTTCTTTAAGCTGAAGGATGGTCCAATCCACAAATTGTTTGATATCAGTAAGAGGCTGATTGCTTTTAGGAGAAAGCAGAATGATCAGTTCATTTTGATCAAGAGTAGATAGGATGATATGAACCTGCTGCGTTGTTTGAAGCAGGTAATTGATTTGTTTTTCGGTCGGTTCCTTAATCTCTTCATTGAATCGGAATAAGACCACAGAGTGCTGTGATGGAGGAGTGATTCCGATTTCATGAAAACCATTTGAGATGTCATTCTCATGATGAATATGTCCGGTCAGCAGCTTCCAGAAAAACTCTTGATTTCTTTCTTCTTTTTTCGATTTGCGATTATGCAAATTTAGAAGTTTATTCTTTACAACCTGAGCGGCTTTTTTAAGGAGATCAAGCTCATCTTCGCTCAATGTTTTATTAATTTCCAGAGCCCATATAAAACCAAGGACCTCGTTGTTTTTCCAAATGGAGATAGCGATCCGGTTGCCAAGTCCCACCTCATCGATGTTTTTTACACGAATCGGATCATCTGTCTGCAGGAGGGTGGGAATGGTTCCGTCTCTCCATAGGCTGTTAATGACTTTTTCAGGGACGCGGCGGCCGATGATGGTTGAGATTCTTGCAGGGTCTGTGCAATCATCGTGAGTACTGTAGGCAAGAAGGCGGTGATTAATATCTTCTATAGTAATCGGACATTGAAGAACTTCACTGATACGATCTGCAACATCTTCAAGCCGGTCAGCATTATATTTAAAAGCATCATTAGCTGATAGGTTCATTGTGATTCACCTGCTTTTTCTATTTAAAATTTTGTAAAAGGCTTGGGGATGAATTAATTTTCAAAAGGTACATCCTTATGGATATTATGTTACTAGCATTTGTAAAAATCAACAAAAAGGGAGAAAGCGCTTTTTGTTTTTTGACAATGTAAAAAAACGGCGTCAGATGACGGCCGTTAATTTTTTAGATATAAGAAAGTGTAAGATTTAGCGCATTGATAGCGGGCGGAGTGCCCAACTCCTCGCCAAGAACAAATTGGACAAAAAATCAGAACCGGACTTTTATGCCGGATTCTTATCTGTCCTGTGCTATACGGGCGCTTGCGCTTTTCTTAATTGTAGACTTTCCATTTTTCCAGCAGCTTCTGTTCTTGATGAAGAGATATACCAGCTTTGCGCTCTTCATCTAAACGAGCCAGATCCCATTCATAGACATCCTTCAGAGTATAATCAAGCGGTCTGAATGTCAGTCCGTGCTCAATTGCTTTTTCAATATTCAGCCTGAAAAATCCTTTCCAAGGCTCAGAATCAGAACCGTCTATTCCAAAATGCTCCGGAATCCAAAGCGGCATTTGAACCCAAGGAGATATTTTTTCATCGAATAGGAATTTTTCGCTTACCCACTTGATTTCAGCGTTGCTCCCTGTTACTTTCTTGCATTCATTTAAGAGCTCTTCCATTGTGACTTGAGGCCCAGTGGCATTGAAAACACCAGCCACTTGTTTTTCCGCCATTTCAACGATCCATTTGCCTAAGTCACGGGTATCAATCAATTGAACGGGTCTATCAGGATCTCCCGGTGCTAATACAGTTCCGCCTTTAGCAATCCTATTTACCCAATAAGGTAAACGATCTGTATAATCATTCGGTCCAACAAGCTGTCCCGCACGAATATGCAGCACTTTTCCGGGCATATATTCATCCGCGGTCTTCTCGCATAGTGCTTTTAATGCACCATAATGAATCAAGCGCTTTTGTTTCGTTTCGTCTGCATAGATCTCCTGAAGAATTTCAGATGAAATCGTTTCAACCTCTGCTTTTTCATCAATCCCAGCTTTTATGGGATTCGGCAGAACAGATAGGCTTGAGATAAAAGTATAATGCTTGATGCGTGAAGATAGCTGCTGCATAACATCCTCAATATGTTTTGGAACGAAACCGCATGTATCAACGACTGCATCCCATGAACGGTTTTGCAAAGCGCGAACATCATTCTCACGATCTCCGATTAAATGCTCAGCTTCAGGAAAGAGATTTTGCTGTGATCCCCTATTGAATAGTGTAACGCTGTGGCCTTTTTTCATTGCTGCTTCAACAATATGCTTTCCAAGAAAACGAGTTCCGCCTAAAACAAGAAGCTTCATTATGGATACCTCCAGATCTAAGTTCTATTAGATGATGTGAAACTTTGATAAAATAATGGAAAGAAGGAAGGAGCGATCATATGAATACTACGATTATTACTGGTGCTTCACGAGGACTAGGCGAAGCGATTGTAAAACAGCTATTAAAACCCGATCATCAAATCATCTATCTCTCAAGATCTGAAAATAAAGAACTAAGACAGCATGCTGTTGAAAATGGGGCTGTCCTCCATTTTGTTCCATGCGATTTATCAAATGCTGCTCAAATTGAAGCTGCGATTCCAGCTATTTTCGAAAAGATTGACTGGAGTTCAGCAGATAAGGTGACCCTTATTAACAATGCAGGCACAGTTAATCCGATGAAGCCGGTTGGGAAAGCATCAGTTTCAGAGATTGAAGCGCATGTTCAGCTGAATTTAATCGCTCCAATGGTTTTATCTAACGCTTTTGCCGCACAAACGGAGACTGCTGATACTGATAAAGTGGTTGTCAATATCTCATCAGGTGCGGCAAATAATCCGATTTACGGATGGAATGCTTACTGCAGTTCGAAAGCGGGATTAGATATGTTCACCAAGGCATTCGGGCTTGAGCAAAGACAGGCAAAGCATCCTGTTACTGTTCTATCATTCTCACCTGGAATAATGGATACAGATATGCAAGGCACGATCCGCAATTCGAAGCCTGAAGACTTTGCAGAAGTTGCCCGATTCCAGGAATATCACGAAACAGGCAAGCTAAGATCTGCTGATTTTGTAGCAGGTGTGCTGCTGAAATTGTTAGGCGGTCCCCTTGAAAATGGACGAGTGTATGACATCAAAGAATTAATTTAATTAGCTGCGGGACATTCTGTTAGGGAATGTTCCGTTTTTTTCTTTAGAGATATATGATTCGGTTTTTCTTCTCGGTCAATAAAACATCGATACAGGACCCGAAAATCCTGGTTTACGGATAATAAATCATAGAGTTACCGGCTAGCCTATCCCCGGCACTGCCTTTTTTCTGCTCACGAAACACTCAGTTCTTTGCTCCAGCTTCCTTGAAGCTTGCGGATGTAAATAATTTGACCAACATGACTTGCATTGTGAATAGTAACGTTTAGCAGAACGGAAATCCAAGGCTCGTTATTGTCTTCACGAACATCAGATTGCAGCTGTTCGTCCGGTGTTTTTTCCAATTCATTTATCCATTCTTTCATGACAAGAAACAGCTGTTCTTTTGTATCGAGCCAGCTTTCACCTTCCTTGATGGAGAATGTTTCATCATTGGAATGGGGATGACTTGATAAGGTCTCTTTTTTAAAAAGCTTAAGATGCCTTGTGTTATAGAAAACCAAGTGATTCACAATCTCCCAAATAGAGTGAAGAGCATCATCTTTCTTCCATGCTGCTTGTTTTTCTGTTACATCTGTAAGAGCAGTTTCTAAAGAAGCAAACCAATTATCTTCAAAAAAGCATGCCAGCAATTGTTCCTTAAAAATGTTTTTTGCAGAATCCATTCATTCATCTCCTTTATATAAGACTTTCCACAAGTCACCTGGATTTTCCTTTCTCAATCTCGGAAAATCATTTTCACATCATTTCACATAATTCTCCCATTATGTTATGACATCAAATGGATAGGATAAGGAAGAAAGATAAAAAAGGAGTGATGGAAAAATGAAAAACAGGAAATTGCTGACTGCCTGTACAGCTTTGGCCCTTGTGATTCCAACAACCGCATTGGCCAACGCGGAAAAAATGCAGACTTATGAGCAGACAATGTCAGAAAAGCAAAATGAAATGAAGCAAGAGTGGGCTGAGAAAAGGGCCGAACGTAAACAAAAGCTTCTACAGTTAGTAAGTCAGTATTCACCTGAAACAAAGCAGGAATGGGAGAACGCATTTTCGGAAAGAGAAGAGCTGATGAAGCAGCTGGATAAATCAGATCTTAAAGAAAAGCGTCATGAACTCAGAGCGAAAAGAAAACAGGAAATCGCTGAGTTTAAAGAAAAAGTGAAAAATGGCGAAATAACCAAGGAACAAATGAGAGAAAAGATAGAGAGTTTTAAGGGAAACAAAAGGGAGCATCGAGAAGGCAGAAGTGAAATGAGAGAGCAGTGGAAAGAAGCTATTGAAAAGAATGACAAAGTAAAAATTCAACAGCTCCTGGATGGGAAGCTAACGCGTTTTAAAGAACATAATCAGAAGCTGAAACAGTTTATACAAGAACAAGCAAAGAGCTAGGCTGCTTGGGACGTCAAAGAGGCGTCCCTTTTCCTTGCTGAAATTTATTTGCTTCTATAATTTTGTTTTTCCCTATGGCAACAATAAATAAATCACATATATATAATCAAAGACAAACTCTATAGCGTTATTTTAGCTGTTTGGCTGTCAGCTCTGATAGCTTTTCATCCATTTCTGTGCGGTCGAATGAAGAATACCAGCGATAATCATCCCCATCAATAATGCGATAGTGAGAGCTAATTAGGTTTTGCTGCAGCTTAAATCCTTCAATCTTGGCAATATCTTTCCACCAAATTTTACCGCCAAGCGTCTTTTCTTTGCGCGACTGCATTTTTTGATGGGCGACAAGCTGGAGAATATCAAGAGGATCGCCGCCTGTTGTCTGCTGCAGAACATTGCTGTCCCTAAATAGGGCACATAATGCAGCGATTGTAGACCATGAGGCTTCCTGGCGACCCTTTTCAATCTGCACGAGTGTTTTTTTGGAGAGACCAAGCACTTCAGCCATTTCTTCCTGAGTATAGCGACTTTCGGTCCGGATTAAACGGATTTGCCCAGATAGGCTTGTTGTTAGCTCTTGCTTATTCATTAGAGAACTCCTTTACCATCGTTTAGTGTAATTCTACACGAATTGTAATGGAACTCAAGTTTTCATGCAGTAAAATGAAAGGGACTTAGATAGAACTTGTTTTCACGTCATACAATGTAACAATCTCGTTGCGGCAAATTTGAGAATGTGTTAATGTATACAGAAATATTTATAGGGAGGAGATACAATGCGGAATGTAACACTGACAGATGTTTATACCCATCCTATTGCTCAAAAGTATTTACAGCGTTCAGGCGTAGCACATGCTATTGCTGTGTCCTTTCATGCATATAGATTGGCTATTAAGCATGGGGTTGACCCGGACCTTGCAACAAAAGCAGCACTGCTTCATGATATAGGGCATTATGAGTGGTACACAGATGGGGAATGGGATTATGAAAAATACAAAGAGAACGACATTCATGCGATTAAAGGTGCTGAAAGAGCGCATAAGCTTCTGATTCGCCTTGGAGAAAATCCTCAATCTGCAAAACATATTGCCTTGGCTATTTTACTTCATACAGATTCCTATCTGCCTGAAGGCTCGCTTAAGCAAAATTCACTTCAAAAAGTAGTTCGATTAGCTGATGAAATGGATGAAGAGCCAGGCGGCAACCATCACTATCGGACGATCAATGAAAAAACAGCTCTTAAGAAAATTCAAAAATTGGACGAATTGATCAATCGTCTGCAAAACCCCTTGAAAAAATCAGTATAAATGATAAAAATCCACCTAAAGAAACGGTGGATTACATCTGTTTATGAATAATCCATTAGAATCACCAGATTAGCAGGTGTTCATTCGAACTCATCGTCATTTTAATGTTTTCCTCTACATCAATCACAGCTTTAAAAAACCCTTCCTATTTTAAATAAATCCAACAGTTTCATCATGTAAGAAAAAGAGGCGCCAGTTTTCGGTGCTGAATTAAGGGAAGCAGACAGATCCTGTCAGTACCTTTGAATTATTCCAGGTGATATTTATAATTCTGGTAAACAACATTTAAGTCATTTACAAGATCACTTAAGCTAAGAAAAAGAGGGGATACCATGAAAGCAATCCTATTTGACCTGGATGGAACCCTGTTCAATCGGGATCTTGCCCTCATGAATTTTGCAGAAATGCAGTATGACAATTGGGAAGAACTGCACTCGAAATTAACCAGAGAGCAATACACCGAGCTTTTTTTAAGGTTAGATAAAAACGGATATGTTTGGAAAGATGCTGTTTATAAGACCATTGCAAAGAAGCTAGAGCTTTCTGCCCAGCCTGAAGATCTTTTAAAAGACTATCAAGTTAACTTTCATACAAGCTGCGCACCATGTGAGATCACTGCGGACGTAATGAAAACTCTAAAGGCAAAGGGCTTGAAGCTTGGCATCATCACAAATGGGTTTACTGAATTTCAGAGAAAAACAATTCAAACAATGGGAATTGAAGACTTTTTTGATGTGGTTGTCATTTCAGAGGAAGCGGGTTTAAGGAAACCTGACACAGCTATTTTCCAATTAGCATTAAAGATCATGAATATAGAACCAAAATACGCTGTCTATGTTGGAGACCATCCGGAAAATGATGTGAAGGCAGCAATGGATGCTGGTTTAAATGCGATCTGGATGAAAACAAAACATTATAATCAAGCTGATCATGCAGATTGGCATATTTCAAGAATTGAGGAAGTTCTGGAAGTTCCATTTATTCGGGGAAAGTAAGTATTGTAAGAATTTATACACATTTTTTCCCATTTTAGATTTCCTGACCATTTATAATAGGTGAAGAGGGAGTTCACTAAAATGTATGACATAAATAGATGGATTTCTGTAATTCAGTACATAATATCGGGTTGGTTTAGTATACACCAGCTTAATCGAGAAAAAGATACCTGTTTTACAGAAAAAACTGAATCTCTTAAACTTTGGGCAGTAAATGTTTTGTTTGTCATTACAGAATAGCGGGGTGTACTTATGGGTTTTTTTGTAGCAGTTATTTTAATCATATTCCTATTCGACTTCACAAAGCTCAGAAAGCAAAATCAGACTATGATTGAACAAAATGAAAAAATTATTTCTTTGCTGGAAGAGATAAAAGATAAAAAGTAAAAAAATCTTGGTAAAAAGAGTCCCAAGATTTTTTCAATTCTTTTTCCTTTTTTGAATCATCCGCCAAAGTACCAAAATGAAAATAGATCCAAGTCCCATTATCACCTGAATCCTACTATCAGTTTCCATCACTTGTTTGACAGCCAAACCCTCAATCAGGATCGCAGGAATTTTCCCAAGCAAGCTTGCACAAAAGAAAACACCTGCACTTACTTTGCTGTAAGCAGCACCTAGTGTAACTGCGCCAGATGGAGCAAATGGGAAGATTCTTAAAGCGAGGATAAGAAAGAAAGCATCTCTGCCCTGTGTTTGTGAAAGTTTAGTAAAGAGTGCTTTTCCTTTAGAATTGAATTTCTTCACTTTCAAAAAAGAAAATCCTTTGCGGTAGACGTAAAAACTGACTAAAATCCCAATCATTTCACCTGAGAAAGATAAAACCAGCCCTTCTGTGAATCCAAAAAAAGAAATATTTGCTGCTGTAACAAATACACTGGGCACAAAAGCAAGCAAGCTGATCCATATATTTGCAGCGAGACTGATTATATAAGCGAATGGCCCGCTCATTTCCATCCACTCCAAAAGCAATTCCTTCACTAATTTCACCGCTTCTGTTTTTACGTATATCATCATTGTACTTGATTGCGCTGAAAGGTTAAATAACTTAGTTTCAGCTCGTTCAGGAACCTTTGAAATTTCACTTTATTCTGAAATCCTTTAAGTCAATCATAGCTTCATAACCATAACGTTTGACTGTACAGTTATAAAAAAGGTATGATAGTAGTAATCTTTTTTTATTGGGGTGATAGGATGGGGCATTGTACCGAATTGGCGAATTAGCAAAACTGGCAAATGTATCAAAGAGAACAATTGATTACTATACTCAAATCGGGCTGCTTCATGCAGAAAAGACGTCTCAGTCCAACTATCGCCTCTATTCTGAACAGGCACTTGCCGACATTCACTTTATTGAAGAATGCAAGGTTTTCAATATGAGTCTGCAGGATATTAAGGAAAGAATGGAACTGAAGAAAAGCAAAACGAATGAAGAGGATAAGCTAATCAAACAAGCTGAAATTTTAGCTACTCATATGAAACAGCTCGAACACGAAATTAAAGAGCTGAAACCGATTTTTGATAAAATGAATGGTGAAAAACAAGAATTGATTGCAAGCCGCATCTCTCCGCAGAGCATGGCGCTGATGCAATCACTTATGGTTCTGCTGCATTGATTTAATATTAGAAATTAAAAATTGATAACTTACTATTTTAGGAGGTGACTCCTTATTCTCTATTAAGGGGATAAGGGTGTTTTGGACATAGTTAACTTGTTATTCGTGGCGATTTTAATTGCTTTAACAGCTTTTTTCGTTGCATCAGAATTTGCGATAGTCAAAATTCGCAGTTCACGATTGGATCAATTGATTGCAGAAGGTAAAAAAGGGGCAGTTGCTGCAAAGAAAGTAACAACTCATTTAGATGAATATTTATCAGCGTGTCAGCTCGGAATAACGGTAACGGCGTTAGGTCTTGGGTGGTTAGGAGAGCCTACAGTAGAACGGCTTCTTAGACCGTTATTCGATAATTTTCAAATTAACGAATCGGTATCCCATATATTAACTTTCGGTATTGCATTCGCATCCGTTACATTCTTGCACGTAGTAATTGGAGAGCTTGCTCCTAAAACAGTAGCGATCCAAAAAGCAGAGGCTGTCACTCTTTTATTTGCAGCTCCTTTGATTTGGTTTTACCGCATTATGTTCCCATTCATTTGGATTTTGAATGGTTCAGCCCGTGTTATTACAGGTCTTTTTGGATTAAAGCCTGCATCAGAGCATGAAATTGCTCACACAGAGGAAGAGCTTCGCATTATCCTTTCTGAAAGTTATGAAAGCGGAGAAATCAACCAATCTGAATTAAAATATATGAACAAAATATTTGAATTTGATGATCGTATCGCTAAAGAAATTATGGTGCCTCGAACTGAAATTGTAGCTGCTTCAGTAGAGAAATCGTTTCAAGACAACCTGGAGACAATGAGTATGGAGAAGTATACTCGTTATCCGGTTGTAAACGGAGACAAAGATCACGTCCTTGGTATGATTAATCTCAAGGAGATCTTCACAGACATTTTTTCATTATCCGAAGAAGAGCGTAAGAAGAGCACGATTGATAAATATATCCGTCCTGTTATTCAAGTTATCGAATCGATTCCAATTCATGACTTGCTCATAAAAATGCAAAAAGAGCGTGTTCATATGGCAATTCTTGTTGATGAATACGGCGGTACCGCTGGACTTGTCACTGTCGAAGATATTATTGAAGAAATTGTTGGTGAAATTCGCGATGAATTTGACCAGGATGAAGTTCCCGAAGTTCAGAAAAAAGGCGAAGGCCATTATTTGCTGGACGGAAAGGTACTTATCTATGAGGTTAATAATTTACTCGGAACCGAAATAGATGATTCTGATGTCGATACAATCGGGGGCTGGATGCTGACCGAGAACATAGATATCCAGCAAGGCGAAAGCATTATTTTAGATGGCTATGAATTCTTTTCTAAAGAAATGGAAGGCCATTTGATTCGTGTCATTGAAATTATTAAACTGAGTGAAGAAAAAATAAAAGAACTTGTAGCAGAAGAACAATAATACAAGTTCAGCCCAGTAAAGAGCTATGCTAATTAGGCATAGCTCTTTTTCATCCTTTAATACGGTCAAATCAATGCATCACATTCTTAATCAAAACTTTATTTGACACTCACCCATTCACATAGTACGTTTGATACAAATGCTACTATCGCATGTTCATGCAGAAGGAGGACATTATTGAATAAATCAAAGGTTCATTTTTGGACGATTGAAATATTGCTGCTGCTATTAATTTTTTATGTAAGTACAAAAGTTTCTTTTTTATTTCAGCCTCTGATTGTTTTTGCATCGACCCTTTTCTTTCCAATTCTGATTGCAGGTATTTTATTCTTTATTTTCACTCCTGTTGTAAGGCTTTTGGAAAAGAACAAAGTGCCAAGAACACTTGCCATCCTCATTTTGTACCTCTTATTTATTGGATTGCTTATTCTGCTTTTATCAACAATTGGTCCAATTGTTTCACAGCAGGTAACAGACTTATTTAAAAACTTTCCGAGATACATAACTGAAATAAGACAGTTTATTATGGATTTGTCTGAATCGCCTTGGTTTACATGGATTATGACACAGGAATATGTTTCTGTAGATCAAACAATTGATAAAATAGAAGAATCGTTAGGAAGCCTGACAACAACGCTTCCTGAAAGCATCACTGCATCCGTATCAAAGGTGCTCGGAGTTGTGACGAACATTACGCTTATTATCATAACTGTCCCGTTTATCTTATTTTATATGCTGAAGGATGGCCACAAATTTCCGGTCACTGCGGTTAAGGTACTTCCTGCCTCATACAGACGAGAGGGTATAAAAATCTTTGAAGATCTTTATCAAACACTTGCTGCGTACATTCAAGGCCAGCTGCTTGTTTCCCTTTTTGTCGGGACAGGCTGTTTTATCGGTTATACATTAATAGGTCTTGATTATGCACTGATTCTTGGCATGGTTGTTGCTGTTGCTAATATTATTCCATATTTGGGGCCATTTATTGGTGCTGCTCCAGCAGTTATCATTGCTCTCCTCGATTCTCCGACTAAGGCACTTTTGGCAGCTGTTGTTGTAACGGTTGTTCAGCAGATTGACGGAAATGTTCTTTCGCCGTTAATTATAGGGAAACGATTGAATACACATCCTTTAACAATTATCCTTTTGCTGATTGGTGCCGGCAGCTTCGGAGGAATATTAGGGATGATACTTGCTGTGCCAACTTATGCAGTCTTAAAAGCGGTCACCTTAAATGTAATCAGACTGATAAAATTAAGAAACCGGTACAAGCAAGAAAGTGAAAATCGAAATACCAACAAAAATGAGTAAAATCATTTGAACCCGCCGGATTTCCGGCGGGGTTTTTTTATGAAACAAGACAGCCATTCTTTGCATACCGTAATAAAAAAAGGCTGTTTTCGCAGAGATTGTTGTACTTCGTAAGAATTACATGGATTTCGGTCTCTTTTTCTATTAAAAATGTTACGGGACAACAATAGATTAGAAAATAGCCTGTAAATAAAGGTGGAGATGATATGCCAGCTTTTGTCGGTCCTATTATTATAAGAACAAGCAGTGGTGCAATCAGTGTCGGTGATGCCTTTTCCCTTTCTCCGAAAAGTTCGGATAAGACTTCTTTTGGTGCTGGCGGTGCGAATACAGGCAATTGCATAGTGAGTACAAATGAGAAAAATGTAACAAATCTTTTTGATTTTGATGTGATTGATCAAACGAAATTTTTTAATGGATGAAACTCATTCTCTTTAGAGAGCGGGTTTTCTTTTTTTTGAGAAAAGGGTAATAGAACGTAAGAATTCAATAATTGACTTGAGGTGGAAAGATGGCAGCGATAAAAGATATAGCGAAACTAGCCAAGGTTTCGGCAGCGACAGCATATGAGGTGCTGCATGAAGATACTGATTCAGAAGCGGTCTCTGAGGATACAAAACGGAGGATTTCCCAGGCTGCCGAGAGCTTGAATTTTAGATTAACAGAAAAGAATACAGCTGGTTCTCCTCTGGTTTCAGGTATTCATATTGCACTTGCAATAATGGATTCCGCAGACGGAGAACTGGAGAATCCTTTCTTTGCAGCCTTAAGAAAGCATGTGGAAAAAAGCTGTTTGGAAAATGATATTTATATTAAAGAAATAATCCGTTATGAAAATATAGATTCAACAGACAAAATGAGCAAGTTAGATGGAATGATCGTGATCGGAAGCATTGGTGAGGATGACTTTGAGAAATTGAAAAAGGTGTCTGAGAATATTGTTTTTATTTCAGATGCAATTGCAGATATCCCTGCAGATCAAGTTAGCATTGATGTTGACCAAATGACAGAGCTTGTTATTTGGCATTTGAAGAAAATGGGGCATCAAAAGATTGGCTACATAGGCTCTCAGACTTGGGGCAATACGATGATGGAGCAGCTTGATAAAGCCAATCTTTTGTCTGAAGGGCATATCTATCTGACAGAGCCATACGGCACAGAAGGTTATCGCATCCTTAAAGAAGCTGCTGTTGGTAACCAGCTTGCAGATGCATATATGATACAAAGCAGTGTAATGTCATTAGCTGCGATTATGGCTCTGAGGGAGGAGAATGTGAAGATTCCTGAAGATGTATCCATCGTCAGTTTTTATGATGTGCCAGAGGCCCATTATTTTGCACCGTCCTTAACGGCCATTCATGTTTCAGCTCTTGAAATTGCTGGCATAGCAATGAAACTATTGAGGGAACGAGTGATAGAGCATAGAGATACACCACTAAAAGTTCTAGTCCCTGCAACACTCAAAATGCGAGAATCAACAGCAAAAAAATATAGATGAATCGCCGAAGAGAGAAGCTCTTTCTTCGGTGTTTTACATGCTGTCAGAGAATGAGATTGCTTGATAGAATGGTAAAACTATTCTATCATTATAACAACCATTTTCTTCCGAAGGAGCATCATCATGCACTCATATACAAAAATTAGGGATGGCGTTTTTCCATCTGTTTGTTCTCTTGATTGTCCTGATCAGTGCGGTCTGCTTGTACACAAAGCAAACGGAAAAATCATAAAGGTGCAGGGAGATCCTGATCACCCTGTCACACAAGGCAATATATGCAACAAAGTGCGTCACATGGCTGAACGCATCTATGATGAGAAACGCTTGCAATATCCGCTGAAACGGATTGGGAAAAAGGGGTCAAAGCAGTTTGAACAGATCACCTGGGAAGAGGCTATCAAAACGATCACATCTAAATGGAAAACGTTAATTGAAACAGATGGGGCAGAAAGTATTCTCCCTTACAGCTTTTATGGCAATATGGGCAATTTAAATGCAGAGGGCATGGATCGCCGTTTCTTTCATAAGCTCGGTGCAAGCACACTTGATCGGACCATTTGCCAAGCAGCTGGATCTGAGGGCTATAAATATACAATGGGCGGAAGTTTTGGAATTGATCCAGAGGAAACGGTTCACACAAAACTTTTTATTATGTGGGGAATTAATGCAGTGAGCACGAATATGCATCAAATTACACTTGCTCAGAAAGCCCGCAAAAATGGAGCGAAAATCGTTGTCATTGATGTACATAAAAATCAGACTGGCAGGCTTGCCGATTGGTTTATTCCTGTTCTTCCAGGGACAGACAGTGCCTTAGCACTCGGCATCATGCATCTTTTATTTAAAGAGAATATGGTGAACCATGAATTTCTTGAAAAATATACTGCAGGACACGAAGAATTGAGGGAACATGTCGTTCAATATGATCCATATACGGTTTCTGAAATAACGGGTGTTCCTTTAGATGATCTAACTCAGCTTGCAAGAATGTACGGGCAGACTTCTCCGTCTTGCATTAGAATTGGAAACGGCATTCAGCATCATGATAATGGCGGCATGTGCATCAGGACCATTTCCTGCTTGCCTGCACTCACTGGTCAGTGGCTTTTAAAAGGCGGAGGGGCTATCAAAGGCAACTCGGGTTATTTAGCACACAATACATTCGCTCTGCAGCGACCTGATCTGCTTGAAAATAAAGATACCCGAAACATCAATATGAATTTAATTGGACAAGCGCTTCTGACTGCAGTTCCCGCGATCAAGTCAATGTTTGTATATAGCAGCAATCCGGCAGTGGTTGCCCCTGAAGCAAATAAGGTGAAAAAAGGATTAGAGCGTGAAGATCTATTTACAGTGGTTCATGATCTGTTTTTAACAGAAACAGCTGCTTATGCAGATATTGTTCTGCCGGCCACTTCAGCATTTGAAAATACCGATTTTTATACGTCCTATTGGCATCATTATCTTCACTTGCAGGAACCCATTATTGAAGCATATGGCGAATCAAAATCGAACGTCGAGGTGTTTCGCCTTTTAGCAGAAGGGATGGGGTTTGAAGATCAAGCGTTTAAAGATACAGAAGAAGAGATGCTTGTCCAAGCTTTGCATAATCCTGCTAATCCTTATTTTGAGGATATTAGCATTGATTTAATTCGGGAAAAGAAGTTTGTTAAAGCAAACGTTATACCATTATTTCCAGGAAAGCTTAAAACACCAAGCGGAAAGATCGAACTCTACTCATCCGCGATGGAGAAAGCAGGATTTCCGCCGCTTCCGACATATATACCGCTGGTAAAAGAAAGTGAACTGCCGTTTTTATTTGTTCCTGGTCCGAACCATAACTTCTTAAACTCCACATTTTCAAATAATGAAAAACATATTGCACTTGAGAAAGCACCTAAATTGCATATGAATGTTAAGGATGCTGCTTCGCTTCAATTAGCTGATGGAGACTTGGCAAAGATTTGGAATGAACGGGGAGAGTGTGAGCTGATCGTTTCGGCGGGAGAAAATGTCCTGCCGGGAGTTGCCGTAAGCCAAGGGCTTTGGGCAGACGTACCCGGCAAAAAGCAGGTCGTAAATATTCTGACCCCTGACCGCCTTGCAGATATGGGAGGAGGAGCAACCTTTTTTTCAGGAAGAATTGACATTCGAAAAGCTGAAAGACCTCAATCTTGAGGTCTTTCTTTCGTATCGTGTAAGAATTTCTTAACAGAGTCTATATATTGTTCTCTTGAATAACCTCTATATAAATTTTTTGCCAGCCGGATTGGATCTCCGAAAAAGTACCGTTCATAATGTGTCTGTCTTGTTCCAAATGAGCTCATCGTCAGCTCCCATGCTAAGCGGAAAAGTTTTATTTTCGTTTTTGCATCAACAGCCGCACCTTGCATGTATTGCTCAATGTCACTGCCAATTGGGGAATGAAAATCTTCTTCAGATGGCAATATCATTAATCCTCCGGCTCCAATCTGCTGAAGAATACTGATGCAGTTCGGATATAGCTTGGAGAATAACGTAACAGCTGCATATAAAGGATGAGTGCTTGGAGTCATCGTACCGAAAGAATCAAAAGCTGCTTCTGCTTCTGCCTTAAACAGCAATCCTTTCATGCTTTCTAGACCGATAATCATATCACTCAGCTTTAGTTGAATATGTTCAAATTCGGATATTTCCAGAGCGGTAATCATTAACTGAGAAAGTCCAATTAAAAATTGGAGCTTGATCGTTTGCCGTGTCACAACTTGATGAAGGGCATGCGAAATAAATCCGCTCTGATTGAACATTTGATGCGCAATATCCTGGCGATGATAAAAAAATACTCTTTCCCACGGTACGAGAACATTGTCAAATACAAGAATTGTATCCATTTCATCGAAGCGGGAGGATAATGGATAATTAAAAGCAGATTCTCCTGAGAAGAACGGTTCCCTGCAAATAAACTTCAATCCAGGGGTATTTGCAGGAATACTGAAGGCAAAGGCATAATCATCACTCAGATTATTTCCTCCCGAAGGAAAAATTAAGACTTCATCAGTCATTCCGCCTTCTGTTGCAAGCAGTCTGGCTCCTTTCAAGACAAGTCCGCCTGCGGTTTTCTTCATCACTTTTAGTGCAATCGGATGTTTGGATGCTTCAAAATAGTAGGACGAGCGATTTACTTGCGGATTTATAAAACTATGTGTAAATGATAAATCTTCTTCAAGGGCTGTTTCATACATGTTTCGAAGATTTTTTGAAAACTCTTCATCCTGCACGCCAACGATTGACGAAGCAGCCGACAAAGACATAAGAGCTGTGTTCATATAGTCAGGGCTGCGGCCCATCATTCCATGCGTTGCTTGTGCCCAGCATTCAATCATCCGTCTTCTTTTCTCCAAATCTTCTTTTGATTTCGGCTCAAGATAGGATAATCCGACGCGGTTTTTTGTATAGGGTGAAGTGAATGTCATAAAGCTTATATTCTTTTCTTCGACCTGTAAATCATAAAGAGCTGCTTTTGTTTGCATAGCGCCCTTATAAACGGGATGTGAGAGCAGATTTTCTGATATATCTTGCCCTTTTAACCATACACTTGGCTTCAATTTTTCCATACGTTCCAAATATTCTCTTCCTGAAATAGCAGACATTCTCTTCCTCCTGTCAGTCTTTAGATGTAAATACAATATGCTTCTGCAGTCCGGCAGGTGAGACTCGACATGAAAAGACACAGTGCTGCCGAAAATGAAGAATGGTTTTTAGAAGGTATGAGCGGGCAGGAAAAGAATAAGAATAGGAACAGAGTGAACGAAATTCATATGTTGAAAGCGTGTACATTTTTAACTGTTATAGAAGTCAGCGAGGAGGGTAAAATGATAAATATGGAAGATGGAAGGGAGAGCTGCTCATGCAAGATGTAAATTTTTTTAAGGGAATGATATGGGCAACCGTTCTAAGTGTTCCATTATGGGTATCATTCTTTGGATGGCTGAAAATCATCATGAACTATACTTGGTAAAAACAGATCAGTTCAGATTTTCATCTTCCTTTGTTAAACTTATGTGAAACTAGGGCATCATGACAAGGAGAATGGCAATGTCTGAAGATCAGCTGGATCTCTATCTAAAACAAGGAATGTACGGCACGTTTGAAACAAAGCCAGAGGAAAGAAGTGTTTTTCTGGGCACAATAAGAGAAAGAATTATTATTGCCCTTACAAAAGGTCAAGTGAGGCAGCAAAAGGTATATGATGAAGTAAAGTCCGCGTTAAAAAGTGCCCCCAAAAAAAACCTTTTATTAAATGGGACAGTCGATTATTCTTCCCTTTCAAAATACATTGCAATCGCCAATAAAGAAGGTATTCCATTTACAATCGTAAACGGTCTTGATGATAAACCAACAAAAATTGGATTAATTGTAGCTGCTTTGGATGCAATTGAAAATGAAGAAATATTTGTGAAGGATAAAACATTTGAACAATCGTTTCGGAAATGAACACAGCGAAGTCTGTGTTTTTTGTTTTGTCCCTGCAAAGATAATAAGATCTCGATTCCGGCTGATAAAACCTGATCCTCGGACTATAATAAAGCTCCAGTGGATAATAAAACAAGCATTCTGGAGAATAAGCCCGAAATCAGGCGATGCTGTCCGGCTTTTGCAAGCGGAAAGGTACGCTATTCCTTGATTGATTAGATCAAATTGCCATGTGCAGCTAAAACGCAGTTGTTTATTAAAGTTTCTTGCAATGAAATGTTGTTCCATATGCAGATACCAAGCAAAAAATTAGAAAAAAGTGAAATCCTTCAGCGACAGACTAGTTTTTAAAAAATATAAATCAAAAAAACACTTTATTTATAAGATAAAATATAAGCATCCAGATCGGTATTGATAGGATGACTCCGTATAAACAGCCTTTTGCAAATGATCGGTCTTCTCTCATCATATACCTCGCGATCTCAGTCATAAAAATTAATCATATCTTGTTTGTTTCCGCCAGAGCAATGCAACTTTTGTCTTAATTTGTCGACTGACTTCTTAAAGTACAATTTATTTCCATTTTTTCACACTTCCACTTCATTTTTTGCTATAGTTAACTAAACTATTCAGATGAAAAGAGGAGAAAAGCCGATGAGTTTTTCAGGTGAATCGTAAAATCGCAGCCGAAATAAGGATCCTCCATTAGTATGAGTTGCTGCAGATTAATTACTTGGAGGAATGAATTGGATGAACAACTTACAATTTTGGATAAAAGATCTGGAATCATCAACTTTTTCAGGCTGGAATTTTTCATATCTTACGGAAAGTGGAAGAATGGATTCTGAACCATTGAATTGGAATTATTATTCTTTGGCTCTTCCGCATTTAAGACAGGCTGAAGCAGCTCTCGACATGGGGACAGGGGGAGGAGAATATTTATCTTCTTTTTATCCATTTCCGCGCAGAATGGCAGCCACAGAAGGGTACAAGCCAAATATTCCTCTTGCAAAAGCAAAGCTTGAACCGCTCGGTGTCGAAGTACTGTCTTTTGTAAATGATGCAGCACTTCCTTTTCAATCAGATGAGTTTGATTTGGTGATCAATAAACATGAGTCATTTGATCCGAATGAAGTGAAAAGAATTGTTAAACCCTCTGGATTGTTCATTACACAGCAAGTCGGTGGATCAGATATGGCTGATTTAAACGAGCGCTTGCATGCTGATCAATGCATTTACAATGGCTGGAATCTTGAATCGGCAGCAGCAGGCTTGAAAAAAGAGGGGTTCCGGGCTGCAGCTGCAATAGAACAATTTCCGAAAACCAGATTTTATGACATTGGCGCAATCCTTTACTATTTAAAAGCCATACCTTGGCAAATCCCTGGGTTTTCATATGATAAGTACGAACAGCAGTTACTCGATATTCAGTATGAGATTGAAACCCGAGGTTATATTGAATTTACGTCACATCGTTTTTTAATCATGGCAATAAAAGAATAAGTTCGCTTGACCATCCTGTTTGCGGGATGGTTTTTTGTTAGGCCTGTTATCGTTAAGTTTGTTGCTTTAGAAATAGTAAAATCAATAAGTGGATTGTAGCGGAAGGCAAGTGACTGCAGCGGAAAGAAACGGACAAAATTTTATAGCCAAAACAACAATCTATGAGAAAACGAACTTTGTAAGCGCCCTTCCAATTGTCACAGACAATAAATAAAATTCGAGTTTTTTTGCAAATGCTGTACGATAATTACCGGAAAAACAGGCTGTTAGCGTGATAGGTACTGAAAACTCATATCATTTAGCATATATTTTTCTAAAAAATTTTAGTTAATTTAGATTATTGTGAAAAATAGTTAAATTAATATATACTGATTTTGTTTCATGATAAAAGTTATATATCACTAACATTTTGAGAGGGGAAATGAAATGAAGATCAGTAAGGTGCTTGGAGCTGCTGTATTAAGTTTATCAATGAGTCTTTCAATGTTTGGGACAACCACTTTTGCACAAGATGTTGCAAAGACAGATTTAAAACAGGATTCCATTCGGGTCGTGATTAAAGGTGCGGATACAGAGAAAGTCAAAATTAAGAAAAGTCACAAAGTCCGCAGGGATTTCGGTAAAGATGGATTTACCACAACAGTCACTGCCAAGCAATACGAAGCATTGATAAAAAACGACAAAATTAAGGTAGATAAGGTTTCAACACTTCAAGTAGCTGCCGGCAAACCAATTAAAACGATGGCGCTTCCAAGCACTAGAACACCATGGGGAATTAAAGCAATCTATAATAATAGCTCTCTTACATCTACTTCTGGAGGAGACGGCATAAAAATTGCAGTCCTTGATACAGGTGTACAAACAAGTCATATTGATTTATCACAAAACGCAGAACAATGTAAGGATTTCACAGTTGGCAGTCCTTATACGAATGGATCTTGTACAGACCGGAATGGTCATGGAACACATGTAGCGGGAACAGCTCTTGCTAATGGCGGTTCAGATGGAATGGGGATATATGGAGTTGCCCCGCAATCAGAGCTTTGGGCTTATAAAGTTTTAACAGACAGCGGTTCGGGCTACTCAGATGATATTGCAGCAGCAATCAGACATGCAGCGGACGAAGGAACGCGTACAGGTTCAAAAGTTATTATCTCAATGTCTCTAGGATCAAGCGTTAAAGATAGTTTAATAGCTAGCGCTGTTGACTACGCATATGGAAAAGGTGCATTAGTCATTGCTGCTGCGGGGAACTCAGGATCTGGAAATAACACGATCGGATATCCTGGAGCACTTGTCAATGCAGTAGCTGTAGCCGCTCTTGAAAACGTTCAGCAAAACGGCACATATCGGGTTGCGAATTTCTCTTCACGCGGAAACTCTGCAACAGATGGCGATTATATTATTGGTGAACGCGATGTTGAAATCTCAGCTCCAGGAGCAAGCATTGAATCAACATGGATTAATAGCGGCTACAACACAATCAGCGGTACATCAATGGCTACTCCACATGTCTCAGGGCTAGCAGCGAAAATTTGGTCTTCAAATAAAAGCCAAAGCAACGTACAAGTTCGTGCTGAGCTTCAAAGACGTGCAAAGCTTTATGACATCAAAGGCGGCATTGGCGCAGCAACAGGCGATGACCATGCTTCAGGCTTTGGTTTTGCCAGAGTACAATAACAGATTGTGGAATAATAAAAGAGAGCTTCCTGTTTCAATTAAAGGAAGCTCTTTTTTTATATAATTTAAAATACAAAATTTGGTTCGCAGCTATGAAAATATGTTTTAATAGAGTAAATACAAGTGCAGAATTGAAGTGTGTAAAGAGCAGGAAATTAAGCGAATTGGGCAGGTTTTACAATTCTTGGCCATTCTTCATCAGCCGTTTGAATGTTTGCTTCTGTTTTTGAGCAGCCAGTTAACATAATCGCCGTGCCAAGAGCAAGTAATAATAAGTGCATTTTAATTTTCTTCATCCCCATTACCTCCCATATTTCTGTTGTAATTTAACATTTTAAAAGCGGTAACATTTTGTTATAATTGACTGACAATTCAAATATATACAATTCTTTTAATTATTGTCAATACATAAATAGTAAATTTTCAGGAGGCTCAGTATGAATACCGTTGGGATGAAATTAAGACAGCTGAGAAAAAAACAGAAACTGACTCAAAATGAGCTCGCAACTGGTATCGTCAACCGCAGCTATATTAGTCAGCTTGAAAAAGGAATGGTTCAGCCATCATATAAACTGCTGTTAAAATTCAGCGAAAGACTGCAATGTGATATTCATGATTTTTTTGAGGAAGAAGACAAATCATTGCTTTCGTTTGATCTGAAAAAAGCACTTACCAATCTGGAATTTTCAGTCGTAAACAATGAGTTTGCTGACGCAGAAGAACTCCTGAATGACTTAACTAAAAATATAGAATCACTGAATCAAGGTGATCTGGCGCTATATTATTTTTGTAAAGGCAAAATCCATCAACAAGTAAATCACCAAATTGAAGAAGCGATTGCGGCATATGAAAAAAGCTATGAATTGTTTTGCAGCCTGCAGTATACAGCTGACCGGCTGAGAACAAGCAATCATCTCGTCCATCTGCTGATTAAGCAAAACCTTCTGTCAAAAGCATTTTCTTATTTAAATGAAGCATATGATGATTCAATCACGCATAAAGCATCTGGAGTAGAAAAGATTTCTTTATTAAATAACCTTGGAATCGCACATGCAAAAAAAGGAGAATATTATTCAGCCATCCGATTTTTAAAACAAACGATTGGGCTCAGCAGCAAAACAAATATTTATTATCATACAGGCAATGTATACATGGTTTTAGGATTATGCTTCAGACGTATGAACGATTATGAAAATGCAAGTCAGGCTTATGCGAAAGCTCTTCTCTTTTTTGAAGGAACAAATGATGAATTAAATTTGGCAGGTACTTACACCAATCTTGGCATCCTGAGCAGGTATTTGCTGGATGCTGACAGCGCGATGAACTACCTTGCTTCAGCACATGAAATATATATAAAAATGGATGATTTAAAAGGGATATTAAATACTTTATATGAACTTGCCTTAACATATTACGAGGCAAATCAGGATGATAAAGTGCTGGAATCATATAAACAATTCCAGAAGATCAACTCAACTGAATTCAGCCATCTGAAATATAAATTCATCAGTCTTATTGGCGATATGCATCATCGCAATAACGATCAGGAAGAAGCACTTAGGTGTTACCATGAAATCTTGGACAATACAGGAAAAATACAAGAATCCATGATAATAAAAGATGTTCTAAAAAAAATGGCTGAAATTGCATACATATCCCGAAATGAAAAAACGCTTTTTTATCTGCTGGAGAAATACCTGAAATTGTAAATTTCGATTGATCCATAGACTACATATTTCGACACAATCACTGCCTTCTTTCATGTACAATGTATTAGTTCAAATGTACTGAGAAGATATAGGGCAAAGGGGTGAGGGTATGAAAGTTTTCGTTGCCAGGCAGCCGATTTTTAATAGAAAAGGACAAAGTGTTGCATATGAATTGCTTTACCGCAACGGAGATAACAGTAATTCGTTTCCTCTGATTGATGGAGATGAAGCAACAACTGATGTTATTATTAATAGTTTTCTTAATATTGGTCTTGATGAGCTTTCGGAAGGAAAAAGGTGTTTTATTAATTTCACAGAGGGCTTGCTGAAAATAAAATTGCCAAGTTATTTTAATCCCCGTTCAATCGTTGTCGAAATTTTAGAAGATGTTCCAATCAGCCAAGAGCTTATTGAGATTTGCACCGATTTAAAAGAACTGGGCTATACGATTGCTTTAGATGATTTTAATCTGCAGGAAAATTACTATTTGCTGCCAAAACTATTAAAAAAGATTGATATTATTAAGATTGATTTTCTGAATACAACTGAGCAAAAAAGAAAGCAAATTATGGATAGATATAAATCATATGGTGTTTCCTTTTTAGCAGAAAAGGTAGAAACGAGAGAGGAATATGAGATTGCCCTTAGGGACGGCTATGACTACTTTCAAGGGTATTTTTTCAGTAAGCCGGTCGTTCTCTCAAGCTATGATATTCCTATATATGTACAGTCTTATTTTCAAATCCTGGAGGAGCTTTCGAAAACAGAACCAGATATTGATAAAATATCCATACAGATTGAACATGATTTGTCACTTTCTTATAAGCTTTTAAAATTAATCAATTCACCTGCATTCAGGCCGCGCAATAAAATTAAATCTATAAAACAGGCTATTGTTCTGCTTGGATTAAACGAAATTAAGAAGTGGATATATATCTTATCCATCAAAAACCTAAGCAGGAAAAATGATCCGATCCAAGAGGAAGTGATACGTTTATCCTTGATTCGAGCTAAGGTGTGTGAGCAGCTGTCTGTCAAAACAGGGAGAAAAGAGGCTTCCTTATATTTGCTGGCAGGTATGTTTTCACTGATGGATACACTGCTGCATCGCAATTTGGACGAAGTGTTAAAAGAGCTGCCTTTGTCAGATGAGATCAGGGAAGCTCTAAACGGAAAAGATAATGACATTCGTAAGGTTTTCGAGTGGACCATTCAAATCGAAAAGTCCAATTGGAAAATTGAAGATCTTCCATTATCATCTGAAGAAATTTTTGAATGTTATATGGAAGCCATACAATGGTCAAATAACTTATTAAGTCATGACATGGATATTGCACATACTAGCTGAGAAGAGCAATCTTCTCTTTTTGTATTTTCGTATCCAGATAACGAGTCTAATCCGCATGAAAACCCTATGATTTTGAAAAAAAACAGATTCCGTTTAATATTGGAGTGAGAGGAGAATGATTATGCAGCGAATACAGCTTACAGAAGATTTATCTTTTTCAAGAATTATTCATGGATTATGGCGTTTATCTGATTGGAAGATGTCAAACGAGGACGTTGTTAAACTGATCGAGGATTGCTTAGAGGCTGGTATTACGACCTTTGACCACGCGGATATTTATGGTAATTATACATGTGAGAAAAAATTCGGCAACGCTCTTGCATTAAAACCAGAGCTCCGAAAACGCATGGAGATTGTAACGAAATGCGGCATTAAACTTGTCTCTGACAATCGTCCAGAACACAGCATTAAATCGTATGATACGAGTAAAGAACATATTCTTGCGTCAGTACAGCATTCGCTTGAAAACTTTCAAACCGATTACATAGACGTTCTGCTTATTCACCGTCCAGATCCATACATGGATCCAGCGCAAGTAGCAGATGCATTCACGCAATTGAAAAGTGAAGGCAAAGTCCGCCATTTTGGTGTATCAAACTTTAAACGTTCACAGTTTAAAATGCTGCAATCCTATTTGGATTTTCCTTTAGTCACGAATCAAATTGAATTATCTGCTTATAACCTTGAGAATTTTGAGGATGGAACACTTGATCTTTGCCAAGAAGCAAGAATCGCTCCGATGGCATGGTCTCCCCTTGCAGGGGGAGCTATTTTCTCTGCTGAAGATGAAAAAGCGAAGCATTTACGGGATACGCTTGAGAAAATTGCTGGAGACATCGGCGCAAAGGAAATTGATGAAGTCCTTTACGCATGGCTGCTCAGCCACCCGGCAAACATTATGCCGATTGTTGGTTCTGGTAAAATGAACCGAATCGAGTCTGCCATTAAAGCATTGGACCTGACATTAACAAGAGACCAATGGTTTGATATCCTTCAAGTTGCAATGGGACGGGAGATCGCATAGGTTACTGAAAGTTCGGTTTTGGGAGGGAAATCTCAAAATCATTCCCTATTTAGCACTAGAAATAACACCAGGATTCACACATTAAATTGCACCGCTTTTAGCGGTGTTTTTTTGCACACAAAAACCCAGTCCTTATTGAACTGAGCTTGCAAATTTTTTTAAAAGTTATTCCATTAAAGCCCACGATTGCTTAATACCAATCATTTCTTAATTAGGGGATAAACTCAGAAATGATTCCTCTCTCTGGTTTGAGTAGCCAAAGATGCTATCGCACTCAATCCCGCTTTAAAAAGGCGTTCTTCAGTGAAATTCATTACCCAAATGAGTGTAAAGAATATCCCAGAGAACGCCGTGCAATTCATTAATCTTTAATCCATAAAGGATTACTTTAATACATAGCGTTACTGATTTCCAGACGGTTGTTGAATCTGCCCTTCAATCCCAGTCCCCATTCCCATCATGTTTGAGGCAAGTGGAATCATATTTTTCATTTTTCCGCCATTGCCATTCATCATTTGATAAGCTGCAATACCTACACCAACTGAAGCGAAAACCGGTAAAATTTTATCCATGTTTGTCTTCATCTGCATCACCTTATTTTCAAATTTTGTTCGTTCCCTTTCTTTAATATTTTGGCTAAAAAAAACTTAAAAATTAAGGTGTATGCTGCCAAAACAATTAGTAATCAGACATGGCCTATATTCTATGCGTAGTTAAAATTTTTTTAATCAAAACTGATATATCATGCCTTGATAGATGTTGATGATAGGCATTAAGTTGTTCATTTAACGAGTTTTGATGTTGTTCGCAAAGCAAAATGGATAGTATTTGTTCTTCAAGATTTGATTGTGAATTCCAATTTTCTAATTGAAACACGAGGCCTTGCTTTTTCAGATAGCATAAATTAATTTCCTCCTGACCAGGCAAGGCATGATACACAAAAATGGGGATTCTTTTAAATAAACATTCGCTTATTGTGACTCCGCCAGGCTTCGTTATAATCGCATCCGCCTCATGATACAACTGATTCATTTCCTCTTTTGATGAAATGTATGATAATGGAATAATCATTGGATCCTTCATCTCAGTAATAAATTGAAAAAGATTTTTGTTTTGCCCGCATAAAACCCGGTAATGAATATCATCTGTCGGATGAAGCTTTTGAATAAATGATTTGATGTCTCCTACGCCGAGGTTCCCTCCTGAAATTAGTACCGTGTATTGGTTTTGTTCTTTTGTTTCCTTTTTCTGTTCCTTTAACTTTGGATGGATGGGTACCCCAGTTACAAAAATCCGCTCTGATTCAATACCTCTGTCTTTTAAATAGTCCAAAGATTCTATGTTTGGGACGAAATGATAATCGATCTCATCTACTCCCCATATGTGATTAATAAAATAATCGGTATAAACATTGATGACAGGAATCGTAAGCTTTTTCCTTCTTTTTAATTGGTTTAGCAAATAAGAAGGCAAAGCATGTGTGCATATTATGAGGTGAGGTTTTTTTTCTTCAATTAATTTTTCCATCGAAAGTAAAAACAAGTGTTCATACATGCGGTATCGATTATGGTCCATTTCATTTTCATAAACGGATTTTCGATATATCCAGCTATACAACCTAGGAAAGTGATGGATCCATTTTAAATAAATTGATGACACTAAAGCTTCTATTTTCCCAAAACGGTAAGATAAAATATCAATTTTTTCACAGTCAAATAAGCCATTTTTTCCGGATAGGGATTCGATCATTCCATCTGCTACATGATGATGACCAGAGGATATCTGCAAGAATGGCAAGAAAAGTACCCTTATCATAAAAAATTTTCCTCGCTCTTTTTTAAAGTAGTTTGTGTTATTCGCGAGGAATCATTCTACCCACCCTCTAATTTCCAACATATTTGCGAGGAAGCTTTGCAACAATAAAAAAAGGTTAAAATCATTTACAAGGAGAAGATCTATGAGAATAAGGCTTTATATACTTTCAGCTTGGAGTATATTAGACCCTTTGTACTATTCATTTACTCGTTTGCAATACTTAAAAACGAAAGAGCAGCCCACTATATTCCGAGTAAGGCTGACACGTTACAAAGGCCGTGAAGTGGTTCTATCAGATGGAACCATGATCAAAAAGAATGATGTCCTCGTGAAAATTCATCTTCATAATGTTCAATTATTAAAAGAGCTCCTGACTGTTAACAATGATCTAAGAAAATCAATGATATTATATAAAAGGGTAAAAGAATCATTACCTCATTTAGCGTCCTATGTTTACCAGCATAAAGATGCAGATGAGATTAAGGGGATTATTGGTATAACCTTGCTTAACAAGGGGTGTACAAGGTTAGGATTTGAGATTTTCACTATTTTGAGTCCCGCTTATAATCGCTTTAAACAATTGGCACTTTTTCCTATATATTTTATATCTACAACAAAACGATCAACAAAAGAGCAAAAAATTCCATCTCCAAACTACTTATTTATGTCAAAGAAATCCTTATTAGAAAAATACGGAAATATATAAGAGAATGTCTAACAGCAGAGTTTTAATTGTCAGAAAGTGATTCACTTGAGTGCATTGAAATGATTATGACAGTTAGTGTAGAAATATTGTCACTGGAAGTATCTCCATTAATTACAGGTTACAATATCCCCTTCTTTTGCCTATAATTGTTAGGAGGAGGGGATATAATTGTTTATTTTGTTACCACTCATTATTGCGATTTTCATATTTTTATTATTTTATAAAGGTTATAAAAATACTCAAACTGTTTTGATTAACAATATTTCAATAAATAACGTTAATTCTGAGCATTCAAAAGGGTTTCGCGTATTGCATATTTCCGATATGCATCTTGAAAATATATCGATTACTCCAGAAAAAGTATATGAAAGTCTTCGTAATCAATCGATTGACTTAATTGCTTTAACAGGTGATTTTTTAGACCGAAAACGGAGCATCTCAAAGTTAGTTCCTTATTTAAAAGTGTTTAATGAATTAAACCCAAAGCACGGTATATATGCGGTTTTTGGAAATCATGATTATGTACTGAGTCATCCCGATTTCCTTAATTTAAAGCAAACATTAGAGGAATATGGATGTAAAACCATGCAAAACCAGAATGATGTACTCATGATTAATGGCAAGCGATTGAACATTATTGGGATCGATGACTTTAGTACAAATCGAAGTGAGATTGACAAATCATATCGTGGAATTTTAAATGGCTATAATCTTGTATTAACGCATGATCCGAATATAGTTCTCAGCATGAAAAACTATCATTTTGATTACTTGCTTTCTGGTCACTTTCACGGTGGACAAATTCATTGGCCAAAACCATATCATTTAATTAAAATGGGGAAATTAGTTCGGATGAACATGGTAAAAGGTTTGCATAATCACGATGGAAAACCGTTTTATATAAGTGAAGGTTTAGGGCAAACCGGAGTGAATATTCGGATAGGGAGCCGCCCTGAGATTACGATTCACAATTTAATTCTTGCATCGGCTTCAGAGGAATTTACAAAAAATATAGGAAAAACTGTGGAAGCAGTATAAACCACCCTTGGAATATGATTGGGTGGTTTTTATTAAATATAATGAAGTTTCTTTCTAAAGGAAAATAAAATTAAGCTTTCTTTTGCTCCATAAGAAATGACGGGATTTACTAAATAATAAGTAATGCTTGTTGGATAATTAAATATCTAGTTTCCTTGTACTGATCCATTTCACCATTTCAGGATCTCTATGTGAAAAGAACAAGCTCTGTTTGGTGTCTAATGTCGAAACCTTCTCCAAATCTTCTTGGCTTAACTCGAAGTCAAAGATATTGAAGTTTTCGATGATTCTTTCCTTGCGAACAGACTTTGGAATGACAACGACTCCTCTTTGTGTCAGCCAACGTAAAATCACCTGAGCAACGGATTGATTATGCTTTTTCGCAATTGAAACTAACACATCATTCTGGAAGATATCATTTTTACCTTCAGCAAAAGGTCCCCAAGACTGTATTTGCACATTATTCATTTTCATGAATTGAGCACTTTCTATTTGCTGGTTGAAAGGATGCGTTTCAACCTGGTTTACAGCAGGAATCACTTCATTATGAATGATTAAATCAATCAAGCGGTCTGGATGGAAGTTACTCACTCCGATGGCCTTGATTCTACCTTCCCGATATAATTCCTCCATCGCTCGCCAAGAACCGTATACATCACCAAATGGCTGATGTATTAAATACAAGTCCAAATAATCCAGTTGCAGTCTTTCCAGTGATTTTGCGAATGCTTTCTTTGTGCTCTCATAACCAGTATCCTGAACCCATAGTTTTGTTGTAATGAACAATTCCTCTCTTGGTACACCACTCCGTTTAATTGCTCTGCCCACTGCTTCTTCATTTAAATAAGAGGCAGCTGTATCAATCAGACGATAGCCTGCCATAAGAGCATCGTAAACTGCTTGTTCACATTCTATTGGATCATTCATTTGAAAAACACCAAAGCCTAGTATAGGCATCTCAACACCATTGTTCAAAATTACTTTTTGCATAAAAAATCCTCCTGTTTTTCACTATTAAATGATATTTATTAGCCCGCTCATTTTTCGAGATCTGAACCTGCCGGATAGCGATCTAATGACAAATTGTGACGTGCCAACTAAGAAGCTGATAAGACTTTGCATGTAAATTTTCCATGTGTTATTCATGGTTTTCAATCAACTCCTTTATCGGATAATTTGAAGGTTTTGCGAAAACATATTAATAAATAATTAAACAAACTTCCGACTTCCTTATTATGCAATAAATGAAATATCTCCTGGTATCACAATCATATCAAATGATTGCATAATCCTCTCACAACCATTTACTCAGAAAGTGAATTAGCTTTATAATGGGACCATCACGGATGAAGAAAACAAAGGAGGGTTTTATGTTTGAACAATTACACAGACATAGAGTTGAGCTCGCCAAAATCATAGAGGGTCACACAGGTCGGGACGGTTCTCAAATGACTGCTATTCCGTCTTTATTTTTCTCGCGTTATTCTAATGATACTGGACCAAATTACGGGATTCACAAGCCTTCCTTATGCATTGTCGTTCAAGGGATGAAGGAGGTATTGCTGTCACAGGAGCTCTTTAGGTACGGTCCTGCCGATTACCTTGTTGCATCCGTTAACCTGCCAATTACCGGACAAGTCACGGAAGCCTCTTCCGAAGTGCCTTATCTTGCTCTCAAACTTGAATTTACACCGAGTGAAATATTTGAGGTGTTACGAGAATTCCAAATGGGAGTCGATAAAAAGGAAAATGCTAAAAGAGGTATGTATGTCAGCAAAATAGAGCCATCTTTGCTAGACGCGGTAACAAGATTAGCTCGTTTGCTAGATACTCCGAAAGACATCAAGATACTTGCTCCTCTAATCGTGAAAGAAATCATCTATAGGGTTCTTCAAGGAGAACATGGGGGTATGCTGAAACAAATAGCAATAGAAGGAAGTTCTACCCATCAAATCAGTGACGTGATTGAACATGTCATGAATAACTATGAAAAGTCTTTTAAGATTGAGGAACTTGCGGAAATAGCAAACATGAGTATTTCTTCACTTCATCGGCACTTTAAAGAGATAACCTTGATGAGCCCAATTCAATTCCAAAAACAAATGAGACTTCAACAAGCCCGAAGCTTGTTATTATCCGAATCAGCAGATGCAGCAGATGTTGCATTTCAGGTAGGATATGAAAGTCCATCACAATTCAGCCGTGAATATTCACGCATGTTTGGTTTACCGCCAAAAGAAGATATAAAGCGCCTGAGGGAGCAGTATGAACAAAGGGTAAAAGCTTGATTCCGCTTTACGTGGGTTCATTCTATGTATTAAATATAGTGGCAGCTACACTTTAAATAATATAAAAAAGTGCATTAAACTAATCCCGGAGTAATGCACTTTTTCTTTCTGCAATTTACCTATCTTTGTACGCCATAGCTTTATCCTGCTTCCGAACAAATTTCAGAGCATAATGAGTCCCGCTAATATATATTCCCATGATGGATAGATGATCTATTAAAAATCCCATAGAGGACTTATCAATGTTCCAACCGAATGGATTATATACCGTTAACTTGTAAAACATCTCTCTCTCGAAAGAAGCTTGCACACCATAAACAACAATCAACAACGCTATGACACGCAAACCAATTGTGCGGATACGGCTGGTGCCAGTAATTCCCGTCATCTTTCGTACTGCATTAATAATTGTTCCCCAGGACATACCTATATGCACTGCCATGAAGATAAATCCCCAATATGAAGTCATCACATGTATCTGTAATAAAATCATGTTATTGTTTATAGGAATAAAGGCAAATATGTCACGGGAAATTGGCACAGAACTTAGCATCACTACAGCCATAGATACAAGAAAAAGCAAATTGACCGCAATGCTCAGAATACGTCGCACATTGTGCTTTCCCTTAAAAATCATCTTATACCATCGTCGATTTAAAGTATTGTGGGCAATAAACAACAAAAACAATATAACTCCTACTAGTTCATGGATGATATTTCCGGTAATATGGTAAGCCATTGCAACTAACAACAGAACTGTCATTGAAAGATCAATAACCAGCCTGATTAATATATTTCGATTCAAGAAGTTCTCCTCTTTCTAATATATTTAATACCTGGATGGGTCTCTGTTGATACGGTTCATTGGTGAATATATCCATATCCCGTTTAAAAACTTAATAATCCTCTATTTCTCTTGATTAAAATGGATCATCAAAAGAACCTTCTGGATAATCCCCGCTTTTTCTTCATCTTCCATTAAGCTATTTCCATGTAAAATATCCCGCGAGTCTTCGAACTTATCGTCTACCGCTTTTACCTCCCAGTGATTTATAGGGATACCTGCAATCTGAGATTCTGTACTGCTGTCCTTTGATCCTGTAAAATCTTCAAGATCATATCTCTTCATTTCATCCAACGTGTTTACGAAGTCATCCCCCTCCTGATTGGCGTGACAAGAAAAGCAGCGACCGATGTCTTCCTCGTAATCCACCGACTTGTCTCCATTGAATTCCTGGTATAGCCAATCGCCGTTACGCATCTCAGAAGGATTCTGATCTGCCCAGCCATCGCGCTTTTCCATCACGAAGATTTCATCAAGCTCTTCATCCCTATAGATTTCGAGAGTGATTACGGTGCCGTCAGGGATTGGCTGATCTTTCTGCACCGCTTTGATTGCTTCCTGGCTCGTGTAGAGCTCCTCTCTGACATTTCCTCGATTCACAGTCGTGTAGTTCACACCCTTATCGTAATTCTCAGGGAAATGAACAAGTTCACGACTGGACTCAGACTTCTCCTGCTGTGAGGTGTCACCCGGTGGCTCCTGTTTAGAAATCCCATTTGTGTCATTATTGCTGTTGCAAGCAGTAAGAGTGAGGGACATCACCAATGCAAGGGACGGAAATAATAGTTTTTTCATATTGTTTTCCTCCTACAATTTTTCGTATTTGTATTGATTCGATATCTGGGATGTGGTGCTGTATTTATGGTTATAAATTCTGATTTACCAAAGGGAACTAGCTGCTTATGTTTTTTTCATCAAGTACTTTGGGTTTTATTTTTCAACAGAATAATAGTATAGAAAAAGTAGAGGCTTTTTTATTATGCAGCAAATGAAAAAACGACCGATATCCTATTCCTCTCAAATGGTTGCCCAATCCTGCCACAATAAAAATTAAAGTTATACGCCTGTTAGTTTCACAAAATCACGCTTGCTAATTGCTAACCTAATTAAGTGGATAAAAACCATTTAAATCACCTCGAAACGTTGATATAACAAGAAAAAACAGGTCTAATTCATTTGCGAATTAGCTTGAACAGAAGGGAAACTTATTATCAATTACGATAAATTAGAATTTTCTGATATAATCATTGCATTCGAGTTCCTAAATAAGGGGGAAAAGTTGAATGAATAAACTATTGCTGACTGGATTTGAACCTTTTTTGCATTACACTTTGAATCCAACAGCTGAAATTGTTAGAGAGCTGGACGGTCGAACGATTGGAAAATATGAAGTATGCGGAAAGGTACTGCCAGTACAGTTTGCAAAAACTTGGGAGCAATGCCTTATGCATCTAGAGAATGAAAAACCTGATGCTGTCATGCTCCTCGGACTGGCCGCTGGAAGAAACAAAATAACCCCAGAGAGAGTAACTATAAATTGTGCTGATGGAGAAGCAGACAATGAAGGTGTTGCAAAACATGATGAAAAGATACAATCGGATGGACCAGCAGCTTACTTTAACACATTGCCGATTCGTACGTTTTGTGAGGGTCTTCTAAAGAAGGGATATCCTGCAGCTATATCAAATACGGCTGGCACCTATTTGTGCAATTACCTTATGTATCAGACTTTGCACTACCTCGAACAAGCAAACAGTAAGGTACCTGCAGGATTTATTCACCTCCCGGCTTCACATGATCTTGCTGTAGAAGCAGGAAATATGCCCAGCTGGTCACAACGTGATTTAACGGATGCGATTGTATGCTTAATTGATGACTTGGCATAGAAATAACGACCTTCTTTTTTAATAAAGGATAAATAATTGAAAAGATCGTGACGATATAACCCCTATACAGAGAAAATACGGGGGAATGAAAAATGTTTAAAAAGCTTCAGATTAAAATCACTTTATTTTTAGCACTTATTCTTATTGTTTCGCTTGCATCCGTTCAGCTATTTTCCTATTTTTATCTTCAATCTGAAATGAATGATGAGGCAAAGAAGAATGGTACAAGTATTGTTCAGCAGCTGAAAAGCAATATTGAAATAAGTTTACGGGATTATGAGAAAAACTTGACACGTTTTGGAAGCAATAATCAGATAAACCGTCTATTAAATGATCCAAAAAGCGAAAACGCTGGTATGATTGCTCAAGAATTTCAAACCTTTCTTGAAGCAAATGATCGAGTCGGCTTAATTTATGTAGGCAGCGAAGATAAGTCCCTTTATATAGAGCCTGAGGTTGATCTTCCTGCTGATTTTGATCCTACTTCAAGACCATGGTACATCCTTGCAAAAGATAGTCCGGACAAGGTCGTCTGGACTGAGCCTTATGAGGATGCCACAAACGGATCATTCACGGTTACAGGGGCTAAAGCCGTTGTGGAAAATAATAAAGTAATTGGCGTTGTAGCATTTGATCTTTCCTTAGAAGCAATAAATGAAATTGTTAATAGTGTCAAAGTTGGCTATGGCGGTTATTCGTTCTTGCTTGACCAAAAAGGAATCGCATTATCGCATCCGACAGAACAAGGTAAAGATTTATCAAAATTAGATTTTATGAAATCGGTTGTTGAAGAAGAAAAAGGATTAGTAGAATTTGAATTTGAATCAGACGACCGAATGCTTTATTTTGAAACAATAAATGGTTTAAACTGGAAAATAGGGGCTGTTTATAAGCAAAGTGATTTAATGGAAACGGCAAATACAGTTTCGTTCACTAGTATGCTGATTACACTTGCTGCACTGGTTATTGCGAATGTGATTGGATATTTTGTATCAAGGTCAATTGCACGGCCAATCGTTAAGCTTGGGGAAACTGCAAGAGCAGTTGCGGAAGGGGATTTAACTGTTGCGGTAAACGTTTCGTCCAAGGATGAAGTAGGGGCATTAGCAGGAAACTTTAATACCATGGTAGCAGAAATGAGAAGAATGATTGAAGAAGTAGACCTCTCTGTCACAACGCTAACTGAATCCGCAGAAAATTTAAGTGCGGTCTCAGAAGAAACAATGGCTGCGAGTGAGCAGGTTGCAGGGGCAATGGAGGATGTTGCAAGAGGAGCAACTGAGCAAACAACTGATGTTGAAAATATGAATGAACGCACAAATGATCTTTCGGTGAAAATTAATAAGGTGAATGAATCAATTGTACATATTCAGTCACTATCCATAAAATCCGAAAACGCAAGTTATGACGGACTTGAAAAATTAAATGTGCTGCAGCTAAAATCTGCTGAGTCAAACAATGAGCTCGGTTCTGTAGAAAGTGTTTTAACAGACCTTGCCGGAAAAATAAAGCAAATAGAAGAAGTTGTGACTGTTATTTCAGCCATTTCTGATCAAACGAATTTGCTTGCTCTGAATGCGAGCATTGAAGCAGCTCGTGCAGGTGAAAGCGGAAGAGGATTTGCGGTAGTTGCTGATGAGGTAAGAAAACTTGCAGAGCAATCAGCGAGAGCTACTGGAAGAATTACTGAGACCATTCTCGGCATCCAAAAAGAATCATTAAAAGCGGTTGAAGCAATGGGGCGTACAAAGGAAATGAACAATGAACAAAACCAAGCTGTTCATAATTCAGGTGAAGCCTTTCAAACCATCGTTATGATGATGGGAGAGCTTGCAAATTCAATCTCAACGGTCACCGAGGACATGAAAGAAATGAATCTTCAAAAAGAGCAGGTGATTGAATCGATTGTCAGCATTTCAGCTATAACAGAACAATCTGCTGCAGCAGCAGAAGAAGTGAATGCGTCAACAGATGAGCAGCTTAGAGCTCTCGAAACGGTAGCAGATTCCGCGGAAAATCTAAGTGAAGCTACAAAGCAGCTTCAGGAGCTCGTTAAAAAGTTTAAAATTTGATTAAAAAGGATGACGTTTTCCGTCATCCTTTTTACCATCGCAGAACTAAAATTAAACTACAGCATTTTAAGTCAGGATTTTTATAAAATAAAATAACCCGCATTCCGTCAGGATTAAATTCTGTATCTAATTCATTTACAATACCGGAAGCCCGCAAAAGTTTGATGACTAATGGTTTGTTTGATTTCTGTGCAGCTGCAATTATCATTTTGGATTGTTCTTTTGAAGCTGAAAGATAGCTCGTTAGTTTTTTTGCGTCAGCTATCAATCCATCCATCTGTGAGGCGGAATGAACAAATTGACTTGAATCAACTTCTGGAAATGGTCTGCTAATATAACGCTCATATGGAAAAGGGTCATAAAACCATGGATAATAAGGCATTGAGAAATGGTGTCGCTGCACCCGCAAAGAATTTCACCTCCGAGAGAATTTGTTTCTTATATATATGTAGGAGATCTCGTTCGTGTTATTCGAGTAAATGGTAAGAAATTGAAGGGATTAGGATCTATTTGTCGAATACGGATAGGTGTAAGACTACATTTATGAGGGGGTTCTATTCTTTATGCGTGTGCAGCCATCCATATATGTGCTGGATGATAAAACGGTTGCGGTATTTTCGGTTATCCAAGATGAGTGTACGGTTAAGATGGAGTGCTTATTGTCTGAACAAGGGATTCTGGACTACACCATAGAATTTAACGGCCCAATTGAAAAAAGAGATGAGCTGACAAAGATCGCGATGAGTGAAGCGCAATCTATTTATTTACAAACGATATCAGCTGTAAAGTAATAAGTCCCTGATAAAGGGGCCTTTTTCTTTTTCGGGATTATGAAGATAGAATCACCTAAAATTGGGTAGAAAAACAGATATAATGGACTATTGCGATAGTTGCGGTATCACGCATAGATAATTTCGCATTCTTTTCGGTGAAATTAATTTCCGTTTCCGATAAACTTTGAAGTAAGGAAGATCAAAACAAGTGTTTCGTTAACCATGCAAAATTTGATCTTTTACAGAGGAGTGTGGAAACGATGAAAAAACACAACATTGAAGAAATTACTCAATTATTGAAACGTCTTGAGAAAGAAATTCAGGAAACGAAGCAGTCACTGAGATCAATTAATAAAAGCATTGATAAGTATGATAAATACTCCTTTATAAACGTGTCATAAGACTTGGCTATAAAAGCCGGGTCTTTTTTTGCGGAATTTTTTCAAAATGCTGTTAAATACTCCTTTATAAACGTGTCATAAGACTTGGCTATAAAAGCCGGGTCTTTTTTTGTGGATTTATTTCAAAATACTGTTAAATACTTTATATTTATGTAAAAAGATTGTTTTATATCTACTCAATTGGTCGTGAATATTGTAATATAATTGCGAAGGGGTGATTGCAATTAGACTACATTTGGACTATGAAGATCTCATTCAAAGCTTAAAAGCTGTGATTTCCTCATCTATAACGAACAAAGAGTTATTGCAGCTTATCCTATCGTTCGCAGAAACGAAAAAAACGTTCCCATTCAGTCAATTGACGCATTTGCACTACACCGCTTTTGGAGGAGAAGATAAAGAGATTATTCATCTATCAGCAGCAGTTGAGCTATTGGCGCTATCATTCGACATCCTGGATGATCTAGAAGACCTAGATAACTTTGAAGAGCCATGGATGAAAGTAAATCCATCTCTCTCTCTAAATGCCGCTACAGCCATGTATACAATTAGTCTTCAAATGCTGCACGAGTTATCAAGTGAACACAAATGGAAGATCATGAGCACGTTTCAGCGTTTTGCCCTGCAAGCAATGGAAGGTCAGCATATTGATCTTCAAAATGAAATCTCCACTGAAGACGAGTGCATCTCCATGATTGAAAAAAAATCAGGTTCCCTGATTGCTTTAGCATCGCTCACAGGAGCCATGCTCGCTGATGGAGTTGGATTGGACTGCATAGAAAAGTATTCCTACCAAATAGGACTGGCTGCTCAAATCGAAAATGATTATCGTGATTTATTCCATGTACATAAAAATGACCTTGCAGCTCATAAAAAGTCCTTGGCCCTTCTTTATCTGAACAGAGGGTTTAACGACCATTCCAAAGAACTAAGCGAATTTATTTCCAGCAAACAAGGATTTGCTGATCATTTCGGAAGTATTGAAGCATTTAAATCGAAATTGTTACAATCTGGAGTTGTCCATTATTTAAATGTAATGAAGCAGATCGCCATTCAGAAGGCGACAAGCATACTTGGGGATCTTCCATTAAACGAAAATCAAATTGAGCTTCTAAAGTCTCATTTGATCATAAATCAAAATGAAAAATAAAAGGAGAGATTAAGCCATGCAAGAAATCGTAAACTTTTTAGTAGAAAATCCGGAGGTCGTAGAAAAAGTAGCAAGCGGAGAAGCTAGTTTACTAGGTGTGAAAAATGTCGAGGAAGTGTTAGGATTAGTAGAAGGACTATTGAACACGGCTAGAACGACGAATATGTACTGGTGGTAAGATTTTAATAGTTCTAATTCAATAAATAGGTGAAAAATATGAAATTTAACCTTAACAAAGTTTACTTAGTAATTGTTGTGATCAGCTTTATACTCACTGTTTATTTTGCATATATCAATGTGAAATATCCTTACTTGGGAGCAACGGTAAGAATTAATGAGGAAGAAGAACTGGTTGTTACAGCTGTAGAGCCGAATACTTGGTCAATAAAGGCTAATCTTCAGCCAGGTGATATTGTATTAAATGTTAATGGAAAAGATGCATTAAAGCACTTTCCTTCTACTAATTATGGTGTATTAGAGCAAGTGGATCATATGACCATTTTGAGAGATGGAGAAAAAATATCATATAAAGTTTCAGACACAATTATTAATAATCAAAGTCTTTTTATGTTGATAATTCCATTAACATTATATGGACTCTGTCTTTTCTGCAGTTATTTTGTATTTAAAAGCAATAGAGACTTAAACCTTCAATCAGCCTATTTATTGAATTTATTTTTACTGACAATAGCAACAGCTTATTTTAGCGCAAGTGGTTCATCCAGGGGAGATTTATTCAGCAGATATATAAATCTTTCCCTTTTTCTGTTGGTTCCTGTACTTTATTTAAATTTCATCTATAAATATTTTCTCGAATTAGGTAAAAAGTTATTTTCCAGAAAATTTATTATTGCTGGATATATTGCTGTAGCTGTAAACATCTTAGTTGAATATATTTTAGACTATCTGCTTTTTGCCTATCATATTACTAAAAGTCTAAATCTCATTACTTTTTTCATTTTAATTATTCTAACATTCGTTTTGAAGCTGTATGGTTTGAGAAAAGTCAAATATTCAGATCAAAAATATTTGGTTAAAGTCTTGATTATTACCAACATCATTGCATTTTCTCCATTTGTATTTTTGTATATTTTGCCATTTATTTTCCTTAATAAATATATATTTCCACCTACTGTTCTTTCAGCATTTTTATTACTGGTTCCTTTTTCTTTGGTATATCAGTTTATGGCTACGAAAATTTATGACATTGAATTTTTATTGGGTAGAGTCCGTTATTACTCCCTTTTAGCAGTATTGCCAACTTTAGTTATTGTTGCAATTACAATATTAGTTAAAGAAAATAACCCAACATTTTACCCGATAAAACTTTCAATTTTTACATACATCACCATGTTAATTGTGTTCTATATTAAAGAAATCCTGGATTTCCGATTCCGCTTCAAACGTTTTTCAGAGAAGTACAATTATCAGGACAGTATTTTTAAATATACGCAGAGCATTCGGAAGGCAAGCAAGCTTGATCATGTGATAGGCGAGCTGAAGCGGGTGATTACGGAAGTGTCGCTTGTGAGCAGAGCGAATTTTGTCGAAGTGGATAAGAATGAAACCATTGTGTCTGTCGATTTAAATATGAAGGATACAGATTATTCATCTTACGAAAAAGAGATCAAGAAAGCTTCGACGGAAATTGGCAAAATTATCGAGGTCGACCGCGGATTTGTGATTAATGTAGGGGAAACAGATGACAGAAGCTATGTGATGCTTTGTTTATCGATGCTGAACACGCCAAGGCTGAATCGGGATGAGATTTCGTGGCTAAAGACGCTGTCATTTTACACGAACATTTCTCTTGAGAACTTTCTTAAGATAGAAGAGCTGATGAATCATCTGCAAAAGATTAAGCGTGAAGGAAGCAATCCTGCATGGTTAACGAAAGTGCTTTTCTCAATAGAAGAGAAGCAGAGGTCCAACTTGGCTAAAGATTTGCACGATTCTGTTCTTCAGGACTTAATATCTTTAAAGCGACAATGCGAGCTTGCCTTAGCTGAGCTTGAAATGGCTCCTACTGTTTTCAGGGATCAGCTTCAGGACATGAACAGTTCAATGACAAATATCATCAAGACGACGCGGGAGACGTGCCAGGAGCTTCGTCCGCAGCTTCTATATGATTTAGGCTTAGTCAAGGCGCTAAATAAGCTGGCATCTCAATATAATGAGTCTGCTTCGTTTAGTGTGCGGCTGAATACCGGCAACTTTTCCAAATCTATGGATATTGATACACAATTAAATCTCTATCGTATTATTCAAGAGCTTTTAACGAACGCGGAGAAGCATTCCAGCGCACAAAATGTTTTGATCATGCTTGTGAGCATAAAAGACAAAATCGTCTTGCATTATGAAGATGATGGTGTTGGCTTTGATCAAAGCGAACTCTATTCCAATCAGCAGAGCATGGGTCTATCAGGAATTACTGAGAGAGTAAAAGCATTAAATGGATCGCTTCATATTGAAACGTCAATGGGCAATGGCTTTAAAGTTGTTGTCGAAATTTAATTGCTTATAGTTTAGACTTGGCATGTGCCAAGTCTTTTTTATAAAATAGAAAGAGATGGCTAGGCAGAGAGGTTGATAGCATGATACATGTATTGGTTGTGGATGACCATCCAGCAGTAAGAGAGGGCACGAAAGCGATATTAGAAACAGATTCTGATGTGAGGGTATCCTACCTGAATCCTCCCTCTATAAATATTGATATATCAACGGTTTGACCCGTTGGTGGGATGTCAAAAAAATATTTTTCGACAAACACCCTA
>NZ_PKLB01000005.1:226851-359412 GCF_002858905.1 Bacillus sp. UMB0893 | reverse complement strand
TAGTTTTGAAAGAATAACATTCTTTCGAATCAATTGCATATTGTCTGGTGGCGATGGCAAAGAGGTCACACCCGTTCCCATGCCGAACACGGAAGTTAAGCTCTTTAGCGCCGATGGTAGTTGGGGGTTTCCCCCTGTGAGAGTAGGACGTTGCCAGGCTAGTGATACTATTATTCCGCAGTAGCTCAGTGGTAGAGCTATCGGCTGTTAACCGATCGGTCGTAGGTTCGAGTCCTACCTGCGGAGCCATTTTGGAGAGCTGTCCGAGTGGCCGAAGGAGCACGATTGGAAATCGTGTAGGCGGTAACCCGTCTCAAGGGTTCGAATCCCTTGCTCTCCGCCACTATTTATAATATATATGGCCCGTTGGTCAAGCGGTTAAGACACCGCCCTTTCACGGCGGTAACACGGGTTCGAATCCCGTACGGGTCACCAACACTTTTTCACTGCGGAGGATTAGCTCAGCTGGGAGAGCATCTGCCTTACAAGCAGAGGGTCGGCGGTTCGAGCCCGTCATCCTCCACCATTTTCAACTTCATAATATTATCGCGGGGTGGAGCAGTCTGGTAGCTCGTCGGGCTCATAACCCGAAGGTCGCAGGTTCAAATCCTGTCCCCGCAACCAAATGGTCCCGTGGTGTAGCGGTTAACATGCCTGCCTGTCACGCAGGAGATCGCCGGTTCGATCCCGGTCGGGACCGCCATTTTCAACTAAAGATGCTGCTTGAATAAGCTGCAATAAATATATTATAATGGCTTGGTAGCTCAGTCGGTAGAGCACGATCGAATAAGCTCCGAAGCATAAGCATCAGCGCACAAATTGAGCCGCATCTTGGCTAAGCTTTCTGAGATTTGGGCGAAGGTTCCAAGAGCAAAATCATATTGTACTAAATACTTTAAAATGGCTTGGTAGCTCAGTCGGTAGAGCAAAGGACTGAAAATCCTTGTGTCGGCGGTTCGATTCCGTCCCAAGCCACCATTTTTACTTCATACTATTAAATGCCGGTGTAGCTCAATTGGTAGAGCAACTGACTTGTAATCAGTAGGTTGGGGGTTCAAGTCCTCTTGCCGGCACCACTTATGTGTGGAGGGGTAGCGAAGTGGCTAAACGCGGCGGACTGTAAATCCGCTCCCTCCGGGTTCGGCGGTTCGAATCCGTCCCCCTCCACCATTTTATAAAAAAGAATATAGGGGTATAGTTTAAAGGTAGAACAGAGGTCTCCAAAACCTCCGGTGTGGGTTCGAGTCCTACTACCCCTGCCAATTTAATTAATCTTATATAGTATAATGGCGGTTGTGGCGAAGTGGTTAACGCACCAGATTGTGGCTCTGGCATTCGTGGGTTCGATTCCCATCAGTCGCCCCATTTTTTACTTAATAGGGTTTTTATTCTGTTTTGGGCTATAGCCAAGCGGTAAGGCAACGGACTTTGACTCCGTCATGCGCTGGTTCGAATCCAGCTAGCCCAGCCATTTTTTATCAAGAGTCATCTTTGTGCAGCTCCTGCATAAAATACATTACAATACGATTTGCGGAAGTAGTTCAGTGGTAGAACACCACCTTGCCAAGGTGGGGGTCGCGGGTTCGAATCCCGTCTTCCGCTCCAACGATTGAGGCGGCATAGCCAAGTGGTAAGGCAGAGGTCTGCAAAACCTTTATCCCCGGTTCAAATCCGGGTGTCGCCTCCAATTTTAAATTTATCACCCTTGCCGGGGTGGCGGAACTGGCAGACGCACAGGACTTAAAATCCTGCGGTAGGTGACTACCGTACCGGTTCGATTCCGGTCCTCGGCACCATCTTCATCATAATTCCATTTTGCCGGTGTGGCGGAATTGGCAGACGCGCACGACTCAAAATCGTGTTCCTCTGGAGTGTCGGTTCGACCCCGACCACCGGTATCAAATATGTAAGAGAATCAAGACTTCAACGACTATGTTGAGGTCTTTTTTCTTGTTCTCAAATAAGACTTAAATCATTCAATGAAAGCCTTTACAAACTCTTAAAGAAGCGAGCGATTTTTCTCTAAGTGGAGGTCACGAAGGAAAACGTTATCTTTTATTTATGGCCACTCAGTTGATGTCTAAGGTGCAGAAGCTTGGATTGGTCCAATTCCAAAAGAGTACACAGTCAATCACGACGATCTAAACAAATTTAATAATGATGTTAAAAACTTGAAAATAATGACTAAATCAGACAATTTGAAGCATGCTTGGAGAAATGGAGTCTACGACAAAATAAAGCTTCCAAAGGAATTCCAATGATCAGTAAAAGTGATCTGAAAAATAGTTCGAAAAAGCTTATGGGGCTCGTGAAAGCATAAGACGAAAACAAACTTAATCATTGCTCATTTATTAATATAAAATGAAATCCCCGCCATGCTCATAATTGACGGGGGTTTGATCTTTTAATATTGTCCGGTTCTGCTATACCAGTCATCGTACTCGCGTTCAGCATCTTCTTTTGTTTTTCCGTGTCTTTCCTGGATCTTTCCTATCATTTTTTCACGGTTGCCCTGCGCCTGATCGTAATATCATCCGTTAGGTTTCCCATTGTTTTTGGGCTTCACCCTTAAACTGTTTCCACTTGCCTTCCATAGTGTCGTTTTTCATCTTTAATCATCCTATTTATTGGAATATGAATCCTCATAACGATGAGCATTTGTAGAACGATACGTACGAAATGTATCGTTTACTTGTCTGTGACGATCTACTTCATTTGATTCTACAAGAACAAGTATGTCACCGCCCTTTACGGCTTCCTCATATTCTTTCGCTTCTTTTTCAGGAATCCCTAAACCAACAAGAGCTCCAACTAGACCTCCTGCACCAGCACCGACTGCAGCTCCGCCTAAAGCAGCTGCGATTGGTCCAGCGGCCACAATCGGACCTATTCCAGGAATAGCGAGAGCACCTGCACCAAGCAGTAAGCCACCCAATCCACCGAGAATACCTCCAGCACCAGCACCGACTGCTGCTCCCTCTGGAGCTTTTGATCCTGTCTCTTCTTGAATGTGTTTTACTTCCTTTTGATCTTTTGCTATTACTGAGATGTCATTTTCACTGTAACCTTGGTGTCTTAATTCTTTAATCGCGTCAATTGCATCATCTTCTGTACGGAAAACGCCTACTACTTTATTATGCTTATCCATCGACTTCCTCCTTTTTTTAGATGATTACTACATAGTTTTTATTCCCAAAGGAAGATAAAACTAAACTTTTTACAGCACCTTTGAGTTAAAACCACCTAAGAGACGGTCTTCTTAACTAGAGTGAATAAACTTGGATACACATATTCATTTGAAGTGCTAAATGCAGGTAACTTCGGAATCCCACAGCGAAGAGAAAGGGTTTACACGATTTCCAATGACTAAATCAGACAATTGAAGCATGCTTGGAGAAATGGAGTCTACGACTACTACAAATGAAGCAGAGAAAAAACGAACCAATGTCTTCTCTTACTGCTTCTAAACAGTTAATCTTTTCATCCATACTTCACCTATACTTAATTGTGCGGAGTCTTTTTCATTTTATTATCACACGGCAAAATAAACAGGAGTCCGGTGAAGTTAGTAGAATGCCCAATAATGAAAATATTACCAGTAAATAAGTCCTAATTAAGATAATTATTTTGAAAGCGCTTGCACAATAGGAGTGAAATTGATAAATTAAGTATAAAATAACTTATTTTTCCTTTTTAACCCCCCCCTCACCAAGAATCTTTTTAGCGATTTCCAAAATTAGAGTTATTAAAATGCAAATTCCTATAATGCAAAGTCCAAAAATCAGTCGGTAAAAGTAAGAAGTGACCCTCCTTCGAAGAATAAAACAGCTCGTATAGTCCTTAGTTTGCTTAACAATTTTATTAAAGGAAGTGAGATTTTGAAGAAAAAGAGTAGAATACTAATAGCTTCGTCACTGTCATTAACAACCTTCTTAGCAATCCCTATCTACGAACTAGGAATGGTTGTCAACGCTTCTGAAAAATTAAACTCAGACTCAAGTGAAGTTATTAAGAGTATGGAGGACGTTACAAATCAGATGGATCAATTGAAATTAAACTACAGAGAGTATCTTACGGGTAATGAGAGTTTAAATAAGAGCCCCTTACTAGACAGTAAAATACAATCTGTTCATAACACGGCTAAAACAAGGCTTGCATCGCTTATTCCATTGGAAGATAGATTGAATGGAGAGGAAAAATATTTATTTAAAAATGTTCCTCTTGGAACGAGTGAAAGTAATTTAAGCAACTCCTATTTATATTTATACCAAATGGCTCTTGCTGCAAAGACCTATAAAAGATCTGATTTAAGCGGTATAAATTTATACAATAATAAAGAGATCATTACTGAAGTAATTGATGGACTAGATTGGTTATACACGAATTTCTTTGAAGATCAGCAAAAAGGTTTCTATGGAAACTGGTTTCAATGGGAAATAGGAATGCCTACTAATATTACGAAGATTTTACTTTTGCTAGAAGATGAGATTAGAATTTATAAACCGCATTTAATAGATGCTTATGTGGAGTCTATGGATCAATACTTAAGGAGTGGCAAAAATGGAGATATTGATTTAACATCCCGCTTCCATAGAGGGGCAAACCTTGCTGATATTGCAACAAACAGAATCGTACAAGGGGCCATTATTAAGAATGAGGAGAGGGTTTCAAAGGCAGTAGATAATATTCTTACTGTTTTTAAAACCATCGATCCTAATCATCTCATAAATGGAAATTCCGCCGGTTTTTATGAGGATGGTTCATTCATACAACATGAACGAGTAGCCTATACAGGCTCATATGGGAAAGTATTATTAGATCGCATTGTCCAAACCATGAATATTCTTCATGGAAGTAAATATGATCCAAAAGAAATATTAGTTCCAACTGTAAAAGGATGGATCTATAAAGGTTTCATTCCTGTTATTTTTGAAGGTTATATGATGGAAATAGTGAAAGGAAGAGCGGTTTCAAGGACTGGAACAGGGTATCAGGATGTCTATAGTATTGTCGAGGGAATGGTTGGTATAAGTAAGCATCTCAGTATGGAAGAGAGTGAGAAATTAAAGTCTAATATAAAATATATTGCTGCTTCCATTAAAGGGAACATCTCAACCGCGTCTTTCAGTTCTCTAAACGCTATCGTGGATTTCAATAATATTATGAATGATCCTGGGATAGTAGCTAAAAATGAGATTAGCGAAAATCATTATCCTTTTAACTTGATGGATAAAACGGTCCATGTGAGAGATAAATACAGTTTCGCGTTCTCAAGAAGTTCTGATAGGATCGGTAAGTATGAGTATATGAGCGGTGAAAATCTAATGCCGTGGTTTCAGGGTGATGGTGCTTATTATTTGTATCTGTCAGAAAGGGATCAGACAAAATCATTCGGAGCGAATTATTTTGCCACACTAAATCCTTTTAAGTTCCCTGGAACTACTGTGCCGGTAGAAGAAAGAAAAACAATTCCTGAACTATATGGCGGAATGCTCTATTATGAAAATAGGAATCACCCATTGGATTTTTATTCCTCATCACCGTCTCAAAACAAATATGTATATTTTCCAGCAAGTACGAATCAATTCTCAGGCGGTGTAAAGCTGGGTAAGTATGGAGTATCTGGAATCCAGCTTGGAGATGAAATAGGATATAAGGACAAACAAGACGGATTATTACCTGATGATCTTGTTGTATATAAAAATGCAAACGCCAATAAATCTGCATTTATGTTTGATAATGAAATTGTTCTAATGGGATCGGGTATAATGGATGAATTGGGGAGAGAGGTTATTACCACGATTGATAATAGAATGTTTGATATGAATGAAACAAGTACTATTATTGGTGAGACATATGATAATAATCTATTAAGCAATCCGGATAATGGAGAATATCAACTCAAATGGGCCAATTTTAAAACGAATGAAAAGGGAACCCAGGTGGGATATTACTTTCCAGAGCCTGCTGCAATTAATTTCTCTAAAGAAACAGTTACGGAAAGTCTAAAGAAAATACGTACATCTAACCCAGATACAAAAATAGCCAAGAATTATTTTACATTAGGAATGAACCATGGGGAAAATCCGCAAAATGTAAAATATGCATATTGCATATTGCCAAATTTAGACCAGGATCAAACGAAAGAATATGCGGATAAGCCAAGTATAAAGATTTTGGCAAACACGGAAGATGTTCATGCGGTTGAAAACTCCCCCCTCGGATTACAGGGATTTAATTTCTTTGGAGGTAAAAAGACAACAGTAAGCAATCTCACCTCTTATAACCAAGCATCCATTCTTGTTAGGAATGATGGAGAAACTGTAACGATCGCCGTTTCTGATCCAACGCTCAAATTAAATAAAATGAAGCTGGAAATCCACATTCCTAATCCTAGTGTAATATCAGCAAGTGAAGGAGTAAAAACCTCAGTATCCATTAATAAGGCATTAATTCATATAGATTCAGTGAATAGTAATGGAAAGAGTTATGAAATAAAGCTGGGAATTAATGGGGAAAATTAGGAATCAAATATGCATGTCATCTAATGTATTCCTCCGGAGTTCGGGTTAGACCCCAGCTGTCGGGTGTTATTTTTCAGATGGTTAATGTCTAAACAAACGTGTATTTCACCGAAATATTATCCGTTTCTCACAGTGTGGGAACGGATTTTTCGTGTTTCTTTTACGTTACTTTCCTCTGAAGTGCCGGTTCGACCCCGGCCACGGTATCGAAGAAAAAGGTTTAGCCTTTATAAGTCAATGCTTTGAGCAATCAGAGTATTTGCTTTTTTTGTGTTTTAGCGTACTAAAGTGAAAAACTAATTATGTGGACAAAAAACACCATATTTCATTTAGTAATGAACGTTTATTAATTAACATATGAAAAGATGCAGCACAGTGATCTTCCCGAATCCGATAACCATCCAGCATGGCTTATCAGCCTTAGAGAAAAGTTGATGAAGTATCTGGAGAAAAATCACAATCAGTTTAAAAATACTTCCATTTGATAAACCATTTATTTAAATAAGTGGTCTTTTTTCTTTAAAATAATTACTCTTACTCTATGATCCTATAGACCTTATTCTAATTATAAAAAAAACTAGTCAAAATATTCCCCCATCTTCGTCAATTTAGTCTCCCTATATAAGTAAGCGCTACCATTATAATAAAAGAAAGCGATTACAATAAAAGGGGTGGTGATACGGTTGGAGACGAAAATTCAAACGGATCCGGTAAGCACGAAAACTCATTTGGAGGCAGTGCCTAAAAAGAAATTTAAGTATAAAAGTTTACTAACATACGCTGCCTTTGTAGGACCTGCACTTTTATTTTTCTTAGTTATCCAGATTTTACCGTTTATAATGGGACTTTATTATTCATTCACTTCTTGGAATGGTGTTAGTTCGGCTGTAGAGTGGGTTGGTGTTGAGAATTATAAGAAAATCTTCACGAATGATCCGGCCTTTTTTAATTCTTTTATGTTTACGACGAAATTTATGTTTGCGGCTGTTATTATTAGTAACTTAATAGGTTTTGCATTTGCTTTGATTTTAAATGCTGCGTTAAAAACGAAAAATATTTTACGGACCGTGTTTTTTATTCCTAACGTGATCGGCGGATTGTTGCTCGGATTTATCTGGCAGTTTATTTTTGTAAAAGGGTTTGCTTCGATTGGGAACATGACGGGCATCGAATTTTTCAAAATGCCTTGGCTTGGGGATGAAACGACAGCTTTCTGGGGAATAGTTATTGTTTTTGCATGGCAGACAAGCGGTTATATGATGGTGATCTATATTGCAGCTTTGCAGGGTGTAGATAACTCGCTTTTAGAGGCTGCAAAGATGGATGGTGCCTCAAGCTTAACGCTTTTAACGAAAATCATTATTCCTTTAATTTTACCTGCATTTACGATTTGTCTGTTCTTAACGATTTCAATGGCCTTTAAGATCTTTGACTTGAATATTTCCCTGACAGGCGGAGGACCATTTAATTCAACTCAGTCTGTTGCGATTAATATTTATCAGGAAGCCTTCCAGAACAATCGTTATGGATTAGGTACTGCGAAGTCGATTCTATTCTTTGTGGTTGTTGCAATCTTTACAACCGTTCAAGTTATGATGACGAAGAAGAGGGAGGTTGAGGCATAATGGGTAACCGGTATACAAGCAAGACGTTTATATTAGAGATAATAGCCATTGCCGTCGCGCTCATTTTCCTTGTTCCTTTTTACTTCGTACTGATCAACTCAGTCAAGCCATTTGCGGCGATCCTTATTGATGCTGCAGCATGGCCGAAAGAATTCATGTTTTCTAACTACGCTAAAGTGTGGGAGGTCATCAATTTCCCGCGTGCTTTCTGGAACTCCCTTGTGATTACGGTATTCAGCAATATTGGATTAGTAATCATAAGCTCAATGGCTGCTTGGAAAATGGTTCGCACGCCAGGAAAGTTCAGCAAGATGTTATTTATTCTCTTTGTAGCTGCGATGGTCATTCCGTTCCAAACGGTCATGATCCCGCTTATGAAGCTAGGCGGTACGCTCGGAATAACAAATAGTATTCCAGGCTTAATCATGATGTATTTTGGATTTGGTGTTCCGCTTTCGCTGTTCTTATATCACGGGTTTGTGAAAACCGTTCCTGTTGAAATTGAGGAGTCAGCAAAGATAGATGGATGCAGCGAGTTCGGAGTATTTTGGAGAATTGTTTTCCCGCTTCTTAAACCGATAACTGTAACAGTGGTTATTTTGAACACGCTATGGATTTGGAATGATTATCTGCTTCCGCTGCTTGTTTTACAGGATGCAGAGCTGCGTACGATTCCGCTTGCAGCCAGCTCATTCTTTGCTCAATATACGAAGCAATGGGATATGGGTCTTGCAGCGTTAGTGCTCGGTATTACACCAGTCGTCATCTTCTTCTTATTTTTACAGAAACATATTATTAAAGGCATTGCATCTGGTTCTATTAAGTAGATATAAAGTTTCTGCATCAATTTGATATTATTGATGCAGAAAATTATATAAAATTATATATATCAAGGAGGTCAATCCATTCATGAAACGCTTTCTGTTATTATGCATGTCTTTAGTATTCGTATTTGGTATTATGGCTGGCTGTTCTTCTAAAGAAACAGGTAAAGAAGGGGAATCAGGCGGGGATTCTAAGTCGGGGGATGAAGTGGTAACGCTTAATTTCTTCCAGTTCAAGGTTGAAATTGCCGATCAGCTTCAAGAGATGATCAAAGAATTTGAAGCTGAACATCCAAACATTAAGGTGAAACTTGAGACAGTTGGCGGAGGTGCCGATTACGGTGCAGCACTAAAAGCGAAATTTGCTTCAGGTGAAGAACCGGACATCTTCAACAACGGCGGTTTTAAAGAGTTAGAGCTTTGGAAAGAGAAGTTAGCAGATCTTTCTGGTGAGCCATGGGTAGAGAATGTCCTTCCAATTGGTAAAGTGCCAATGACAGACACAGACGGCAAGCTTTATGGTATGCCTGTTAACCTTGAAGGATATGGATTTGTCTACAACAAGGATTTATTTGAAAAAGCGGGTATTACAGAGCCGCCTGCTACGATTGACGAATTAAAAGAAGCTGCAAAAAAGCTTGAAGCTAAAAAAATCACTCCATTCTCTGCTGGATACGGCGAGTGGTGGGTCATCGGGCAGCATTTACTTAACATTCCATTTGCTCAACAGGAAGATCCAGAAGCATTTATCGCAGGGCTATATGATGGTTCTGAGAAATTTGCAGATAACGAGCAATTTAAACAATTTAAAGAAGTCCTTGATGCAGAGCTTAAATATGCAAACGATAACCCATTAACAACAGATTATAATACTCAAGTAACGCTATTTGCTTCTGGAGAAACAGCGATGCTTCAACAGGGTAACTGGACAGAGAACATGATTACTGAAATCAATCCTGAAATCAACATGGGCTTCCTTCCAATTCCAATCAGCAATGATGAAAATGCAGGCAGATTACCTGTAGGCGTTCCAAATAACTGGGTATTAAATAAAAACTCAGAAAATCTTGAAGAAGCGAAATTATTCTTAGAGTGGATGGTAACTTCTGAAACTGGAAAACGTTATATCACTGAAGAGTTTGCTTTCATTCCTGCATTCGACAACATTGAACCTAATGGTCTTGGTGACTTAGGTCAGTCTATTCTTGACTATTCTAAAGAGGAAAAAACGATTCCTTGGACTTGGTTCAAATGGCCGGATGGAGCGAATAAAGAATTCGCTGCAGCAATTCAAGAATATGCCGCTGGCAAAATTGACTATGATACATTGCTTGAGCGATTCCAGCAAACATGGGATAACTTGAAGTAAAACGAATAATAGAAAGCATGTCTTCCTGGGCATGCTTTCTTTTTCATATAGGCTGGTTTAATGCACGAACAAATGAGGTTTCGGCCAAATTGGCGCTGCAAAAGAGGTTATGAAATACGAACTTAACAGTTTCCGCCCAACTAAGTGCTGCAAAAAGCGTTATGCATCACAAACTAAAGAGTTTCCGCCCAACTAAGTGCTGCAAAAAGCGTTATGCAACAGGAACTTAGGAGTTTCCGCCCAACTAAGTGCTGCAAAAAGCGTTATGCATCACAAACGAAAGTGTTTCCGCCCAACTAAGTGTTGCAAAAAACGTTATGCATCACAAACTAAAGTGATTCCGCCCAACTAAGTGCTGCAAAAAGCGTTATGCAACACGAACTTAGGAGTTTCCGCTTAACTAAGTGCTGCAAAAAGCGTTATGCAACACGAACTTAGGAGTTTCCGCCCAACTAAGTGCTGCAAAAAGCGTTATGCAACACGAACTTAAGAGTTTCCGCTTAACTAAGTATAGGAAAAGTGTTATGCAGCACAAACAAAAGAGGTTCCACCCGAATTGCTGTTGAATCCATTACTTTTTAACACACCTCAGAATTGTCATTTAATTAAACCACTAAAAATCCTCCTTCCTCCCCGAAGGTATTTGCAGGAAGATTCAAAAAAGTCCTTTTAACCCTATGAAGCTAGCTATATACTAAAGTATAAGCAAGTTCCTGGAGGTCAGACCCCATGCTGAAGAGAAGCATCCGCAATAAACTGATTGTTTTATTGATGATTACGACCATTGTGCCATTAGGCAGTTCCATCTTAATTACGTACCTATTTACAAAAGGGTCACTTGAAGATCAGGTTGTTAAGGAAAGCAGCAATTTGCTGTATCAAGGGAAAATTAACCTGGAGAGCTATTTGAATGAGCTGAACGGGCTTACCCTGTCGCTATACAATAACCCGGATTTTATTAACTATCTGAGGGCGCCTGATGATAAAAATGATTATCAGAACGTAGGCATTGTGAAAAATGTTATGCAGACGATTCTTTATACAGGGGATACGATCAACGAGGTGAAAATCTCTTTTGCCAAAGATGACAGAGTGATTACCGCCACAAAACGGTCAACAGTTGTATTTTCAACCAGTATTGAAGATGAAAAGAATGAGGCCTTCAATAGTGCTGAGAGAAGTTTATACAACATGTATATTGAGCCTGTGTACGCAAGTCATGAAGACAGCCCCAGAAAAGGAAGAGACATTGTCATGATGCACAGGGCACTCACAAACGTTCCCGGAAGCGACGTGCTTGGCTATATCACTCTCGGCATTTCACCGGATACGATTATTGACTTAAGCAGAAACCTGTACAACCGTGAAACAGAGGAGTTTTTTCTGCTGTCATCTGATGGGCAGATGATTTACAGTTCAAATGCAGAGATTCCAGAACGACCAGATGGCCAGAAATGGATTGACAGTGTGATGAAAGCGGAGAGGGCTTCAGGAACCATGGAGTGGAATGAGGATTCGTTTAATGGCGTGATGATGTATGACAGACTTTCTGATTCGTCAGGCGGATGGATTCTAGTGAAACGGGTACCATTCCATATTCTTTATGACAGCGCATACAGTGTGGCGAAGATCAATATTCTCTTTGGCATCATCGGGCTGTCCCTCGTCGTGCTGGCTACATTGTTTGTTTCTTTTAAAATTACTTCTCCAATTAGAATTCTTCTGCAGAATATCGAACAGGTCGAAAAAGGAAATATGAAGATTGATTCGCAGTCCTTTGGATCGGATGAAATTGGGATACTGGGTTCCCGCTTCCAGCAAATGATTGAACGGATTAACCAGCTGATTACAAGAGAATACAAGCTTGAACTTGAAAACAAGACAAATCAAATCAAAGTGCTGCAGTCGCAAATCAATCCGCATTTTCTATATAATGCTCTGCAGTCCATTGGGACGGTTGCATTAAAAAATAACGTTCCTCAAATCTATTCATTAATAACGCATCTCTCCAAGATTATGAGATACGGGATGAATATGGAGGAAGATCTTGTTCCGCTTAGCAAAGAAATAAACTATACGAACGCTTTTCTTCTTTTGCAAAAAGAACGGTTTGGCGACCATTTGCATTATCATGTCGAGGTTGAGCAGGACATACAGCACATTCTTGTTCCTAAAATGATTCTGCAGCCGATTATTGAAAACTATTTTAAGCATGGCTTTGATATTCGGGAAGGGATCGGAAGAATAGAGCTGAATTGTTTCAGAGACGGGGGTGAGCTTGTGATGAGAATAAGCGACAACGGCATTGGCGTGACGCCTCAAAGGCTGAATGAAATTTATGAGCATTTTAGAGCAGATGCGCTGAATAAAAAGGGTTCGAGGACGAATATCGGACTGAAAAACGTCTATTCGCGGCTGAAGCTTTATTATGATCACAAAGCAAAGCTTTTTCTTGAAAATAAAGAGGAGGGCGGATTCATGGTCACCATGAGGCTGCCGGTCCAGCTGGAAGGTGAGAGAAATGAAAGTCATCATAATTGATGATGAAAAGCATGTGCGTGAAGGACTCATGCTGCTCGCTGACTGGGAAAAGCATGGCATTGATACCATTATTGAAGCAGAAGACGGCGAAGAAGCTGCCGCGCTTATCAAAGAGCATAGTCCTGAAATTATTTTTACGGATATGAGAATGCCGAGGCGCGACGGCATCAGTCTCTTAAAGTGGCTGCATGCTGAAAATTCTTCAAGCAAAACAATCGTTGTGAGCGGATATGATGATTTTGAGTACATGAGACATGCAATTGCCTATAAAAGCTTCGATTATATCCTCAAACCGATTGAGCCGGATGTATTAAACGAAACGCTGGAACGAGCCGTAAATGAGTGGAGGGAGCAGGCGCGCTCCAAATCCACCCAGGATGAGGAGAACCGCGTCATCAGCGAGGTGAAGCCTCTCTATTGGGATCAGCTTTTTTCAGGGCTTTGTGTGAAAAAAGAAGTGCCGAAAGAGGCGGAAGAGAAAATTGAAAAAGAGTACAGCGTACAATTTTCAGCCGTAAAGAAGATGGCAGCCGTTCTTTCGCTAAAAGCCCTTCAAAAGGACCGTGAAACTGCCATGATTTCCATTGCCAACCTTTGCAGCGGGCAATTAAAAGACGGAGTTTGCTTTAAAAACGTGAATAAAGAGGATGAGCTCGTTTTGCTTATTTGGAAGAAAAAAAATCCAGCGATGGTAGCCGAAGAAATCATCAGGCTGATTAAACAGCAGCTAAAGGTTCACGTCATTGCAGCAGCAGGCAATCCCAGCACCGAGCTAAGTGAGGCATATGGAGAAGCAGAGGCAATTTTGCAAAAGCACGATTTGCGCAGGAACACGGCACTTGCAGGTCCGAAGGACGAAGAAGAAAAATCGCTGCTCCATTTGTTTGATTTTTCAAGTGAACTGAAGTGGACTGTACAGTCAGGGAGCATTCCTCAGACTGAAGCCCAGCTGGTAAAGATTTTCGCAAAGCTTGAACAGCAGCATAATCTGTCCCTGGAACAGATTGCGATGTGGGAAAATCAGTTTAACCTGTTAAGAAGCAATTGGCTTAAAGAATATGAAGTCAATCACAAGTCTGAATTCTATTCCGGGAAAGCATACTGGAATGCAGATGGCACCTTTTCTATGAAAAAGTTTAAAGATGAAAAAACGAAAGAATTTGCAGAACTCATCACCATTCTTTCTAACGTAAAGTATCAAAAAGAAAAAAACAACATGCAGCAAATTGAAGAATATCTGCAGCAGCATTATCAGCAGGATATTACTCTTCAAGATATTGCCGATCGATTCTTTTTGAGCAGAGAGTACATTTCAAGGAAATTCAAACAAGATTACCATGCAACTCTTACGGATTATTTAACGAATATTCGCATGGAAAGAGCAAAGAGGCTGCTTGAAAATCCATATTTAAAAATATATGATGTGGCCTATGGAGTAGGCTATCAAAACGAAAAGTATTTTAGTAAGGTGTTTAAGAAACAAGTTGGATGTACACCTATTGAATACCGGAACTCCTTAACTTCTAAATGAAACCCGGAAGAAAAAACAGATAGTCTGTTTTTTCTTCATATGTTCGACAAAATTTGCTAATATTTTTATGTTGAAGTCTCATTCATTCTTTGTTACAATATTTTTATTACCTCTTGCGGGTGTAGTTTAATGGTAAAACTCTAGCCTTCCAAGCTAATGTCGTGGGTTCGATTCCCATCACCCGCTCCATACATATACAACGCAGTGTTTCGTTTTTCGACAAACGGGGCATTGCGTTTTTTCATTGTGCTTGAAAAATATGTGTAGCCCTCTTAATTAGGAGGGATATGGAAAAAAGAAAGTATTAACCTTAAAACGGACAGTATTTCTCTGTTAACCGCTAGTAAAATAGGTTTTCCGGACAGTAATTGTTTCAGATTGGAAAGTATACTGTGTGAAAACAGATAGAAACTGCATCGAAGTTTTGATATAAGAAAATAAAATCCTCTCCGAAATAATCAGAGAGGACATTAATATTATAGTATTTAAGATAATTTGCCTGCCTGTTATGTGTACTTATTTACAGGATAAAAACATTTTATCCAATTACGGCATAATTCCCTTCACCGCCATGAATTTGAATGAACATATTTGTTAATGATGATAACATTTGCTGAGCACTTTCTTTATCCATGCTTGGCTGCAGATAGATGAGGTGAAGGGCATTTTTTGTAGCTTCTGTAACAGCACTTCGCAGTGAGTCGACATAGGGACTTCCGAAGGCGCCTGAATCATCTGAAGAAATCAATTTGCCATTCATATTCACGTCTCTTCCGTTAATGGCCATATATGCATCAGTTTCTTTCCCAATGCCAATCTGGATGTTTCCTGTAAGTTTATCAACATCGTAAATGCCAAATGGGATTTGATGCTGAAGGGAAAAGAAATTATTCAGATCGGCAGCAGAGTGGATGGGTGCAAGGTACTGCTGTTTTTGAATTCGCCGATATAAGGCTTCGCTTGAAGGACGATACCGGTTGGGATCTGCGCCGAGTGTTTTAAAGATGGTACGCCATTCACTAATAGGCTTCAGGTCTTGAACTTTTTTATCTTCCATTTCAAAGAAAATGGACTCTTGAAAGAGACGCATTCTTCCTTTAAGCATTTGCGGGGATTCTGATACACTAATACCTGTATACTCGATTACACCTAATTTAAATTGAGGGAAATGCTGTTTGATCTCATTGCTTATGGTAATTTCCATCATTTTATCCTCCACATTTTAATGTACCTATTTTAACATATAAGATAATAGCCATTCGAAAATATGAACAGAAAGGAGGCTTTATATCATGGAATTTGAAGAACTAAAACAGGAAATTATTGCGTACAGCCAAAGCATAGGCATTGATAAAATCGGATTCGCGCAGGCTTCCGTTTTTGATGAATTAAAGCAGCGGCTGATTGTGCATGAGCAAAAAGGATATCAGTCTGGTTTTGAAGAGCCTGATATTGAAAAGCGGACAAATCCAGACATGCTTCTTCCTGGATCAAAATCAATTATTTCCATTGCGCTTGCTTATCCCTCTAAGTTAAAGGATGCACCCAGAAGCACGAAGGAAGATAGAAGAGGTATTTTCTGCAGAGCTTCATGGGGACAGGATTATCATCATATTCTTAGAGATCGATTAAATAAGCTTGAAGCATTTATTCAGCAGAAGGTTCCCGGTGCTGAGTTCAGGTCCATGGTTGATACCGGAGAGCTGTCAGATCGGGCTGTTGCTGAAAGAGCCGGAATTGGCTGGAGCGGTAAAAATTGTGCGATTATTACTCCGGAGTTTGGATCGTATGTTTATTTAGGAGAAATTGTCACCAATCTTCCATTTTCTCCTGATATTCCAATGGAAGACCGCTGCGGCAGCTGTACGATTTGTGTGGATGCTTGTCCTACCGGGGCACTGGTTCAAGGAGGGCAGCTTGATTCAAATAAATGCATCGCGTTTTTAACGCAGACGAAGGGCTTTTTAAAGGATCAATACCGCAAAAAGCTTGGCAATCGTTTATATGGATGTGATACGTGTCAGACTGTCTGTCCTGAGAATAAAGGCAAGGATTTTCATTTGCACGCTGAAATGGAGCCGGATCCTGAGATTGCGAAGCCAAAGCTGAAGCCGCTCCTTACAATGAGCAATCGGGAATTTAAAGAAAAGTTTGGACATGTATCGGGTTCTTGGCGAGGAAAGAAACCGATTCAGCGAAATGCCATCATTGCATTGGCACATTTTAAAGATGAATCAGCCCTTCCTGATCTTATTCACTTAATGAATCATGATCCTCGTCCGGTTATTAGAGGAACGGCAGCATGGGCAATTGGTTCAATCGGTGAAAAAAGAACCATTAAAGAATTGCAGACTGCACTGGAAAACGAAAAAGATGAGGAAGTCCGTCATGAAATTGAAAAAGGTCTCCATCTCATCACATTGTAATCTTCATACTTGCCAATAACTTCTCATATTGTCTTACTAATGACATATTTGGCGGTGAGGATGTATGAAACAAGATCTTTCAGATATGATGAAAGCGAAATTAGAAATGCTGATAAACAATGGAAGCGCACTAGAGCTTGATGTGATAGAAGATCGTTCTGTATTTTTGAGGAAAAAAAAGATCCTTCAAAATCGAGAAGTAGATGTTCTTAAAGGAACCGCTACTGTTCAGCTTACCCATGTTAAAAAGGCTTCAAATGAAGAGGAGCATGTTCAATATCGCTGCCATTACAAGTATCTGCATAAAGATCAAGACTCGATTTACCTTGAAGAAAAAGTAGAGGATCGTACAGCCGTTTTTATTCAAGGGGAAATTGTCAGGGATTTTAAAATAGAACATCTTAAAACGGAGAAGTTCGATGAAAAACCTGCAGCTGGTCATGATAGAGCTCCTTTTTATTATGATCGTTTGGCTGCAGTCCAATATGCTGAAAGATGGTGGAACAGCCACAATCCGAAGTTTAAAAACTTCGATGTGAACTGTACAAATTATGTTTCGCAGTGTCTGCATGCCGGCGGTGCCAGGATGAGAGGTTATCCAGGCCGTTCTAGCGGATGGTGGATGCAGAATAATTCATGGAGCTACAGCTGGACGGTTGCCCATTCGCTTACCTTGTTTCTTGGTAATTCAAAAACAGGCTTAAGAGCAACGTCCGTTGGAGCTCCGGAAGCATTAATGCCTGGAGATGTGATTTGCTATGATTTCCAGGGCGACGGAAGGTTTGACCATACAACGATCGTAGTAGCAAAAGATCAGGCGAACATGCCGCTTGTAAATGCGAATACGTATAACAGCAGGATGCGGTACTGGGATTATGAGGACTCAACGGCGTACACACCAAATATAAAGTATAAATTCTTTCATATCGAGGATGATTCGAGTCCTAAAAAATAAACAGTGGTATAATACGGGTAACAGATTTAGATGAGGTGAAGAATGTGGCAATACATGTCGTACTATATCAGCCAGAAATTCCAGCAAATACAGGAAACATTGCACGCACTTGCGCTGCGACCAATACAACGCTGCACTTAATCCGTCCTCTTGGCTTTTCTACAGATGACAAAATGCTTAAGCGTGCGGGACTTGATTATTGGGAATATGTGAATGTTGTTTATCATGATTCATTAGATGAGCTTTTTGAAGCATTTCAAGAAGGCGAATTTTATTTTATAACGAAGTTTGGCGAAAAGAACCATACTTCATTTGACTATAGTGATCAAGATCAAGACGTCTTTTTCGTTTTTGGAAAAGAAACGACAGGCCTTCCTAAAGATTTAATTGCAAGCAACATGGAAAGGTGTCTGCGATTGCCGATGACAGAGAATGTGCGGTCTTTGAATTTATCCAATACGGCTGCGATTCTAATTTATGAGGCACTAAGACAGCAAAATTACCCTGGATTGATTTAAAAAAACGGCTTGAGAGGAATTTCCTCTCAAGCCGTTTTCAGTATGTTTATTTTTTCAAACCCGGTTTATCATTGTATCCAGCAGTGAAGATTGAAACTAAGAAAGTAATGCATACCCCTAAAATTAATGCCGTTTTCATCGTGCTGATTCCCCCCTTATATGTAAATGATGACCCTTACATAGCTAGTCTTATTATATCTTATCCCAAATATCATGTGAATAAAAATGGGAAGATTTCCTGAATTATCTTTTTTAGGGAATAAATCTGGACAATGTTTTTCTTTCGGATCCTTTTCTGCCTGTCGGGTCTAAACGGGTGATTCCGCTTTTCTTAGTGTCCAGCTCCATCACCCAGCCCCTCAGTCAGAACGGGTGATTCCGCTTTTCTTAGTAAAAAACCTTTTCCATTCAAAAGAAGAATGTTGGGGGACATCCTTGCATAAAGTGTATTAATCGCGCTCAAGTATCACCAATGATGGAGGAGGTCCTTATGGATATCTTAAAAAAAATTGAAAAGTATAGAGAAGATGAACAGCGGCTTAAGTGGGAAGGAACCTTCGTTGAGTATTTGGATATGTTAAAAGAAAAACCATGGGTTGCACAATCGGCTCACTCACGAGTTTACAATATGATAAAAGACGCCGGTATAGAGGTAGAAAATGGATCAAAGCGCTATAAGTTCTTTGATCATAAGCTATTTGGACTTGAAGACTCATTGGAACGTCTTGTTGAGGAGTATTTTCATCCTGCAGCCAAACGCTTAGATGTCAGGAAAAGAATCTTGCTGCTTATGGGGCCAGTAAGCGGAGGGAAATCAACGTTAGTGACAATGCTTAAAAGAGGTCTTGAGGCGTATTCACTGACTGACCGCGGAGCTGTGTATGCAATTAAAGGATGCCCGATGCATGAGGATCCATTGCATTTGATTCCCCATCATTTAAGAGAAGATTTCTTTCAAGAATCCGGCATTAGGATTGAGGGAAACCTCTCGCCATTAAACCTGATGAGACTTGAGCAGGAGTACGGCGGAAGAATTGAAGATGTGATTATTGAACGTATCTTTTTCTCAGAAGATAAGCGTACTGGCATTGGAACGTTCAGTCCTTCAGATCCGAAATCGCAGGATATTGCAGATTTAACTGGAAGCATTGATTTTTCAACCATTGCCGAATTTGGTTCAGAGTCTGATCCTCGTGCCTATCGGTTTGATGGAGAGCTGAACAAAGCGAACCGCGGTATGATGGAGTTCCAGGAGATGCTGAAGTGTGATGAAAAGTTTTTATGGCATTTGCTCTCGCTTACGCAGGAAGGCAATTTTAAAGCAGGGAGATTTGCGTTAATTTCAGCAGATGAACTGATTGTTGCGCATACAAATGAAACCGAGTACCGCTCATTTATTTCGAATAAGAAAAATGAGGCGCTGCATTCCAGAATTATCGTCATGCCTGTTCCTTACAATTTAAGAGTGTCTGAAGAAGAACGAATTTATGAGAAGATGATCAGTGAAAGTGATGTTGCAGATGTTCATATCGCGCCTCATACTATGAAGGTTGCGGCTATGTTTACAATACTGACGAGAATGAAAGATCCAAAGAGAGGCGATATCGATCTCGTCAAGAAAATGCGTTTGTATGACGGCGAAAGTGTAGAAGGCTATAATACAGTCGATGTCGAGGAGCTTCAAAAAGAATATGCTGATGAAGGCATGAGCGGAATTGATCCGCGCTATGTCATTAACCGGATTTCATCTACCATTATCCGTAAAGAAATTCCGTCCATTAATGCCCTTGATGTGCTGAGGTCTTTAAAAGAAGGATTGGATCAGCATGCATCTATCTCAAATGAAGACCGTGAGCGCTATTTGAATTTTATCTCAGTAGCCAGAAAAGAATACGATGATCTGGCGAAGAAAGAAGTGCAGAAGGCTTTCGTTTACTCTTACGAGGAATCAGCAAAAACGCTAATGGATAATTACCTTGATAATGTAGAGGCGTATTGCAATAAAAATAAGATCCGCGATCCGCTGACAGGTGAAGAAATGAATCCGGACGATAAGCTAATGCGTTCCATTGAGGAGCAAATCGGCATTTCCGAAAATGCGAAAAAAGCCTTCAGAGAAGAAATCCTGATCCGCATTTCTGCCTATGCACGTAAAGGGAAGCGATTTGATTATAATTCGCATGAAAGATTGCGTGAAGCGATCCAAAAAAAGCTGTTTGCCGATCTGAAGGATGTTGTTAAAATTACAACATCTTCGAAAACACCAGATGAACTGCAGCTGAAGAAAATTAATGAAGTAGTGAGACGGCTTATTGAAGAGCATGGATATAACTCGACATCTGCCAACGACTTGCTGCGCTATGTAGGCAGTCTGTTAAATCGATAATATAGAGCCAGGCATCTAGTGCCTGGCTTTTGCTTTCATGATTCAAGATTGGTTTCAAATTGGATAATAACGGGAAAAGAAAAGCCATACTGGAGGTGCTTAACATGACGAAAAAGAATGAAACAGAAGTGGAAAATGGAACAATGGTCCGTAATATGAAGGATTTAGTGGAGCACTCAAAGATTATGGAGCACATGAAAACAAATAAAGAAGTTGAAAAAAGCGGCAAAAAACCAGATCCAGCACAGCATGAAGAAGATAAATAAAAACTCTCTGCGCCTTTCAGAGAGTTTTTTTTTTGAATAAAATCAAGCATCCGCTAAATAAATATGCACGATGCAACTTGTCTATTTTTTAAAAAGACAAGTCTAATTTTCTAAATTATTTGTCAATTATCTCTTTTTCCAGCATAGGATAGAGTAATCTAAACAATGCCGAATCTAGACCCAAAGCTATTTTATGTAAGAAGGTATAGTTTGGTGAATATATTCCAAAAAATATTTTTTGGAGGGGGAGAATTATAGATGGTAAAAGGAAATGGACACAGCTTTGTCATTTCGAATGAAGATTGGTCCCTCCATCGCAAAGGCCACGATGATCAGAAGCGTCACCAGGAGAAGGTTCAGGAAGCAATCCGCAGCAATTTGCCTGATCTCATTACTGAAGAAAATATTGTGATGTCAAATGGCAAAGATGTTGTTAAGATTCCAATCAGGTCACTGGATGAATATAAAATCAGATATAATTATGATAAAAATAAACATGTTGGTCAAGGAAATGGGGACAGCAAAGTTGGCGACTTAGTAGCAAGAGATGGTTCTCAGTCAAATGCAAGCGGTCCAGGCAAAGGGCAGGGAGCAGGCGATCAGGCCGGAGAAGATTACTACGAAGCGGAAGTATCAATGATGGAACTTGAGGAGGCCTTGTTCAAAGAACTTGAGCTTCCGAATTTGAAGAGGAAAGAGCTCGATCAGATTGTCGTAGAGAATATTGAGTTTAACGATATTAGGCGCACAGGTCTGATGGGGAATATTGATAAAAAACGTACCATGCTTTCGGCATATAAACGTAATGCCATGGCGGGTACACCAAAGTTCCATCCAATTTATCCTGAAGATTTGAAATTTAAAACATGGAATGAGGTTGTAAAACCTGAATCACGGGCGGTTGTAATTGCCATGATGGATACGAGCGGTTCAATGGGAATTTGGGAAAAGTATATGGCCAGAAGTTTTTTCTTTTGGATGACGCGATTTTTGCGCTCAAAGTATGAGAAGGTTGAAATTGAATTTATTGCCCATCATACAGAAGCGAAGGTTGTTAAAGAAGATGATTTCTTTTCAAAGGGAGAAAGCGGGGGGACGATTTGTTCTTCTGCATATAGAAAAGCGCTTGAAATTATTGAAGAAAAGTACCAGCCTAGCCGCTATAACATTTACCCGTTCCATTTTTCAGATGGTGATAATTTAACTTCAGACAATGCCCGCTGCGTCAAACTGGTTGGAGAGCTGATGAAGGTTTCAAACATGTTTGGCTATGGCGAAGTAAATCAGTACAATCGTCACTCAACCCTAATGTCCGCGTATAAAAACATCTCTGATGAGAGATTCCGCCATTATATCCTCAAACAAAAGGTCGACGTGTTTCATGCGATGAAAGGATTTTTCCGAAAAGAAGAAGAGCAAATGTACGCTTAATTAAATATGATCATGAAAAGAGGATGAGGAATTCATCCTCTTTCCTTTTTCTTGAAAAAAGCATCTTCCAAAAAGATAAGAAAATAGGTAAAATAGGATAGTTCATATCACACACGGAAGTGACATTCAAAATGGAGGAAAACATGTCAGATCATATTTACAGAAAAGAACGCATTTATTTTATTTTAATGCTTTTAATTAGCATACCTATGTATTTCCTTTTTATTATTACTGGAATTGGACTCATTTTTTTACTTGGATTGATGCTTATTCCTATTATCGTTCACTTTCTTTCAATGGGGATGATACGAGGTAATGGCGTGAAGGTAACGCAAGAGCAGTTCCCTGAAATTCATGCCAAAGTATATGAATTGGCGATCAAAATGGAAATGAAAAAGCTTCCAGATGTTTTTATCGTTCAGTCAGAGGGGATGCTGAATGCATTTGCATCCAGATTCTTTGGCCGCAACATGGTTGTGCTGTATTCCGGAATAACAGAGCTGCATGTAAAAGAAGGAAAAGAAGAGCTTGATTTTGTGATCGCTCACGAGCTTGCACATATTAAACGAAATCATATTTTAAAAAATCTTTTTGTTTTGTTTGGAAATTGGGTACCGTTTTTAGGCAGTGCTTATTCTAGAGCGTGCGAGTATACGTGTGACGCACTGGCACACTATTATACTGAAAATCTTGATGCTTCAAAGCGTGCATTAACCGTTCTAGCCATTGGGCCGGAGCTTTACAGACATGTCAATGAGGCGGAGTACTTGAAAGAGAGCAGCCTTGAAAAAAATCTGTTTGTATGGCTTAGTGAAAAGGTTTCAACGCACCCGGCCCTTCCAAAGAGAATACATCAGCTAAATGAGAAATTCGGCAAGCATGATCCATCTATTTCATTTAAAACAACTGTGATGTTCAAAGCTGGACTGGCTGGATTTGCCGTCTTTGTTCTTCTTCTTGGAGCAGGGAGTGTGTTTCTTTTTCAAATGCTTTCAAAAACAAGCCTTTACAGTGATTTCATGCTTGAAAGTGAAGAAACGACACCTCTTATGCTGGCTGCTTCTGATGATGACAGAGAGCGTGCAATTGAATTGATAGAAGAAGGACAAGATGTGAATGCACAGGATGCTTTAGGGATGACACCGCTTATGTATGCGATCTACCCGGTATCGGATATGCTTGAAGAAGAGTATGGAAGCAATCTTGAAATGATTGAGCTTCTCCTTGAAAACGGAGCAGATCCAAATGTTTTTTCAGAAGAAGGAGATTTGGCTTCTGTTGATATTATCGCACAAGGTGACATAGAGCTTGCTGAGCTGTTAATTGAAAGTGATGCCGATGTGAATCTTGAGGATGGCTACGGCCAAACACCGCTGATATCAGCTGTTTACTCAGGGGATATCGAAATGGTTGAACTATTGTTGAATGCAGGAGCAAATCCAGATTACGCCAACATGGAAGGGGCAACAGCTGTTTCGATTGCTGAGGAAGAAAACATGAAAGAGATTGCAGACTTATTAAAGAAGTAGCCCTTAAGAAAGAGGTCCAAATCGAATATGATTTGGACTTTTTTGTCGTTATTTTTTAGTTTTACCAGGGAGAATAAATTTTGAATAGACAGATGACAGCTATTGTCACTTTTTAAATTAATACTTGATGCGTTAAATTTATTTACTGGCTTCACTATACACTTTTTAGAATTACCATTTTAAATAAAAACCTGTGCCAGAAGTTCTTCTAACACGGGTTTACAACTCTATTGGCAAAATAAATAAATAATGCTGTTTTAGGAAGATCAGTCATTCTCCCTTTAATTACCATATCAATTTTTCATAAACAACATAAATAAAGCAATAATAAAATTTGTAACTCATAAATCAAAAGAAAGAAGGGATTAAAATGACAGTATCAGCTCAAGTTAAGCAAACTCTTGCAGGATTAAAAAGCGCACAAGCTAGTTTAGAAACCTTTGCACTTGGTACAGATAATCAACAAGCTAAACAGCTTTACCAACAAGCGGCTCAACAAACACAAGCAGTTGTTGACAGTATCTCTCCGCGTCTTCAGGAAATTGAGCAAGAAGAACCTCAATACAAACAATAATTACAATAAAAAAGGTTGACTCAATCAGCCTTTTTTTATTATCGATAGAAACGGATAGGTGATTCCATGAAAAATAAGATGAAGACATTAAACATTTGTCTTATTATTGTTGCTGCTATTGGAATTGGTTCGGGATGTAATGGAAATCAGAATCAGCTTGGATCTGACAATAATGATATGAATATCGAGTATGTACATACGAGTAAGCCAATCGATCAATCTGTAGCCAATCAATCAAAAGAAAAAGTAATAAAAGAAGAGGAGATTTCAGGTGTAAAGGCTGTGAATACAGATAAGGAGCTGTTATTGGCGGTAAAAGTCGACCAATTTGACAGGTTTCGATTAAAGGACATCAAAAAGAAAGTGAAAGCAGACTTAGAAAAAAAATATCCCGAGTATGAAATCTTTGTTTCCACTGATCAAAAAATTTATTTGGAACTGGAACAGCTAGAACAAAAACTGCAAAAAGATCATACACAAAAGAAATCATTAAAAAAATCTTTCGATAAAATTAAAAGTCTTATGAAGGAAAAAGCATGACGAAAGAGGGATAGGCATGTCGAATAAGCAAAAGAAACAATTAACACCTGTACAACAGGAGTATCAAACCCTTGAAAAGCAGCTGGAAACAAAAAGGCCAATATTTAAAAATTGTATAAAAGCATTTTTAACAGGCGGATTCATTTGCCTGGTCGGTCAGTGTATTCAAATGTTTTATATTTATAATTTTGATTTTACTGATCAAACGGCTGGAAATCCGACAGTCGGGACTTTAATTTTCATCTCTATGCTTCTTACAGGTTTCGGAGTCTATGATCGAATCGCCCAATTTGGAGGCGCTGGGTCTGCTGTTCCAGTTACCGGTTTTGGAAATGCTGTCATATCAGCAGCCATTGAACACCGAACAGAAGGGTTTGTGTTGGGTGTAGGCGGCAATATGTTTAAATTAGCTGGCTCTGTCATTTTGTTTGGTACTTTTTCCGCGTTTGTAATTGCTACGATCAAAACCATTCTTATCCAGTGGGGTGGTTTGTAATGTTAATGGGTCATCGTACGTGGATCTTTGATCAGAAGCCGGTCATTCTCTCCACTGGAACTGTCGGAGGACCATTTGAAGCAGATGGGCTGCTAGCTGAAGATTTTGATCTCCTTCATTCCGATTTATGGTTAAAACAAGATTCCTACGAGAAAGCACATAAAGTTCTTATTGAAGAAGCTAATCAAAGAGCTATAGAAAAAGCTGGTCTTCAAAAGGAGCAAATTCAGTTTTTCCTTGGAGGAGACCTTATTAATCAGATTACTCCTACTAGCTTTGCGTGCCGGACATTAGGGACACCCTATCTTGGATTGTTTGGTGCCTGTTCGACCTCAATGGAGGGACTGGCTCTTGGCGCCTATCTTATTAACACCAAAGGAGCCAATTATTTATTAACAGGAGCATCCAGTCACAATACTGCGGTTGAAAAACAGTTCCGCTATCCAACAGAGTACGGTGGACAGAAACCGCCTACAGCTCAATGGACCGTAACTGGTGCAGGAGTTGCTCTATTAGGTCAATCAGGAGAGGGTCCTCGTGTTACATCTGCAACGATTGGCCGTGTCATTGATATGGGAATGACCGATCCATTTAACATGGGAGGTGCAATGGCTCCTGCTGCCGTTGACACGATTGAGGCTCATTTAACTGAACGAAATCTAGATCCCTCCTATTATGATTTGATTGTAACAGGAGATCTTGGTCAGATCGGACACGAAATTTCACTTGATTTATTTAAAAAACATGGGACCCCAATAAATGAAAAACAGTATCAGGACTGTGGAATGATGATCTATCGGGAAGGGCAGCCAGTACTCGCTGGAGCCAGTGGGGCAGGATGTTCAGCAACGGTCGTATACGGTCATTTGTTAAACCGAATGAAAAAAGGTGAGTTTAAACGCATACTGGTTGCAGCGACTGGTGCTTTATTATCGCCCTTAAGCTTTCAGCAAAATGAAACGATTCCTTGTATTGCTCATGCTGTGTCGATTGAATACGGAGGTGAATGACGATCATGATTTTCTTTTGGGCTTTTGTCGTAGGCGGTTTGATTTGCGTCGTTGGACAAATTATGTTTGATGTGTTTAAACTCACTCCCGCTCACACATTAAGTACGTTTGTTGTTATTGGTGCCATTCTTGATGGATTTGGTTTATATGAACCGTTCATTGATTTTGCAGGAGCAGGAGCTACGGTTCCGATTACAAGTTTCGGAAATTCCCTTGTACATGGGGCAATGGAAGAAGCAGAAAAACATGGGTTAGTCGGTGTCATTTCGGGAATGTTTGAAGTGACAAGTGCCGGTATTTCAGCTGCCATCATTTTCGGAATGATCGGCGCCTTGCTATTTAAACCAAAAGGATAAGGAGGATTCATATTGACCATCGCATCAGAAGTGAAACAATGTTTTGCTAACCTTAAAGGCATTGAGGCTGATCTATCTAGTTTAGCGTTGCGGACTCAGCAGAATGAATCAAAACGCACACTGCATGAAACCATGATGATCGTGCATGAAATATCAACAGATTTAAAAAAGCGAATTGGGGAATTGGAACGAGAAGAGTCTCAATATAAAGGTTTTTAGGATAAACCATTCTTAAACAGGAGGTGTAAAACAGTGCCTGAGTGGTTAGATGTAGTAGTACGGTCATTCTTATTTGTAGTTGTCTTATTTCTAATTACAAAATGGTTAGGTAAAAAGCAGCTTTCCGAACTTTCATTTTTTGAATATGTCACTGGCATTACAATTGGAAGTATTGCAGGAGAAGTTGCTATGGGGCTTGAAAAGAACATGATTCACGGGATAATCGGAATCGTGATCTTCGCTTCAATGCCTTTTTTAGCAGGATTGCTTTCTTTAAAAAGCAAAGCCTTTCGCGATTTTATAGAAGGGAAAGCAACTGTTTTTATTAAAGATGGGAAAATTATGGAAGAAAATTTAAAAAAGGAAAAATACACAACGGATGAATTGCTGGAATTGCTTCGAAATAAGGATGTCTTCCAGGTGGCTGATGTGGAATTTGCGTTATTAGAGCCGACGGGGGAACTAAGTGTTCTGTTAAAAAAAGAAAATCAGCCTTTAACTCCGAAAGATGTAAACTTGAATGTTGCTTCCATTAAGGAACCCCAGACTGTCATTATGGATGGAGAAATCCTAGATGAGCCGCTGTCTACTAGTGGCCGAAGCAGAAATTGGCTGAAAACTGAACTGGAAAAACTGGGAGTTACCATTGAAAATGTTTTTCTTGGACAGGTAGATTCTTACGGACAATTAACCGTAGACCTTTTTGATGATAAAATTCAAGTTCCATTACCTCAAGAAAAACCATTAATTTTTGCCGCAATGAAAAAATGTCAGGCAGACTTAGAACTGTTTGCACTTGGAACTGAATCAAAAGAGGCAAAGCATATGTATAGTGAAAATAGTAAAAAATTACAAGAGGCTATTGATAAAGTGACCCATATTTTAAGAGGGTAATGGCTGCTTCCTTCTCAGCGTGATGCAATCAAAAAAAGTGGCGTTTCTTCATATGAGGAGACGCGTTTTTAAATGCAGCAAACGGTGCAGGATAGTGAATCAGGTATTAGCAGAAAAATTTCACAAACTTTTATTGAATGGAGGCTTTAAATGTGCAATTTAGTTGGTTTCGGAATTGGCCTATTTTTTATGCTGATTGGAGGACTTTTTTTCTTTTTGAATTCAAAAAATGAACCAAAATATTTAAAGCTGATTTCCCTTTTTTCATTTGAATCAGGGATTTTTCTTTTAGGTTTGCTAATAATTCTTATATCTCTGCTTGATTTATTAGGTATTGGGAGCGGGACGTGTAAAAGTGATTTCTTCAACTCCCTCGACTAGATACGTATAACCGTATCTAGTAATTTATGAATTAGAACTTCACCTCCGTGTTTACCACCGTTCTGCATTTAACTAGTGCTTTTATTTGAGCCCTTTAAAACACACACAAATGCTTACTTACACACAAATGAGCAATAAGGCAACACACTGTCTATTTCAAAACCAACACACAAGGAAATGAATAAAACACAGCAGTTTAGCAGCTTGATAAATCAGAAGATTAAAAGGTTGGCACAGGACTTGCATAATACATATGTGAAAGAGAAAGAAACCAGATGGAGGGGAAACGATGAATATTTTACTTGTTTGTTCAGCGGGGATGTCGACGAGCATGCTTGTCACTCGGATGGAAAAAGCAGCAGAAGAACTGGGCGTTGAAGCAAAGATTTGGGCAGTGTCTGGTGATGCGGCAAAAGAAGAAATGAAACAGGCTGATGTAGTTTTGCTTGGTCCTCAAGTGAGATTTTTGCTGAAAAATATGAAAGCGATTGCGGATCCGAAAGGAATTCCGGTTGAAGTCATCAACTCCATTCAGTACGGAATGATGGATGGCAAGGCTGTTCTTGAAACAGCTGTAAGCTTGGCGAACAAATAATTCTAAACACTTTGAGATTGAGGGTGAAAAATCATGATGGAGTTTATTGAAAAGTATATTCTTCCCAGTGCCGTTAAGTTTGGGAATAACCGTCATTTATTAGCGATTCGCGATGCACTCATTGGTATGATTTCTATTACGATGATCGGTTCATTTGCTGTTTTATTCAATAATTTAGGTGCTGCTATTCCGCCATACCAAAAAATGATGGTCTGGATTTTTGGAGATACATGGACAACACTTGGCGGAGACATATGGTGGGGAACCTTTGCTTTTATGACGGTTTTTGCAGTAGTAGGAATTGCCTATAAGCTTGCAAGATCCTATGATGATGATGGATTTGAAGCCATGCTTGTTGCACTTGCATCGTTTTTCGTCCTTGTTCCTCAAGTTGCAAAAGTGACGCTGACGATTGCGGAAAAGCCTGAGACAGGGGATGCTTGGGGTTTTATCAGCAATACGTATTTAAACTCTACTGCTTTGTTTACAGGGATCGTTGTATCTCTTGTTGCAACAGAAGTTTTTGTCAGATTGGCTAAAGTGAAATTTTTAATCATAAAGCTTCCGGATGGAGTACCTCCTGCGGTTGCAAGAGCCTTTGCAAAGCTCGTACCTGGTATGATTACGATTTTTATTTTCGGACTTGCCGGTTTGTTGTTTAGAAAAGCAACGAACGGCATGTATTTGAATGACTGGCTGAATCAAGTGCTTGTTGCACCGCTCACAAATGCAGCTGATTCTCTGCCATTTGCCATCTTACTAGCTTTCCTTATTCATGCTTTTTGGGCAATTGGCTTACACGGACCGAATATACTGGGCGGGATTACAACGCCGTTATTTACACAACTTGGAAATAAAAATATTGACTTGGCGGCAGCCGGGGTAGATGATCTTAGTAAATATGCAGTAATGGCCGGTCCATATTTCGATGCATTCGTCTTTTTGGGAGGATCAGGTGCGACACTTGGACTGCTGATTGCTTTGCTTGTTGCCTCTAAGAAGCGTAAACAAATTGTGGCCTTAGGGATGCCGCCTGGTATATTCCAGATTAATGAACCAGTTCTGTTCGGTTTGCCGATTGTACTGAATCCTATTTGGCTTATCCCTTTTATCTCAACGCCGATTGTGCTGACGGTTACATCATATCTGGCGATTGATCTTGGTCTCGTACACCCTGTAGTCACAAATATTCCTTGGGTGACACCGCCTATCATCGGAGGATACCTGGCGACAGGTGCCCATCTTTCAGGAGCGGTCATGGCAGGAATCAATCTCGTGATATCGATTGCGATCTATCTGCCATTTGTCATTTTCCAAGAGCGGATTGATTCGAAAAAAATAAAAGAACAAACAGAGGCTGGCAATAACAATTTATCTGTATAACTTAAAGGGAGGAAGTACAATCATGACAGCAAGCATTTCAATTGAACAAACGGCCTTCCAAATCATTCTTCACAGCGGCAATGCACGCAGTTCTCTAATTGAAGCGATGCAATATGCCAGAGAAGGGAACTTTGAAGAAGCGGAAGCATGTTTTGAACAGGCAAAAAATGAGCTGAAGGAGGCTCACCATTCTCAGACAGGTCTTATTCAGGAAGAAGCCCGCGGTCAGAAAGCAGAAGTGTCCATTCTTTTAGTGCATGCACAGGATCACTTAATGAACACTATCACGGTTCGAGAGCTGACACAGGAGATTATTTATTTGCATAAAAAAATAGAAAAGAAAAACTGAAAAATGAGAAAGGGGAACGATTTGTGTGCGCTCCCCTTTGTTTTTTATAAAAAGAATGAGGTGAATATAATGAAAATTGTAGCCATAGGCGGCGGTTCAAGCTATACACCGGAATTAATTGAAGGATTTATCAAACGCTACAGCGAACTCCCTGTTTCAGAAATCTGGCTCGTTGACATCGAAGCTGGTAAAGAGAAACTGGAGATTGTCGGGCAGCTGGCCAAGCGAATGGTCGAAAAAGCCGGAATTCCAATTCAAATTCAGTTAACGACTGATAGAAGGCTTGCGTTAAAGGATGCCGATTTTGTGACAACACAAATGCGTGTAGGGTCGATAGATGCTCGGATATTGGATGAGAAAATTCCGCTTAAGTATGATGTCATCGGACAAGAAACGAATGGTCCAGGCGGCTTATTTAAAGGGCTTCGGACGATTCCAGTCATTCTTGATATATGCCGTGACATGGAGGAGCTTTGTCCGGATGCATGGCTGATTAACTTTACGAATCCAGCAGGAATGGTTACAGAAGCTGTTTTAAGATACAGCAAGATTAGGAAAGCAGTAGGTTTGTGCAACGTTCCCATCGGCATGAAAATGCACATTGCAAAAGTCATGAATGTTGAAAGTGCACGAATACAAATTGATTTTGCAGGTTTGAATCATATGGTATTCGGTTTGCGTGTATATTTAGATGGGAAGGACAAAACTGCTGATATTATCGATAAACTGATTGCTGAGGATAAGCAAATGTCGATGCAAAACATTGCGTCCCTTGAATGGGAGCCGCAATTTTTGAAAGCGCTGCAGGTGATTCCATGTCCATATCACCGTTATTACTATAAAACGCGGGAAATGCTTGCTCAAGAGAAAGAAGAGGCTGCTGTAAAAGGGTGCAGAGGAGAAGTCGTAAAGCAGCTTGAAAAAGATTTGTTTGAACTCTACAAGGATCCAAATCTGTCGATCAAGCCGCCGCAGCTGGAAAAACGCGGAGGGGCTTATTACAGTGATGCTGCCTGCAGCTTAATTAACTCCATTTACAATAATAAAGGGGACATTCAGCCAGTAAATGTTGAAAATAAGGGAGCGATAACAAATCTTCCTTATGAGTCAGCGGTTGAAGTGGATTGCATCATTACAAAAGAAGGTCCTAAGCCAATTGCGGTGGGAGAGCTTCCTGTGGCTGTCAACGGGCTGGTTCAGCAAATTAAATCGTTTGAAAGAGTGGCGGCTGAGGCAGCAGTTACAGGCAGCTACGAAACGGCTTTACTCGCCATGTCCATTAATCCCCTCGTTCCATCAGATCGTGTAGCAAAGCAAATTCTTGATGAAATGCTGGAAGCGCATAAACAATACCTTCCGCAGTTTTTCAAGGAAGCTTCTTATCGTTAATAGTATTTTAAAAGTTTGGTATTGGAGCAGAAAATGGCGACTGAAATTTTAAATAAAGCTCTTTTCGTAAAGTTTGCTGCTTTTAGAAAAAATGGTTAAAACCTTTAGTGGATTGCAGCCGAAATCCACGGGTACAATTAATAACCTAAAACAACAATCAATGCGAAAACAGCCTTAAATAATAACTAATCAAGCACACCCTCTTTAAGAAGACAGGAGGAATTTTATGCCTCATTTTATTATCAATGCAGATGATTTTGGCTATTCACGGGGTGTGAATTACGGAATCATTGACGCACATACTCACGGTATTGTAAATTCAGCGACAATGATGGTGAATATGCCTGGTGCAGAGCACGCTGTTTCGCTTGCTAAGCAGCATTCCGAGCTCCAGATCGGCATTCACTTAACGCTCACTTGCGGAAAGGCAGTAAGCGATCAAGTACCTTCTTTACTAGATAATAACGGCTTTTTTAAGATTAAAAATGATCCTGGGCAAAACCAGAATCTGAATAGTGCGGAAGTTGAGATTGAATGGGAGGCGCAAATTCAGCGGTTTTTGTCATTTGGACTCACTCCGACTCATCTGGACAGTCATCATCATGTTCATTCATGGCCAGTGCTTGAGCAGGTTATTAAGAAGCTTTCAAATAAGTATGATTTGCCGGTCAGGCGTTTTTGGGAAGGGGAAAAAGAAGGCCTGGAAGCATTCTCTGATGTATTTGTTCATACTTTTTACGGTGATGATTTAAGTCCGGATTATTTTACGGATTTGCAAGAGAACTATCACGGGGATATTCGGGTTGAAGTCATGTGCCACCCTGCGTATATTGATGAAGCATTATTAAAGGGTTCTTCCTATTGTTTGCAAAGAAGCAATGAGCTTTCGATTTTGATGGCATCTGGACGTATATAGCTTATTTATCTCAATCTCACTTCTAGGGGAACCGCCATACTGGTACCCTTAGAAGCAGATAATCTTCTTATTATTTCATTTTTCTCCCTTTAAATGCCTGTTTTATTGATTGAAGAATATTATATGCAACATACGATATAACAAAAATAAACAGGGTAAATAGCTGGGTCCAAATTAAATTTTCTGTCATGCTTTTCAGCCCCAAAACATTTACTCCCATCTCAATTATTTTTATGAAAAAAACATGGATAATATAAATACCTAATGCATTACTACCAATTTTTGTTACAAGCAAACCTTTTCCTAACTGATTGTTATTCAGTGCAAAGGAAAATAAAAACAAGGTTAGAAAAATGGTGGATATAAAATATTCTCCGTGACTGCCTGATAATCTCTTTTCTAAAATATAGCCCTCTACCACTTGCAGACATGAAAAGACAAAAAATAAATATAGATAAATGTTTATATTTATTTTCAAGGATTTCATAAATTGTGAATGATAAGCAAAGAAAAATCCTAACGTTGTATAAAATAAACCGAAGAATATTGCATCTCTAGTGTTTATCGAAATTTTATAGAATATTGAATAGGATTGTCCGAAAAGGCCTATGATGTTCAAAATAAAACTAAGTGTTAATAGCACATTTAGTTTTTTTAGTCTGAAAAAAATAAACAGAATAATGATACTCCAAATTAAGGCCGTTAAAAACCATAATTGATACCCGCTGGTCCCTTTGCCAAAATATAAAAGATTCAGCATTGTAAATTCATCAAAATACTTCATTAATTTCTGGTGAACATTAGAATGACTTTGATAGATGACGAGAACATCGTAGATTGTATAAAATATGAGCCAGCAAACGTAAATTTTAACTATTTTTATAACATATCTTTTGAAATATACAACAGACTCTCTGTTTTTTAAAATTTTTATTCCGAACAAATAACCAGAAGCAACAAAGAAAAAAGGAACAGCGAATCTAGAAAGGTTATCAAGAATAAATAATGCAATCTGACTATCTAATGGAAACGTATGTATCACAACTACAGCAAATATCGCAAAAAATTTAATAAAGTCTATTGCATAATTTCTCTCCATTATATAGCCCCTTCGTTCTGGTTTTAGAATGGTCTTATTATTTACAAAAATTGCTTTTATAATAAAAAAACGTCCGTCTGGATTACATCAGACGGACGTTTTTTCAGTTTTAGCACTGCTCTCATTTTTTAATAAGAAATCCATGATGAAGCACACTTCATCATTAGGGATGGCAATTTGATATGCTTCTTCAATTTTATTTAATGCTTTACGTATTTTTAAATAAAGAAGATAGTGTTCATTTATTTTCTCTTCTTTATCAGGATAGGTGACAAAGGATTGTTTATTTCTCAAGCGGTCAAGCATACAGCTGATATGAAGAACGATGCCCATCAGGCTTTCATGATTCAGATACGTATTTGTCTGAAGCTGAAGATCGTTTAAAACGTTTCGCACAATCGTAATGACTCCGCTTGCATCATCAATTGAAAGAGTCTGCTGCAGAGCATCGGCCATTTTAATATACGTTTCCTCATGGGTTATCAGCTCTTGTATCGTTTTGATCTCCTTCATGTTCAAAATATCCTGAACGTGTATGGTCCTGTAAGGCAAGGCAATTTCGAAGTTGCAGACAATACAGAGAATATTGCGCTCTTTTGATATATTTGTAAGCATTTTGTGCATTTCTTTTCGATCAAAAATACTGATCGGCAAGATCTCAATGATTTCTTTATTGAAATGCAAATAATTTTCAAGGATATTTTTGATCGCAATGGCACTGCCTTCACCAGTTAAACATGCGGTTAAGATCACTGATTTCATCGTTTGGCTATTTGAACGCTTCTCTTTTTGAGTCTGAAGATAGAAGGGTGTTAAATTTTTAACGTCCTCATATAGTTCATCCAAATGATAGCCAAGGCTTGATTTTCGGGAGGCCTCTATGACATGTGCGGTGCTGACCATAGGGATGACTTTAACGGGAATGGAGAACTCGGTTTCAATCATTTCCCCAATAAAGGACAAGGATCCCATATCAATCAATAGGAGCAGTCCGCTGCAATGATGCAAGGCCTTGATCTCTTTTTTGACACGCTGCAAGAATTCCTCTGGCGATTCATGCAGCGGCATATCAATCCCTGTAATTTCTTCATTACCCAAGAGATGATTGGTTACAGCTGCCATTTCTCTTGCAATTCCGTTTCCATGAGCGAGTACGAAGACGGAAGTGTGAAAGCTCGGTGCTTCATCAGAATCTACAACGAAAAACATCGTAAGAAACGCAACTTCATCAAACGGAATCGTAATGGAAAACGTATCCTCAACAAGCCTCATACTCTCGATTGCCACATTAAATTGGTCCCGGTATTGCTCACGGATTGCCGTTAAATTCGGATGATAAATTTGTTTATGTGATTCCAGCCGCTGCATTAACGTTTGCAGATGAAGGGAGAGGCCTACAAAAACTTTCTCATCAAACGTGCGGTTTAATCTTTTTTCAGCCAGATGAATAATTTTTTCGCTTACTTTTACAATATCTGCTGAAAGAATCTTTTGAAGATTTTCCTTGCTCATTTGCTGGATCGTTTGCTTTAAATATTGTTTGAAAAGAGCCTGGATGTTATGGTCCATCAGCATAGCCATTTCATCTTGATTGATATTCTGATTTTTCAATTCTTCATATTTCATATCAATTTGTTCATAAATAGTATGGTCAAATGAAGGCTGAGCCTGAACGGAATAAGTGTCGGTCGGGCTGAACGTGTATTGCTCGTTCATTTGAATCAGAGAATGTTTCGTTTTTTTCTCAATAAATAAGCCTTCTTTAATATACCAGTTCAAATCTGAAGAACGGATCTGAATGCTTTGCTTTTTATTTGTGACATATTCAGCATATGCTTTTGCACATGTCAGCTGAATGTCCGCTTTGAGCTGGCCAATGTTGCTTGTGCATGGATAGAAGAGCAAAGCACGCATTGTATTCGGTGAGACGTGAATTTCTTTTCCTAAGCGGATGCTTTCATCTGTGAAGAAGCGTTTGATCAATAACAAGCGTTCTTCAGAGGAGCGTTCCCGAAGCGGAGGGAGGGTGATGACCATCGGCATTCTCCGTTTAAATGTCTGGAGCAGAGAGGAAACGGGATCTTCCGTTGTAGCTGCCAGAATGAGAACCTGTGCTTTGCGTTCATTCTCTGACTCTCCTAATCTGCGGTACATCCCTCCATCGATAAACGTAAAGAGCATCTCTTGTCCTTCAGGTGAAAGCCGATGAACTTCGTCTAAAAATAAGATTCCCCCATTTGCTTTTTCAATCAGTCCTTTTTGTTCAACAGCTCCTGTGTAAGCCCCTTTTTTTACACCGAAAAGCTGGCCAAGCAAAAGCTGAGGATTATTTGCATAATCAGCACAGTTAAAAACAACGAATGGAGCGGTCTCAGTCAGTCGCGCTGCTTCCATTGCAAACTTATGCATCATGGAGGCGAACATCGATTTTCCAACACCTGTTTCGCCAAATATTAGCGTATGCATGCCATGAGGGGGGTATAGGATAGCTGATTTTGCCTGATCGAGCGCTGTCCTCAAACTGCGGTTTTCCTTTTGAAACGAATCAAGCAAACTGACACTATCGTTTTCATGGATGGAAAAATCAGACGAATTCAGATAGAAAACAACGGGTCTTGACGAGGATTTTGATAGTTTTCCTTCTTTCACTAATTTATTCAGATCACTGCTTACATTTGCACGATCCAACAAAAGCAATTCTGAAATTTGATAGGCAGAAAATCCAGTGTTGTTCTGCTCCTGGGTAAATAAGCTGTAAACCAGATCCTTTCTCTTCATAAATCGTGACACCCCTTTTGATAAAACGCTTACAAAATATAAGAATAAATATTCAGAATTCAAGTGTAATCTACTATATAAAATATCACAGAGACCTTAAAATGAACATCATTTTAAGCTGTTAAATAGATCTATTGGAATAGGCCAAATCTTTTATAGATTTGACCTGATTCTATTGGTATTAAAGTGGGAATTTCAATGTTATCCTGGTACCTTCGCCGAGCTTGCTCCAAACCGTAATCTGTCCATGGTGGGCATGAATTAATTGCTTTGCAATCGCAAGGCCGAGTCCGGTTCCTTTTGTCGATTCCTCAGTGTTTGTTCCTCTAAAATATCGATCAAATAGGTTGTTTTTAGTTGCCTCGTCCATTCCTTTTCCATTGTCTTCAATGAAGATGGAAAAGGAATCATCCGCTTTCTTCAGAGAGATCCTGACGCTTGTTGACGGCGGGTTATGCTTTATCGCATTGGCAACAAGATTTTCGATGATGCGATGAAACCACTTGCGGTCAATAGGATAACAGATTTCTTCTTCGGACGGCTGAAAATCAATAAGACGCTCTTGATACAGGGGATCATTTAAAATATGAACAAGTGTTCTTCTAATTATTTCGTTCATTTCTTCAGTTTCGATTTGCAGGGGAAGCGCGTTATTTTTTAAACGATAGGTCAAATTAAAGTCATCAATGAGAGATGTCATATAGCTTGCTTTATCTTTCATAATACCGGCAAATTCCTGCACTTCATCTTTGGTCCAGTCATATTGCTCAGATTGAAGCATATAAGCATAGCCGTATAAAGAGCTTAAAGGCGTTTTTAAATCATGAGAGAGTCCGGTAATCCAATCTTCTCTTTTTTCATCCATCTCAGCCCGGTCCTTCTCTTTTTGAATCAAATTAGAAGTCAGAACATTCAAAGAGTAAATAATATCATGATAGATTCTAAATGAGTTTTTTAATTTTCCGTTATGGCGTGAGCTTGCTCTGACGCCTTTTTTAGACAGCGGTTCTTCGTATCGTCCAAATGCAAGATTCTCAATCCATAGAATCATATGCAGCAGCGGCCGCCCCAGCTTATTGGAGTACCATATGGAAATAAGGAAAAATAACATCCCCGTAAAGAGAGTAAAAACAGCTAATCCCTTTAGCAAGGACAAGACTACAGTATTGTCATACTGATCGTCAGGAAAATAGCTTTTATTTGGTGTGCCGATGATATAGATATTTCCGGTTGTTGGATCAACATAACTTGATATGGACGTTTTGTGGTTCCATGGTTCTTTTTTATAGGACAAGATTTCATAGTAGCCAGGTAAATTTTTGTTTTGTTTATTAAAAGAGTAGAGAAGTGAATAATCTGGATTGTAGACCGTAAGCCATCCGTTCTTTTTTGAAAAAGTTTCTTCCAATTTTTTGGTGAGTGCAGGTGTTTCATTTACCGTAATGCCGCTGTCAATGAGTTCTGTCATTAATTCGGTATTGACCGAATGCTTTCCGTAAAGCACGATATATGATTCTTCCTCCTGATGCAGCATCCAATACGTTTGTTCATAGTGAAATGCTTTTTCAGCTTCAGCAAAAAAATTAGGCAATGTGTATTTTTTAGGGATGGAAGAAGGAGTTAAATAAGAAAAAACAACGTTTCCCTTTTCATCAATCACCTGGAGCCAGCCATTCTGCTTTTTAATCGCACTTTTTGCATATTTGTCCAGGGAGATGGCATCCTCTGAGAACTGAAAGATATCTCCTATATATAATGGATCAATCCGCTTTACTTCTTTTTCTAAAATATTATTAAAATCCTGAGTCATTAAGATTGCCAGTGTCGCTCCGATGATGGTCAGGAACATAATGAACCAGACGACCATATGAAAAACGAAAAAACGGGTAAGCTTTCGTTTCAAGTTCATTGTTTTTTCCTGTCATCTACAAATTTATAGCCAAGACCTCTTATGGTTTTAATATGGCGGGGCTCGCTCGGATTTTCTTCGATTTTTTCGCGCAGCTTGCGGATATGCACCATTACTGTATTGTCATCGACCATATAATGATCATTCCAAACATTCTCATAAAGCTGATGCTTAGTAAACACCCGATTTGGATTTTTGCAAAAGAAAATTAATAGCTGAAAAAGCTGTGCAGAGCAGTCTACCGATTGATCCGCAACGATAAGTTCTGCTGATGATACATTTAAGGTAAATCGTTCATATTGATATCGTTCTTCCATTACAGTCTTTTGAACGGACTGGGGCATCGTGCGTTTCAATAGTGCTTTAGCACGGGCGGCAACTTCAAGAGGGTTGAACGGTTTTGTAATATAGTCATCCGCACCGAAGGCAAATCCTGATAGTTTGTCCAGATCACCGCTTTTGGCACTTAAGAAAATGATCGGAGCGTCTGATTTCAGTTTAATGAGCGGACAAAGTTCAAACCCGCTTTTATCAGGGAGCATGATGTCCAGTACAATCAAATCATACTGTTTTTTGTCAATGGCCTGAAGGGCAGCCTCTCCTGTTACACATTCATCTATATGTGAAAAGCCTTCTTTTTGTAAAACAGTCTTTACAAGCTTTAATATCGCTTCTTCGTCGTCAACCAGCAGAATTCTTGAATTCTGAATCAAGGAAATCATCCCCCTTCTGTCTTTATTTACCTTAATTCAAAATAGAAGATTTGTTAAGGGTTTCTTTTATCTATTTTTCAGCTTGTTTCACTTTCTTTTTTTCCTTGAAATCGATAAGAATAATCCCGATCACAGCGCTAAAAAAGAAAAATGAAAACCACCAATAATGTTCTGTTACAAACGTAACTCCAAAATGTCTTGAAAGTAAGGCTGCCATGGCAAAAATGGCTATGATTCTCAAGAATGCTTTCATTAAATTAGCTCCTCTTTATTTAATAATTACCTTGAAAAGTTTACCAATTCCACCTTTATTCCATGTTATTAGAACCTTAAAAGCAGCTTAATTGTATAGGCAGGTTAAATATTGAAGCAATTATCTATCATAATAAGTGTTAAATCATTGTTTACATATAAACAAAGATAAGTGATTCTCGATATGAAGTGGGAATTGAACCGCTTCTTTTTTTGTTCAGCTTTGGTGGCAGATAGGCAAGATCCTTCCACACCTGTCACTCAAACCAGCACTATTTGTGTGATAAGGATAGTAAAGAATTAGCTAAAACATATAGCATTTCGAAGTTATGTACGTACCATTTCAGAGGAGGCCGCTGAGTACACAAAGTAAGTTGGCAAAGACCTCAAAAGACTGTATTGCTTATACTAATGGTAAAACTAAATTTGTGAGTAAGATATTAGAGAAAGTGATGAAGTAGATTCTAAACGCTTGAGCCCTAAAATGATTGCAGCGGCGATCTATTTTCTATCGGGGCAGATTAGCGACATAAGCTCCCTATAACTTTCCAAGCAAGGTCTGCTTGACACGACACCAATAAATGTCCTATTATAATCAGACACCAATCGGAGTCTTTTCATAACTCGAAAGTAAGGGGAGGATGATTTTGACCGATACAAATAAAATGAGGGATGTGTATGTTGCCGTTGCCGACCCGACTCGACGTGAACTGATTCGTCTATTGGCAGGCGCAGAAGAATTACCTCTTCACGAATTGACATCTCAGTTTGAAATGGGTCGTACGGCGGTTTCCAAGCACTTAGCTATCTTGAAAGATGCTCGTCTCGTAACCGATCGAAAAGTTGGACGGGAAACACGTTATAGGCTCAATGCTATTCCACTGCGGGAAATTCAAGATTGGGTGGCTTTCTACAGCAAGTTCTGGAGTAGGAATATGTTGCGTTTGAACCAACTATTAGAGGAGGAAGATGAATGAGTTTGACATTATCCTTGGATTTTCAGTTCACAACATCGATTGAGAAGGTTTTGTCCGCCTTAACCGATTCAAGCAAGCTTGCCAAGTAGGTCATGGAAAATGATTCAAGGTTGATGAATATTAAGTAATGCCATTAAAGTGATAGAAAGAATTGGAGAAACCCGAGAATGATCATTCTTGACTGTCAGTTATCGAAAAATTGAAGAGGGGTGTTCCTTGATGACAAAAAGTAGAATGAATCCTAAGGTTGATGAATTTTTAAGTAAAGCTAAAAAGTGGAAGGAAGAATTTGAGAAGTTGAGAAATATCGTTCTTGACTGTGAGCTGACCGAAGAATTTAAGTGGATGCATCCTTGTTACACGTTTGAGAAAAAAAACATCGTTTTAATACATGGATTTAAAGAATATTGTGCGCTTCTGTTTCACAAAGGTGCCTTGTTAAAGGATGCCCATGGGATTCTAATCCAACAAACGGAGAATGTACAGTCGGCGCGCCAGATTCGGTTCACCAATGTTCAAGAAATAGCTGAAATGGAAACCATCTTAAAAGCCTATATTTATGAAGCCATTGAAGTTGAAAAAGCCGGTTTGGAAGTGAATTTTAAAAAGAATACAGAATTCATAATTCCTGAAGAACTTCAAAATAAATTCGATGAAAACCCTGACTTGAAAACTGCTTTTGAAGCATTGACGCCGGGACGGCAAAGAGCATACATTCTTTATTTTTCTCAACCCAAACAATCCAAAACTCGACAGTCAAGGGTTGAAAAATATATGCAGCAAATTCTGGGTGGAAAGGGATTAAATGATTAGTATACTCGATGAGAAAATAAATGAATCAAACTTTAAGATATTACCTCACTTTGCGTTCATTCGAACTCCTTATTGGATCGCAGGTAACACTCAATCCAAATAATTTAAAATGGAAAAAAACAAAAAGTGATCCGTAGAGTATAAGTAAACTACCTTATAACAGGCTTACGCATTACCAGCTAAGAAAAATACTGCACACAAAGTATACTCTTTGGCTTTTTGCTGAAAAGAAAGAGCATCAGCAGATGAACAAAATTATGCTGTCTGGTTTCTGTTTTTTCTATGGAGAAACCGATAAAGCATTTTGCATTGCTGATGCATTTTTTTTTACTTCAGTTCATAATCTACTTTGCTGTATAGCTTTGTTCCGTTATGCAGCCCGAGCTTCTTTTCCTCATTTTCATCAAGACCGTTAATGCTGATGACGATTTCGTCGCCTCGAAGTGAGATTGTACCCTCAACTGGTTTTTTCAGTGCAGGGTCCTCTATTTTAAAGGGGCCATCGCCATTTCCGCGAATGGTCGTTTTTGTGTTTGTCTCATGCAGAATTTTATTGTCTTTAGACTTTAGGCCAAGTGTCAATTCTGCGAGCTGACCATCTTCAGGAAAGTTGACAATCACAAAATTCCCTTCCTCTTTCACTTTTACTCTGTCTACCCAAGTCCCGTTATAAATGCCTTTCATGCTGTAGTCTTCGTTCTTAAGCTGCGGACGGTTGCATCCTGCCAAAATTACTGCAGTAATGGCAATGAACAAAAGACATAATTTAATATTCTTCATAGCAAATCCCTTTCTGTTCAAAAGATCACTCTTATTATCTCCTAAAAGGGTCGCAAGAAGCAAAGGTAGAGGATGATTGAAGTACGTTATGTGAATAACAATTGTCAAGATGGCAAGTTATGGAGCGAAGAACTGTGAAAGAAGAGCTTGGCCGGAATATCCTTGGAATTGGCCGGAAAATTTCGGAATTTGGCCGGAAAACTGGTTTTTTGGCCGGAATATTCCTGTAATTGGCCGGAAAAACTCATCAATCGGCCGGAATCACAGCTCTCCGATAAATCCCGGTTTAACGAGCCATGCTAAAGGGTATACATTAGCTTACGACAAGAAAACGACATGATGAGGGGATTGCCTGAAATGAAATCAAAAAAGAATATTGCACTAATAACGGGCATTAGTTTAATGGCTCTTCTTTTTATCATACAAATTGTGAAGCCGGACCAATCCACCGGTGCGAGTGATGTAAAGCATGAAGGGACACCGACCGTTTTTGTTCACGGATACAGGGGCTCGCTGAATTCCTTTAAGGGAATGATGGAAAGATTCCAGACTGAACGGGAGTGGGGAGAGAAAACGCTGATTTGCACGTCTGAACAGAGAGTTGCTGAATGTGAATCCCTTACAAAAGAAAAAGTGGAAAACCCGCTTATCCAAGTATTTTTTGAAGAGAATGATTCGAATTTTGAAAAGACAAGCATCGAACTTGGAAATATACTGAAGCTCTTAAAATCTGAATATGGATACGATAAGGTGAACATTGTCGCTCACTCTATGGGAGGTCTTGTTTCTGTCAATTATATTCAGGAAACGAGACAGGAAAAGGAGTTTCCAAAAGTAGAAAAGCTCGTAACAATCGGTTCTCCATTTCAAGGTATTAATAAAGAGGTTTTTCAAAAAAGGTATGGCGAGAATGACCATGACTTAATCGCAGGCTCACTGGCAATTAAAGAACTTTATGCTGAAAAAGGCAACTTTGATCCACATACAAAAGTGTATTCAATAGCGGGCAAAATCAGTGAACAAGAAGATGGAGATGGGTTGGTTTCTGTGAAAAGTGCGACATCAATGAGAGAAGTCGTCACATCAGACAAGTATCGGGAGCAAGTCATCGTTTCTAAGAAAGCGACACATAATGGGCTGCATGAAAATAAGGAAGTCGATGAGGAAGTCGGCAATTTCATTTGGGGCACATCAAATTAGAGCGCAATTCATGCGCTCTTTTGTATGAAAATAATGATTGTAAATGCTTTCATTTGGTGGTACTATAATTTTACGAAAACGTTTACTTAAAGATCGGAAGAAGGTGGGACATGACATATACCATCAAAGATGTAGCTAAGAAAGCAAATGTTTCGATTGCGACCGTTTCGAGAATTCTCAATAATCAGAAAGGCTATTCAGAAAAAACGAAACGAAAAGTGCTTGAGGCCATTGAAGAGCTGGACTATCATCCAAACGCAATTGCAAGAGGATTGATTAACAAGAAAACGTCTACGATTGGGGTTTTATTCCCCGCACTTTCAAGCATGCTAGTGACGGAGCTCTTGGCAGGTATAGAAAAAGCAGCTCATCTTCATGGTTCAAGCGTCATTGTCTGCCATACAGAATCGAATGGCTCAAAAACGATGAAATACCTGCAGCTGCTGAATGAAAAGCGAGTCGACGGCATCATTTTTACGAGTGAAGTGCTGAAAGAAGAATACTACGAATTTATACAGAAAATGAATATTCCTTTAGTCCTTCTTTCTACAGAATCGCGGGCTTATTCCGTTCCATATGTAAAAGTGGACGATCGGCATGCGGCTTATTCAGCCACACAATACTTGATAAAAAACGGCCATACTCGGATAGGGATGATAAGTGGAAACCGAAATGATCTGATTGCAGGCAAACCGAGAATTGAAGGATTTAAGAATGCCTTAATGGATCATGGTCTGCCTATCCAAGACAGCCAAATCGTCTATAGTGAAGGATTTACCTTTGCAGATGGAATGGACGGCTTAAAGAAACTGAGGAACCAGGCTCCAGGGGTTACAGCCGTTTTTACAGCCAGCGATGAAATTGCATTTGGTGCGATTTCTGCGGCTTTTCAGATGGGGGTTAAGATTCCCGAGGACCTATCAATCATTGGCTATGACAATTTAAAAATTGCTGAAATGTCGATTCCTCCATTAACCTCACTTGCCCAGCCATTCTATGAAATGGGAGAAAAAGCAGCAAGAATGATATTTGACATGATGAACGGTGATCAGCTTGTAGAAAGCCGGATTATGCCGCATTCGATAAAGGAAAGAAGCAGTGTTTTGAAAAAAGAAGAGTGATATTCTTCTTTTAAGTCATTAACGTAAACGTTTACGTCAATAAAGAAGTTTTTTTAATAAATAAAGTAAACGTTTACTCTTACTTATGCTGAATTAGGAGGCAAAATGAATGATCAGGAAAATGACTGCAGCAGTAGCGGCTTTAATACTTGGAACGTCCATTTTGGCAGGATGCTCTTCCGGTGAAGATGACGATGGAAAGGTAACGCTGAATCTGCTGTCCAATAAATCGGAAAACATAAATACATATAAAGGATTAATTGAGGAGTTCGAAGCTGAAAATCCGGATATCAAAATTAAATTCGATTCTCCTCCAGAGGCTGAAACCGTGTTAAGAACCCGGCTGGTCAAGAATGATATCCCAGATTTAATGTTTATTGCAGGGAATGCAACATATGGCGAATTGGGAAGAGCGGGCGTCTTGCATGATTTTTCTGATTCTGAACTCGTTGAAAAGATTCAGCCATCCTATATTGATATGATTGATCGCTTAGTCGGACCTGAACAAGAGGGTGTTTTCGGTCTTCCATATGCAACAAATGCAAATGCTGTTATATACAACAAGCAGAAGTTTGAAGAACTAGGATTGGAAGTGCCGAAAACGTGGGACGAGTTTATCGAGATTTTAGAAAAAGCTAAAGCTGCGGGGGAAATACCAATTTACTTTACGCTTAAGGACGCTTGGACCGGAATGATTTCTTGGAACTCTTTAGGGGGTAACATAGCTGGTGAAGAATTTGCAGACAAGAAAAGTTCAGGGAAGACAACGTTTGTTAAAAGCTATGACGAAGTGGCAGACAAGATGCTGACGCTAACGGAATATGGCCACAAGGACAATCTCGGAGTTGCCTATGGAGATGGAAATAATGCATTCGCAGCTGGGGAAGGGGTTATGTACATCCAAGGAAACTGGGCCATTCCAGAGATTTTAAAAGCAAATCCGGATGCAAATCTGGGCGTTTTTCCGATGCCTGTCACAAATGACCCTGAGAAAAACAAGCTTGTTTCAGGGGTCGACGTTTTACTGACAATCAGCAAAGACAGCGAACATAAGAAAGAAGCAATGAAATTTCTGGAATTTATGACGGAAAAAGAAACATCAAAGCGATACATCGATGAGCAAAAGGCATTTTCAGCTATAGAAGGAGTTTTTCAAGAGGATCCTGTCTTTGAAGGAATCAAAGAAAACTTTGAACAGGGAACGATTACTAGTTTCCAAGATCACTATTATCCTGCCGGAATGGGAGCGGAAAACATTCTTCAGGAATTTCTGATAGAGAAAAAGAAAGAGACGTTCTTAAAGAAATTGGATAGAGAGTGGGAAAAGGTCGAGGATCGCTAAAAGTGACTTGTCCAGCTGCACCGCCCAACTCCTCGGCCAGAACAGCTCCGCCAAAAAAGTCAAACCCGGACTTTTCTGTCGGATCCTTATCTGTCTGTCGGAGCTAAACGGGCGGATCCGCATTTCTATATTGTCCAGCTGCACCGCCCAACTCCTCGGCCAGAACAGCTCCGCTAAAAAAGTCAAACCCGGACTTTTCTGTCGGATCCTTATCTGTCTGTCGGAGCTAAACGGGCGGATCCGCATTTCTATATTGTCCAGCTGCACCGCCCAACTCCTCGGCCAGAACAGCTCCGCCAAAAAAGTCAAACCCGGACTTTTCTGTCGGATCCTTATCTGTCTGTCGGAGCTAAACGGGCGGATCCGCATTTCTATATTGTCCAGCTGCATCGCCCAACTCCTCGTCCAGAACAGCTCCGCCAAAAAAGTCAAATCAGGACTTTTCTGTCGGATCCTTATCTGTCTGTCGGAGCTAAACGGGCAATTCCGCATTTCTATTGAGGAGATGAACCGATGAACAATAAAAATAAAGTATTCCTGATCATGACAGTTCCTGCTGTTTTTCTATTCTTTATCTTTCATACATATCCTGCCCTGCAGGGGATTTTCTACAGTTTTACGGACTGGAGAGGATACGGGGAATGGAATTTTGTCGGGCTGAAAAATTACCTGAATGTATTTAAGGATGAAAGAGCCCTTGATGCCTACGGTTTTACATTTAAATTCGCAATCATTTCAACGATCCTAGTTAATTTTTTCAGCTTGCTTGTGGCGATGGGACTTAATGCGAAGATTAAGTTTCAGAAGACTTTGCGGGCTGTGTATTTCATGCCTTACATTTTAAGCATTTTGATTGTTGGTTTTATTTTCAACTTCATTTTCACTCATTTTATTCCGGATCTTGCAGGAGGAGCAGGGTTTGAAGCTTTATCTAAGAATATCCTGGGAGATCCGAATCTTGCGTGGATTGGAATTGTCATTGTTGCCGTTTGGCAGGCGATTGCCTTTAATACGATTCTCTATCTTGCGGGACTTGTAACCATTACAGAGGATTTGTATGAAGCAGCAAGCATTGATGGAGCAGGAGTTTGGACAAAGTTTTGGAAAATTACGTTTCCGCTGATCGCACCGTTTTTCACGATCAATATGATTTTATCCATGAAAGGTTTTCTTATGGTATTTGACCAAATCATCGCGCTCACCGGCGGCGGTCCTGGCCAATCAACAGAATCGATTTCTCTGCTGATTTATAGAGGCGGCTTCCAGGGCGGAGAATTTGCTTATCAATCTGCAAATGCAGTCATTTACTTCATTGTGATCATTGTTTTTTCGATCTTCCAGCTTAAAATTCTTGAAAAAAGAGAGGTGGGGAACTAATGATCAGCAAAAAGACGAACTGGCCTGTTACCATCCTCTTAATTTTAGGAGCAATGTTCATTATCTTGCCGTTATATCTGGCCATTACGATTGCCTTTAAAACACCTCAGGAAATGGCAGGGAATTTGATGGCATTGCCGCAGTCGTGGTCTTTTGATAATTTTGAAAAAGCCATTGAAATGACGAATTTCTTTCATGCATTAAAAAATAGCGTGTTCGTCACAGTGTTGGTTGTCATTTTTACTGTGCTGACAAATTCAATGGTTGCCTATGCGATCGCACGCAACATGCATAAGAAGTTTTATAAATATACATTTTACTATTTTGTCAGTGCCATGTTTATCCCGTTCCCTATCATCATGCTCCCCATCGTAAGACAAACAGCATTATGGGGAATGGATAATCTTGTAGGATTAGTGATTCTGTATATCGTTTATAATCTGTCATTTAACATCTTTATCTATGTAGGGTATATCCGATCTATACCGAAAGAATTGGAAGAAGCTGCAATTGTTGATGGCGCCACTACGTGGGGAGTGTTTTGGAAGGTGATTTTCCCGCTGCTTGCACCAATGAATGCAACGGTCGCGATTCTTACATGCCTTGGCGCCTGGAACGATTTTCTCCTGCCTCTTGTTGTTCTGAGCGACAGCGAAATGGCGACATTGCCGCTCGTGCAATATATTTTCCAATCGCAGTTCAGTACAAATTATAACTTAGCATTTGCATCTTACTTGCTGGCATTAATTCCAATGATTATTGTCTACGTTTTCGCACAAAAATGGATCATCAGCGGGGTAATGAAGGGATCTATTAAATAGCGTCACTTTTAATAAATTAATAGATTTAAAGCGTTTCTAAACTTTATGGAAACAACAATATATAATATTTGTTAAAAAATAAGCCCGATTATTGTATATTGAAAAAGAAAGATTAGCTTAAATATTGGCTCTTTTCATAAAGTTTGTTGTTTTAGAAAAAATGGTTATAACTTATAGTGGATTGTAGCGGAAGGCACTTGACTCCTGCGGGAAATAGAGCGTAATGGGAGACCCCGCTGGCATAGCCGAGGAGGCTTACATCCCTCCCAGCGGAAAGCAAGTGCCTGCAGCGGAAATCACGGGTAAATTTTAACCAAAAACAACAATCAATTTGAAAACAGCTTAAATATTAAAAAAAATCGACTATAAGGAGTTTTACTAATGAAAATCACTGTTTGGAACGAAAACCGTCATGAACAAAAGAATCCAGTAGTAGCAGAAATTTATCCTGAAGGCATTCACGGTGCGATTGCTAATTACTTAAAAGAAAATGGCATGGATACAACGACTGCTACTTTAGATCAGCCAGAGCATGGTTTAACAGAAGAAGTATTAAGCGAGACAGACGTTTTATTCTGGTGGGGCCACCTTGCGCATGATGAGGTTTCTGATGAGATCGTTGAACGTGTTCAAAAACGTGTACTTGAGGGAATGGGCTTAGTTGTGCTTCATTCTGGGCACTTTTCTAAAATCTTTAAAAAACTGATGGGTACATCTTGTGACCTGAAATGGCGCGAGGCTGATGATAAAGAACGTCTATGGGTCGTTGATCCTTCTCATCCGATTACTGAAGGAATCGGTGAGTACATTGAAATCGAAAAAGAAGAAATGTACGGCGAGCACTTTGATATCCCGGCACCAGATCAATTAGTCTTTGTCAGCTGGTTTGAAGGCGGAGAGGTATTCCGTTCAGGCTGCACGTATCAAAGAGGAAACGGAAAGATTTTCTACTTCCGTCCAGGTCATGAAACATATCCAACTTACCATAACAAAGAAATTCAAAAAGTCTTGCTGAATGCAGCAAACTGGGCAGCACCAACGAAGAGAGAGTATCCTGTTTACGGAAATGCTCAGCCGCTTGAGAAGATTACAGTCAAATCATAAAGAAAAAAGATGCAATCCTTTGGATTGCATCTTTTTTAGTGGTTAGCCGCTTTCGCCTGGGGTTTATCATAGATGGCAAGCCTTTTCACCAATAAAGAGCTATGTTCATTCAATCCGACAATCATAACCGTTTTTCCGTTTTCCCGATATTTAAGAACAATTTTATCAATTGCACCAACTGCTGAATCGTCCCAGATGTGGGAATCAGTAAAATCAATTGTAATTTTGTCAGCTGCTTCTTTGAAGTCGAATTTAGACACAAGCTCAATCACAGATGCAAAAAACAATTGACCTTTTACGTAATAGGTTTTTGAATGTTTTCCAGGTGTTTGTTCCACAGTCACCTTAGAAATTTTTGCAGCGAAGAAAATCGCACTGAGCAATACACCGGCTAAAACGCCTTTAGATAAATCATGCGTAAGCACGACTGTTGCTACTGTTACAATCATAACTGCAGCATCCGCTTTCGGCATGATATGAAGTCTTGTCAGTGAAGACCAGTCAAATGTACCGATTGAAACCATAATCATGACGCCTACAAGAGCTGCCATAGGTATCTGGACAAGCAAATCATTTAAGAGAATAATGAGTACCATCAAAAAAGTACCTGCCACGAATGTTGAAAGTCTGCCGCGGCCGCCGGATTTCACATTAATTACTGACTGGCCAATCATCGCACACCCAGCCATTCCTCCGAAAAATCCTGCTGCGATATTTGCAGCACCCTGGCCTTTAGCTTCTTTATTTTTATCGCTGCCTGTATCCGTCATATCATCAACGATTTGGGCAGTTAGTAAGGATTCTAGTAATCCCACTAATGCTAAAGCAAAAGAATAGGGAAAAATAATTTTCAGAGTTTCTAAATTCAATGGGATATCGGGAATCATAAACATTGGCAAAGCTTGCGTCAAGTGGCCCATGTCACCAACTGTTCTTACTGATGCTCCTGTAGCAACAGCGATAATCGTAATAACTACAATTGCTGCAAGCGGGGATGGAACAGCTTTAGTGAATCTCGGCAAAACATAGATAATGAACAAAGATCCTGCGACCATTGCATACATAATCCATGACTCCCCTGCAAAATGGGGAAGCTGAGATGTAAAAATCAAGATTGCCAGTGCATTTACAAAGCCAATCATGACCGATCGGGGAATGAATTTCATTATTTTTCCTATTCTCAAAAAGCCTAGAACAATCTGTATAATTCCCGTTAATATGGTAGCAGCCAATAAATACTGTAATCCGTAGTCTGCAACAAGTGTTACCATGACAAGGGCCATCGCTCCAGTAGCAGCTGAAATCATGCCCGGTCTTCCACCTATAAAAGCAGTGACAACGGCAATACAAAAGGAAGCGTACAATCCAACCATTGGATCTACACCTGCAATAATGGAAAATGCAATAGCTTCTGGAATCAAGGCTAAAGCTACGACAATACCTGCTAAAATATCGCCGCGGATATTGCTGAACCATTCCTGTTTTATTGTGTGAATGTTCAAGTCTGCACCTCTCTTAATCATTATTATGTGTTTTTGACTTTCAACTCTCATGAAAGTCGGGACCGTAGGTAATGAAAGGGATTATAACATGTTTTTACTTTTTTAGGTAACAGTAAGTAAGCGTATAAATAAAGTTATTTCGCCTTTTATCTCATGGATGCTTCATTTTAGTATGTAAAACAAAAATCAATTGTGTGTTTAATTCTCCCATTAGGTGAAACATACCAATATAACCTATGGAGAGGATGTTCACAGCCTATGGGAAACGAGCAAATTAAACGTCCTCGCGGCAAAAATACCCGCTGGAGCATTTCAGCTTTGCTTTGCAGTGTGATTATTTTAAATTATTTTGATCGGGTTGCGATTTCGGTTGCGGCGCCAGAAGTACAGAAAAGCTTTGAGCTTAGCGCATTTGAAATAGGGCTTGTTTTTTCCATTTATACATATTCCTACACGTTTATGCAGCTGCCGATTGGCGGGCTGCTTGACAGGTGGGGAGTCGGATGGATCACTAGAATCAGTATGGTGATTTGGAGTGTGTTGTCTCTTCTGTTTGCATTTGTTCATGGAAAGCTGTTTTTATATGCATTAAGGCTCATGACAGGTGCTGCAAGTGCATCTGCTTTCCCAGCTGCATCCAAAGCGACGGCGAATTGGTTTCCAAATCATGAACGCGGTCTGGCAAATGCGCTGTTTGATTCATCTGCGAAGCTTTCAAATGTGATTGGAGCACCGCTTGTCGCGATTATGATAACTGTGTTTGATTGGAGAACTGCCATTTTTGCAATCGGAGTGCTAAATGTCATCTTTACGATTGTATTTTGGAGATATTATGATGAGCCTGAACGGCATAAAAGAATTTCAGATGAGGAAATTAATTATTTACAGGCATACGGTGCAGGTACAACACATCCGCATCCATATGATACGAAGAATATGCTGAAACAGCTTTTCTTGAATAGAAAGGTATGGGGGCTGACCATTGGGTTTACTGGTTACGGGTACACATTTAATCTGCTGTTGACGTGGCTTCCTACCTTTTTTAAAACGGAATTCGAATTAGACTTGCTGCAATCTGGATTGTATACCGCAATTCCGTGGCTTATTGCGGCACTTGTCGGTATTTTTGTAGGAGGATGGCTTGTCGATTATCTAATTGGGAAAGGACATGAAAAAACAAAGGTGTACCGTTATGTCATTCTGTTTGGAATGACAATCGGGTTAACGTTCATAGGCTCTATTTTTACGGAAGATGCTGTGCTGTCAATTGTATTCATTTCGATTGGTCTGGCTGGCATCTCAGCAACAGCTCCGGTTGGATGGACCATTTCTGCTTTAATTGCACCGCCAGGCACAACGGCAATTATGAGTTCAATCGTAAATTTTGCGAACAACTTGTTTGGCGGCATTATTGCAGCTCTATTAACAGGGTATATTGTGGATGTCACAGGATCATTTGATTTAGCATTTATCATTGCAGCTGTGGTTTTAGTTATTGGATTGTTTTTTTACATCGTGGTACTGGGTGATATCAGGCAAATTGAACTGAATGAAAACCAAGAAGGGAAGCAGACCTAATCATTATTTTCCGCAAATAAGATATCTGTTAACAGGTCTGCCTACTCCGCCATATTGAATATCGATTTCTAATTGGCCTTCTCTTTCAAGATGTTCCAGATATCTTCTGGCAGTGACTCTCGCAATCCCTACGTTTAGAGCGACATCTTCTGCAGAAACAGCTTCACGTTGATCTGAGAGGAAGGAAAGGATTTTAGTCAGTGTAACCTCGTGCAATCCTTTTGGGAGTTCTTTTTTTTCTTTGGGTTCCTCTTTGGAAAAACGGATTGTATCAAGTTCTTTTTGGGTGAGCTGTGATTTATCCTTAAGTTTGCTGCGGTATGCTGAATAGTTTTCCAATGATTGTTTCAGCCGTTCGAATTTGAATGGCTTCATTAAATAATCGGCTGCTCCATGCAGTAAAACATTTCGAACCGTTTCCATATCACTTGCAGCCGTTATCGCTATAATATCAGAAGAATGACCCTCAGCCCGAATGGCCTGAATCGTCTCAAGCCCATTCATTTTCGGCATATACATATCGATGAGAATCAGATCAGGTGCAAACTCTCTCACCATATTTAAGCCATCTACCCCATTTGCTGCGATTCCAATTACTTCGAAACCGTCAATCTTTTCTATAAACCCCCGGTTCACTTCCTGAACCATCAAGTCATCTTCGATAAGAAGCACGGATACTGGATGAATTGACATCATATCTCCTCCTTAAAAAAAGTAATCGTAAAGCTTGTTCCGGCACCTGCTTCAGAATCAACTGAAATCGAGCCGTTTGCCTGCTGGATTAATTGGTTTACTAAATATAATCCGATTCCGCGTTCATGTCCTCCCTTCGTAGAGAAGCCATGTTCAAAAATTCGCATGCAATCGGATTCTTTTATTCCGCAGCCATTATCTTCAACCAATATCGTTAAAATCTCCGCATCCTGTTCAATACTTATGAAAATATGCTGATTTGAGCCAGTATGGTTTTTGAAAGAATCAAAAGCATTTTCAATTAAGTTTCCAAGGATAAGAACAAAGTCATGATGATCAAGCTTTTTAGGGAAAGTAAGAAATTTGCTGTTGCGGTCTATATCAACGGTGATTCCTAATTCTTTTCCGCGCCGGATTTTACTAAGGAGCAAACCTGCAATGCTTTCATCATGTATGTTTTTACTTAAAAATTGAATGAATTCTTCTTGTTCTTCAGTTGACTGAAAAACGTACTGAAGCGCTTTTTCATGATTGCCAAGCTGAATAAGGCCTGCAATCGTATGAAGCTTATTATTGTATTCATGATTTTGCACACGTAAAGCGTTTACAAAGGCACGTACTCCGGTCAGTTCTTCAGCCATTTTTTTCACTTCAGTCCGGTCTTGAAAAATAGCAACTGCCCCGACAGTCCGATCTTTCACTTTAATTGGAACCCGGTTGCTTAATATGTTTAAATTCCTCACGTTAAGTTCTTTGCTGTAAATGGCGCGGTCGAGCTGAAGAATTTCAGGCAAGGCAGTATCAGGAATGACTTCTCTAATGGACTTCCCAATAACCTCACCTTCAATTTGCATCATATTCATGGCTTTTTTATTAAAAATGGTTATTTTTTCATTCGTATCAATCGCAATTACACCTTCGTGCATGGCATTAAACGTTTCGGTACGCTCAACAAGCAGTCTTGCGATTTCATGGGGTTCAAGCTGAAACATTTGCCTTTTAATCTGCCGTGCCAGTATCCAGGCGCCCCAGCCTCCAAATAGCAGCGACAGACTGGATGTTATGAAAATCTCAAATGAAAGACTGTACAGGACTTCAAGAAAGGTTGGTATTTTATATCCGGTAAGCACGACTCCGATTTGCTCGTGGTCATCATTCATGACGGGTACAAATGCACGCATGACGTTTCCGTTTTCTCCATTAGCCTTTGATGTATAAGAGTGTTCAGCAAAGGCTGGTCCTTCATCGCTTCCCTTGGAACGTATTCCTATCATTTCATTGACTGGGTGTGTCAATCTTTCCCGGTTCATGTTCAAAACAACGATGTAAGCCGCATTGTTAATGGTTCTTATTCGGTCTACAACCTTGTTCAGGTCGTTTTTATTGTGGTCCAGCGCCTCTTTCACTTCCGGAAGTTCGGCGACTGTTTGTGATGTAACGAAAGAGCGTGCCGTTAATTCCTCTTCTTTTCCGCTGATAAAATTGCCTATTAAAACAATTCCTGCGAGAAAAAGAGAAAAGCCTAATATAAAAAAGATCAAACCTGCAATTTTCCATAAGATTGAGATACGGTTCATATAGGTTCCTCATTATTCTGAAGAATAAAATATCTTTCATTGTAACATGCATTAAAATGTCATGATACAATGAATCTACTAAAAAACTGATTGAAATGGTGAAAAAAATGAAATGGTTCATTAGCTCAAGTCTATTAACTGTGCTATTAATAATTGCAGTATTTTCGCATGATCCTATGCCTGAAATAGAAGACGATGATGAACAGCAAGGATTAAACGATCAAATCGTGATTAAGTTCAGCCATGTAGTTGCTGAAAATACGCCGAAAGGGTTAGCTGCCGAAAAATTTGCCGAAATCATTGCAGACAGGACAGATGGGAAAATAAAAGTTGAGGTTTTTCCGAATGAGATTCTGTATTCGGATGAAAAAGAGCTTAAGGCACTAAAACGCGGCGATGTTCAAATGATTGCGCCTTCTTATTCAAAAATGACAGAGGTCATCCCTGAATGGCAGGTGCTTGATTTGCCTTTTATTTTCCGAGATGTGGAGCATGTGAAGAATGTTTATACAGGTGAAGTCGGGGAACGATTATTAAGCAAATTAGAAAAAGAAAACATAAAGGGCCTCGCTTTATGGGGGAATGGCTTCAAGCAAATGACGAGCAGCAATGGTGCATTGATTGCACCTGAGGACTTTTCTGGCCAGCGTTTTAGAATCATGCCCAGTGATTTAATCGCAAAGCAATTTGAATTGCTGCATGCGATTCCAAAAGCTGCAGAATTCAATGATGTTTACATTGCTTTGGAGGGAAATGAATTTGACGGGCAGGAAAACACGATTTCAAATATCTACTCAAAAGGATTTTATCGTCTGCAAAAGGATATGACTGTTTCAAATCACGGCTATTTGGGGTATTCTGTCTTAATGAATGAAGAATTTTGGAATTCATTAGAACCTGAACTGCAAACTCATATTCAAGAAGCAATGGATGAAACAACTATCTGGATGCTGCATGAATCAAAAGAGATGAATGACACTCAATTCAGCAGAATGAAAGAAACCTCGAACATGAAAATATATGAGCTGAATGAAAAAGAAAAAGAGAAATGGAGAAAGGTTTTTATGCCTCTCTATGAAACATATGCTGCTAAATACGGTGATACTTGGATTAAAGATATTCAAAATCTGCAATAGAACGGGCTGCTGCACAAGATGCGGCAGCTTTTCGTTTTTGTCCTAATGAAAACAAGCTGTGAGTGCAAACAGATTAATAGACTTCTGATAAGTACATGACAGGGTTAATCGAACTGTTTTCAGAATTTGGCCGGAAGAAGTTCGAGAGTTGGCCGGAATATTGAGGTTATCGGCCGGAAAAAGTTGAGAGTTGGCCGGAATATTGAGGATATCGGCCGGAATAAGTCGAGAATTGGCCGGAATATCGAGGATATCAGCCGGAATAAGTCGAGGGTTGGCCCCAAATATCGAGGATATCAGCCACAATACGTCTTGAATCGGAGCAGGGAATTTTACCCTTCGTTTAGGTGATGACCAAAAAGAACAAAAAGACCATTATTACCAAAACAATCGTGATTTCTAAATTATCAGTTAATATGAAGATATTCTTGTAAGCGTTATCAATAATAGAACGGAGGATATCATGAAAATTAACTTTAAAAATCTGACTGTTCAAGTAATCATTGGTATTATTTTAGGTATTGCGGTTGGCTTTTTGTTTCCGGCATTTGGGATTGAACTGAAGGTTTTGGCAGATGTCTTTATTAAAATGATCAAAATGGTCATTGCGCCAATCATCTTTTTTACGGTAGTGATTGGAATTGGAAGCATGGGAGATTTGAAGAAGGTTGGCCGAATCGGAGGCAAGGCACTTCTTTACTTTGAAATTGTAACAACCTTTGCACTTGCCATAGGAATTATTGTAGTTGGAATTGTTAAGCCTGGAGACGGCTTTAACACAGAATCCGTTGAAGGCGGAGATGTATCACAATATACAAAGGGGGCAGAAGAAACAAGCCATGGATTTGTTGATTTTGTCGTCAGCATTATTCCTGAAAATGTAGTAGGTGCGATGGCTGGGGGAGAATTGCTCCCGATCTTATTCTTTGCTGTTTTGTTTGGAATCTCAATGGCGGCGATCGGAGAAAAAGCAAAGCCGGTTGTAGTTTTATTTGAAAGGCTGACAGATATTTTCTTTGGTGTTGTAAATATGATCATGAAAGTTTCACCATTTGCTGCCTTTGGCGCGATGGCCTACACAATTGGACAATTTGGCTTAGGCTCACTTGTTGCTCTTGGAAAATTGATGGGATCAGTTTATATTACAATGTTCCTTTTTATCATATTAATTCTTGGTGCGATTGCAAAATATTATGGATTCAGCATAATAAAATTCATCGCATTTATTAAAGAAGAAATCCTGCTTGTCCTTGGAACGTCATCATCTGAGTCTGCATTGCCGAAAATGATGGAGAAAATGGAGAAATACGGTTGTTCAAAATCAGTTGTGGGGCTCGTCATTCCAACAGGATACTCATTTAATTTAGATGGCACATCCATTTACTTATCAATGGCCGCGATGTTTATTGCGCAAGCATATGGTATAGACCTTAGTATTTGGCAGCAGCTGACTTTGCTTGGAATTCTAATGTTAACCTCTAAAGGAGCAGCAGGAGTAACAGGTTCAGGATTTATTACATTGGCTGCAACACTTGCGGCATTCCCGATGATCCCAGTTGAAGGAATCGCTCTGCTGCTCGGTGTCGATCGTTTTATGTCTGAAGCACGTGCGATTACAAATCTGATAGGAAACGGTGTGGCAACAGTAGTTGTATCTAAAATGGAAGATGAGTTTCATCCTCCAGCAGAACAGTCGGAGACGGCAAAAATCTCAATTGCAAAGTAGAACTTGGAAAAAGCGGATTATTTCCGCTTTTTTTTGTTGATTTTCTATTTCCGATCGGATAATAAAACACAGATTTCGGATAGTAACTCCTGGTTTCCGGATAATTAAATGGCTCCAGCGGATAGTATACCGAGCGTCCTGGATCATAAGGCGAAAAACATAGTAATCCGGTCTGCTGCCAAGCAAGAAAATGTGTGCTTTCTCTTGTAAGTGTAAATGCAAGTGCTTGCTTTTTGTGGTCTAATCTAGGGGCTCGGTATGAATAATTACTGAAGTTATTAACGGGTGAAAACAGTAATTTAAGGGCATCTAATAGAAAATTAAATTCATATTGGATTTCTATACCATAGAAATATTTTACTTATATTAATAGTTTGTAAAGAAATTGTTAAAATTAACGACAAAGTCTTTTCGGATTCGACATTAGCGTATATACTTTTTAAGTTGCAAATATAGAGAAAAAGAAAAAATATATGGCTCCTTGGAGGAATAATAATGGCTATCAAAAGAAGAAAAGATAAGTTTTCTGAAATGTTAAGTCAAATTTCTGAAAATCTAAAAGAAACAGGGCAGTATTTTGTTGATTACAAAATCAATAATGCCAATGATCTTAAAGTGTTCTCAGAAACAATTAAGGATTATGAGTCAAAAGGCGACACTTTTGTTCATACCATTATCATGGAATTGAATAAAGCTTTCATAACTCCTATCGAACGTGAAGATATTCTTCAGCTTGCGATGATTATGGACGATGTATTGGATGGCATCGAGCATTCCGCAGCCTTGTTTGAAATGTACTCTGTAACAAAACCAACTGACTACATGGTAAAATTCGTTGACACAATTAATGAGTGTACGATCGAAATTGCCAAATCAATTGACTTGCTTTCAAACAAGAAATTAAGCGATATTCGCACACATGCTATTCGTTTAAAGGAACTTGAGTCAAACTGTGATAATTACTTGCGTACAGCTGTGAAAAATTTATTTGCAATCGAAAAAGACCCGATTAAAATCATTCAATATAAAGAGATTTACGAAACGCTAGAAGAAATTGCTGATAGCTGTCAGGGTGTTGCGAATACACTTGAAACTATCATCATGAAGAACGCGTAAGAGGCCATTTATTATGGATACTATTTTAATACTCACCATTCTAATCGTATTTTTCGCTTTAGCGTTTGACTTTATTAATGGATTTCATGATACAGCAAATTCAATCGCAACATCCGTATCAACTAAGGCACTTAAACCAAGACAAGCCATCATCTTGGCATCTGTCATGAACTTTGTAGGAGCAATGACATTTACGGGGGTAGCGAAGACGATCACAAAGGACATTGTTGATCCGTTTACATTAGAAAATGGATCTGTGGTTATCTTGGCTGCACTGATTGCTGCAATTGCTTGGAATTTAATTACTTGGTATTACGGAATTCCGAGCAGTTCTTCCCATGCGATTATCGGTTCGATTGCTGGCGCTGCTATTGCTGCAGCTGGATTTAGTTCGTTAAATTACACAGGATTTCTAAAAATTCTTCAAGCTCTTATCATTTCCCCGATTTTGGCGTTTGTTGTCGGTTATATTGTCTACAGTATTTTTAAAATCATCTTTAAAAACAATAACCTGACAAAAACAAATAGAAATTTCCGTGCTATTCAGGTTGCAACAGCTGCGCTTCAATCTTATACTCATGGTACAAATGATGCCCAAAAAGCAATGGGTATTATTACTATGGCGCTGATTGCCGGCAATCTTCAAAGCACGACAGATATTCAGACTTGGGTTCAAGTTTCATGTGCTGTTGCGATGGGGCTTGGAACAAGTGTCGGCGGCTGGAAAATCATTAAAACTGTTGGCGGAAAGATTATGAAAATCCGTCCCGTTAATGGTGTTGCAGCTGATTTAACCGGTGCAGCTGTAATCTTCGGTGCATCTGTTATTCACTTGCCTGTCAGTACAACCCATGTTATTTCATCTTCTATTCTTGGGGTAGGTTCTGCTCATAGAATTAAAGGTGTTAAATGGGGAACGGCTAAAACAATGATAATTACATGGTTTATTACATTGCCGATCTCTGCTACGCTGGCAGCTATTTCATACTTTATCTTGAATTTATTCTTCTAAGAAGACGGCCCTCCATTTATTGGAGGGTTTTTTGTATGTCTGCTGCATTTGACGAACGAAAAACACAGTGCTACTATTTAAAACAGATGATAGTGAAAATCGTTATCAATTAAAAAGTTCGGAGGAAGTAAAATGATACAGCAACAATCAATCGCAGCTGTTATACGTGAAAGAACGTCAATTAAATCAAATTACCTGCCAAACGAGGTTAAGGAAGAGGATGTCGTAACATTGCTGAATGATGCTGTCTGGGCTCCTAACCATGGTTTGAGGGAGCCTTGGCGCTTTTTATTTGTGAGCGGAGAACGTAAGGGAGCGTTTATGCAAACTGTTCTTTCCTGCTATGAAGCAAAAGCTCATGAAAAAATCATTTCGAAATTGTCAGATGTTCCAGCTTTTTTAATTGCGATTATGCCTGAAGATCCCCGCCAGAAAATTTGGGAAGAGGACTTTGCGGCCATTTGCACACTCATTCAAAATCTGCAGCTATTAGGCTGGGAAAAACAGCTGGGGATGGTATGGAAAACGCCTAACCATATGTACGATCCTAAATTCCGCCGTGCGATCGGTGTTCAAAATGGCGAGAAAGTCGTCGGAATTCTTCAATTGGGATATTTTGATCCAAACATGAATAAGAAAGAAAGAAAACGCACGTATGCAAAGGACAAGCTGACTGCTTTTTGAACTTTTTTAGATCTCAAGAAAAGCATGGATCTTCGGGAAAGCAAATGGATTAAATGAAAGAACAAAAAAGCTGAGCTCCTATCATAATATTTCCATTCTCTGTGAAGAATAGTAAAAAAGTCATTTTAGGAGAATGAAATGAACGTATTAATGATATATGCTCACCCTAACCCGGAAAGTTTTAACTCAGCTATATGCAATGCTGTAGAAGAAGAGTTTACAAGCAAGAATTTTCAGATCAGAAAAAGAGATCTCTATCAGCTGAAGTTTAATCCAATCCTGACAGAAGACGGCTATTCAGCCTTTTATCAAGATAAAATACCAGCAGACATTCAAACGGAGCAGGCAGAACTTATTTGGGCGGATATTCTGGTCTTTATTTATCCGACATGGTGGAATGGAATGCCCGCAATATTGAAGGGCTATTTTGACAGGGTCTTCACAAATGGTTTTGCATTCCGTTATGCAGAGGATGGCCCAGAAGGCTTGCTGAACAAAAAAAAAGCACTTATCTTCCAGACGACAGGGCAGCCGGAAAAATTTCTAAAACCTCTGCAATTAACGATGGCTATGCAGGCCGTATTTGATATCGGCATCATGAATTTTTGCGGAATCGAAACCCTTGCACATAAGTTTTTATATTCAGTGGCTTATGTTGATGACGAGACAAGAGAATCCATGCTGAATGAAGTCAAAGAAGTCGTTGAAATGATAGGGAATAAGCATTAATAGGAAATCTTCCTTTTTTATAAGGGAGATTTTTTTGCGTTGGACTAAAGAAAGAAAGGTTTCTGTGAGAAGCTGAGGCTCCTGACTTTGAGTATATTTCACAAGCAGCCTGAACTGCCATTATTAATAATTAATGAATTAGTCGATTTTTGTAGAACTTTCGAAGAACCCATTGTCAAAGAGTGAAGACTAAACGTGTCTTAAGACTCATGCGCATTTTTGCAAACAGTGGCAAGAGAACAATTTATATGTGAGAAACCCTTTTCATTATTTGATTATTATTTTAAAAAATAAAGGTCTTTTTCCCAATACAAAGTATTCATATCCATATGGTAGATTAGTAGAGTATAGTAGAAAAAGGAAGCAATAAAAAAATCTGCTATTATATGAAATTACAGGGAGCTGGTAGTTTTGGGAAAAGGCGTTAAGTTGACAGCTTTAATGACAACACTTTGTTTAGCGGGAAGCGTTGTATTTATGCCGAATATTCAAGCTGAGGCTGCACCGCAAAATCAGCAGCTGCAGGAATTGAAGCTCGCGCAATTTGGAAAGACATCTTTCAGCGGTCAAAATCGCACAGGCGGCAAAGCAATGTTTAAAATGGAGAGCTATGTCAGCAAGCTTCCGAAGAATGTGCTGAAAAAGCTTGAACAGACCAGTCTGAAAAACTCTCTTTATATTGTTCAGCTTGATGGACCTGTCTCTGAGGCAGATCGATTGCTCATCACTGGTACCGGAGCTGAAATTATTGAGTATGTTCCAGATTATGCTTTTGTCGTGAAGGCTGAGAAAAAAGCAATAAACTCATTAAAAAAAGGCAAGGGGATTACGTCCGTTAAAACATACCTGCCTTTGTATAAATTAGATCCTGCTCTTTTTCAATCAGGCTACACCCAGCTTTTTGACGTAGAATTAAAACATGTCAATAAATCAAAGAAAAAGCTGGTAAAGAAAAATCTCGAGGAGCTTATTGAATACGCAAATCAGGAAGATACTTTGTTCATCGCAAAAGAAAATACGTTTAAGCTTCACAACGATGTGGCTGCAGGAATCATGAAGGTAAATACAGCCAGCAGCACATATGGATTGACAGGTGCAGGTCAGACAGTTGCAGTTGCAGATACCGGCCTTGATACGGGAAGAAATGACAGTTCGATGCATGAAGCCTTTAAGGGCGGAAAAATTAAAGCATTATATGCTTTAGGGCGTACTAACAATTCAAGTGATCCAAATGGACATGGAACACATGTGGCAGGTTCAGTGCTTGGGGATGCTCAGTTCAAAGGAATGGCTCCTAAAGCAGGTCTTGTCTTTCAATCTATCATGGATGCAAATGGAGGACTTGGAGGTTTGCCTAGTAACCTCAACTCACTTTTCTCTCAAGCGTACAGTGCCGGTGCAAGGGTTCATACCAATTCTTGGGGGGCACCTGTAGGAGGGGCATATACACTTGAGTCTAAACAAGTAGATGAATATGTCTATAATAATGATGATATGACTGTGTTATTTGCTGCCGGCAATGAGGGGCCAGGTTCAAAAACGATCAGCACGCCAGGTACAGCTAAAAATGCAATTACGGTTGGAGCTTCAGAAAATAACCGTCCGTCATTTGGATCGTATGCAGATAATATCAATCAAATTGCTTCTTTCTCTTCTCGGGGTCTTACCTCTGATGGAAGAGTAAAGCCGGATATCGTTGCACCTGGCACATTTATTTTATCGACTCGCTCATCTTTAGCACCTGACGCATCTTTCTGGGCAAATTATAACAGCAAATATGCTTATATGGGCGGAACTTCAATGGCAACCCCGCTTGTTGCTGGAAACGTTGCTCTTCTGCGTGAGCACTTTATAAAAAATAAAGGTGTCACTCCAAAACCATCCCTTATTAAAGCAGCTTTAATTGCGGGAGCGAAAGACCTTGGCCTTGGCTACCCAAGCGGAAATCAAGGTTGGGGAAGGGTCTCACTTGATAAATCAGTAAATGTTGCTTATACAAATGAATCTAAAGCACTTAGAACGAATGAAAAAGCGGCCTATTCATTTAAGGCAGTGAGCGGAAAACCGTTAAGAATTGCACTTGCTTGGACAGACTATCCAGGTAATCCATCAGCCTCTGTTTCATTAGTCAATGATTTGGATTTGGTTATTAAATCCCCAAGCGGAAAAACGTATGCAGGAAACGATTTTACAGCACCTTACAACAATAGCTGGGATGGCAGAAATAATGTGGAAACCGTTATTTTGCCAAGTGCAGAAGCTGGGACATACACGATTGAAGTGCAAGCTTACAATGTTCCATCAGGCACTCAGGATTTCTCATTTGCTGTTGTCCAATAAAAATAATGTTAGGCTGAGCCGCTTCTAGATGAAGCGGTTTTATTGTTGTTTAGGAAACTATAAATACATAATAGAAAAAAGTGCATTAAAACGAGTGATTGGAGCAGAAAAATAATCACGGCACAAAAAAGTCGAAAAATTGACTTTAAGAATTGGACCTTTTTTAATTGGATCCATTTTGTGTTTAGTTGTGTACTTTGTTAGGTCCTATTTTATGGTTTAATAGCTCCTTTTTTGTTATCACCCATAAACACTTCTGCATAGCTTCACTTTAAAAATGAAGTGTTGACATTTTAAATACATCGGCATATAATTATTTTGAATTCAAGATATATTAATTAAAAGTATTTTTTCGGCAAAGCCTGCATATAGAGTAAAGAAGCAAAATTTTTTTAAGTAAATATCTCGAATTAAAAATAATCGAAAGAAGGATGATTCAGTATGTTATTAGATTTAGGACTTTTAATTATTCGTTTAGTGATTGGACTATCGTTCATGGCTCATGGAGCACAGAAACTGTTTGGTTCATTTGGAGGGCATGGCATTAAAGGAACAGGAGGTTTCTTTGAATCAATCGGCATTAAGCCGGGTGTTGCGATGGCCGTGATTGCGGGTTTAGCTGAGTTTGCAGGCGGGGCATTTTTTGCGGCAGGATTTCTTACTCCTCTTGCTGGAGCTGCTTTAGCTGGTACAATGCTTGTTGCCATTGTTAAAGTTCATGCACCAAACGGATTTTGGGCTGCACAAAATGGATATGAATTCAATTTGACTCTTCTTGCAGTAGCAATCGGTGTTGCTTTGACAGGCGCAGGTGCTTATTCACTTGATGCATTATTTTTCTAATATGAAAAAAGAAGGAACTCATCCTTGAGTTCCTTCTTCTAGTTTAAGATTGGAGTCGGTCTCTAACCTTTCTAGAATCCGTCTTTTTTGGTATAGCATGATGCCTGTCTCTGCGATATCTTTCACCATTGATCGATTCGTATATGCCCCGAAAATCATGCCTGCTACAGGTACCATCTGCAATAATTTTTTTAGTCCAAAATGGTCACGGTATGTATAAACAACTTCCCGCCACCCCTGAAGCTTTGACATCATTTCGGCAGGTGCCATGCTGCGGTTATAATAGCCTGACAATTCATTTAGTATCGCTTGCTTTCCAACAATATCAGCTGATGCAAACTGCAGGCACTTCACGATGAAAATTCGCTCTTCCCGATCAGTCGGATCATAGCCGTACGCAATCGCAATTTCTTGAAGTGTTTTTAATGATAGACCCAATAAAACAGGGATATCAACTGCAAGAGTAAAAATCCCTCCGAATCCAGTTGTCGCGCCTTGAACGGTGGCAACTTTTCCGCGGTTTTTCTTTAAATCCTCACCTACTAGGTTCATCACATTTATTGGAACTTTTTTCATATCATCAATACTGCTCACAGTCTCATTTGGAACATGATGCTGCACTTTTTTTAAAATGCCATTTTTTTGTGTTAAATACTTTCCGCCGCTCTGAATAAAACTGCCGAGTTCATCAAGCAGGATGCCGATTTTCTTTTGAATAAAAGCTGGTGTCAGTTTATCTAGTATTTTAAAAGGAATTCGTCCGATTTTCTCCCAGAAAAATAACCCTTTCTGGTCATCTTCCCATTTTTCGATCTCTTTTAAATGACCGAGAAGCTGTTCTTTTGTTTCCATGATCTAAACCGTCCCTTTCTTTTTACTATCTTCTTCCATTTTACCAAAAAGTAAGCAAAATGAGAAAGACATGAGGCATATCTTTTGGATTTTGCTGAAAGTTATCAGATAATGAAGGTATTCTGAATAGCTGAAAGGGGATTATTATCATGGCAAAAAACCTGCAGGATGTTACAGTCTTACATAATGGAGTGAAAATGCCTTGGTTTGGGCTGGGCGTTTTCAAAGTAGAAGATGGCGATGAAGTTGTCAATTCAGTAAAATGGGCAATTGAAGCAGGTTATAAAAGCATTGATACAGCTGCTGCCTATAAAAATGAAGAAGGCGTAGGACAAGCTTTAAAAGAAAGCGGTGTACCGCGCGAAGAGCTATTCATCACTACAAAAGTGTGGAATGCCGATCAAGGATATGAATCCACATTAAAAGCATTTAATGACAGCATGACGAAGCTTGGATTAGAATATTTAGATTTATATCTTGTTCACTGGCCGGTAAAAGGCAAGTATAAGGAAACATGGAAAGCATTAGAGACGCTCTATAAAGAAGGAAAAGTGAAAGCGATCGGCGTAAGCAACTTCCAGATTCATCACCTTGAAGATGTTATCGCTGATGCTGAAATTGTTCCGATGGTGAACCAGGTTGAATATCATCCGCGTTTGACTCAAAAGGAACTTCAAGCATTCTGCAAGCAGCATAACATTCAGCTTGAAGCATGGTCACCGCTCATGCAGGGCAAACTGCTTGATGATAAAACATTAAGTGAAATTGCAGAAAAGCACGGCAAGTCAGTCGCCCAAGTTATCCTTCGCTGGGATCTGCAAAATGAAGTAGTAACCATACCGAAATCTGTGAAGGAGCACCGCATTTATGACAATGCAGCTATCTTCGATTTCGAATTATCACAGAAAGAGATGGAGTCTATCGACGGACTTAACCGTGACGAACGTGTAGGGCCGGATCCGGATAATTTTGATTTTTAATACTAAAGCTTGATAAACAGGCGGTCCACTGCGGACGGCCTGTTTTTTTTGGCTGAAAAAGCTATGTACAAAATAAAATAGGGTAATTACCCTGATTTTATAAAAAGAAATCCGGCAAAATCTACTAATATTTTCTTGTTTTTATAGAATTTTACAATTAAATCGGCAAAGTACGCAATATGGAAGCTGAGAAGTCAATAACAGTCACGATTGAAAGAAACAAAAGAAATCGACTTAAATCATGTTAAATCACTTATTCAAAATTCAGATGCTAAAAAGGGTACAAAAGCTGTACTTCAACTGCATATCTTGTGAGCAGAAGTTCATTTTGAACTCAACAAAATTTTTCCTTCTTTAAGCTCTTATTTTGAAAACAAAGGCTCCACGATTCTAAAGGATGTAAAAAGTGATGTAAAACGATATCCGAATTCTGTGATGAGTACAAAAGACAAAAAAGAAATTGTATCAGCCCTGCAATTTGTCATTGAAAAAAGAACAGAGACCAACTAGTATTTGTACAATTCTGTCAATGTTGGTATAATCTAAGTAATTAAAAGTGCGGATTTAAATTGTTGAAGGAGAAGTGCCAACTATATGACAAAATTCAAATTCTTTTCCCTCCTATTAATTATAGGGGGGCTTATTTTTACAGGATATGGTGTATGGCAAATCGTTGAGACTAACGTAAAAACGAATCAAACTTTGGCAGATGCGCAAGCTGCCATCCGATCAGCAGAAGATAAGGAATTGCCTCCTTCAGGAGAAAGGTATGAACCTGAGGTTGGAGATGCAGTAGGGATTCTTAAAATTGATCGATTAAAGGCTGAACTTCCGATTGTTGAAGGGACAGATCCTGATGATTTAGAAAAAGGGGTCGGCCATTACAAAGGCAGCTATTATCCAAATGAAAATGGCCAGATTGTTTTGTCGGGGCACAGGGATACAGTGTTTCGCAAAGCGGGAGACCTGGAAAATGGCGATTCCCTAAAGATTCTTTTGCCGCAGGGTGAATTTGAGTACATAATCAAGTCAACTAAAATAGTAGATGCAGATGATACAAGCATCATTACGCTGCAAAATGAAAGGGAAGAACTTATTTTAACGACGTGTTATCCTTTCAGTTTTGTCGGCAATGCACCTGAGCGCTATATTATATATGCTGAAAAAGTGAATTAAAAGACTAGGGGGATGTTACGTGATTACAATTCAAGAAATCTTGGAGGAAGAAGACTTAAAAAAAGCATATTCCGTTATGGCTCAACTGCGGACACAGTTAAGTGAGGAAGACTATTTTAGATTATTTGGAACAATGAAAGAGCAAGGATATCGATTAATCTGCCTTTATGAAGACGGCCAAGTAAAAGCGTTAGCGGGAATCATTCAATAGACGAATTTCTATAACGACAAACATATTTATGTGTATGATTTAATAACAGATCAAGCTTCAAGGTCGCGCGGATTTGGAGAGAAGCTGTTAAATTATGTAGAAGATCTTGCGAAAGACGCAGGATGCAGTATGATGACACTCACATCAGGGAATCAACGGATTGATGCACACCGTTTTTATGAAGAAAAGATGGGATTTGAACGTGTCAGCCATGTGTTTAATAAGAAATTCTGAAAGAAAGCCCCGAAAATGGGGCTTTTTCATATGGGCAAGATTCAGTTTGCACCAGGGTGGGTGGCCTGAAACTTGTCTCTAAATTGGGAGGTAAATGGAAAAAAGAAAGTATGCTGCTCAAAACGGAAAGTATTTTCCATGTTTTCGGGAAGTAATAACAACATTCCGGAAAGTAAAAGTCTCATATGGGAAAGTAAATCGAATTTGACTAAGATAAATCAAATCAGAGCCGCTGCTTCAATGCCTGATCAATGTTGAAAACTCATACATTTCCATCAGCTTTTTCATATCCTCTGGAAATGGAGCGAAAACCGTAATGTTTTCATTTGAAAATGGATGCAGCACGGTAATTTCGGATGCGTGCAGTGCCTGCCTTTTCAAAAGCTTTGTATTTCCTCCATATAGTTCATCTCCGACAATCGGGTAGCCAATATGGCTTAAATGGACCCGGATCTGGTGAGTCCGGCCAGTGTCGAGCTGCAGCTTAATAAGGGTTACATCGAAGACCATGTTCGTATCTTCTGTTTTGAAACGAGTTAGTGCGGTTTGACCATTTGGGGATACTCTGCGCCGAGTTGGGTGGTGGCGGTCTTTGCCGATTGGATGCTCAATCTTTCCCTTTTTCTGCTTCAGTTTTCCTTGCACAATGGCAGTGTACGTTCTTTTTATTTTCCTGGCTTCAAGATATCGATCCAGAATGGCGTGTGAAAGGGCATGCTTCGCAAAGATGATTGCACCTGATGTATCGTGATCAAGCCTATGTATATGCCGTACTTTTCTGGAAAGTCCCTGCATTTGAAAGTGAAAAGCTACTGCATTTGCCAATGTGCCGGTTTGGCCGGGTTCATTGGGATGTGTATCCATGCCTGCCGGTTTATTGACAATGATGAGATGCTCATCTTCAAATAAGAGATCCAGTTCCATGTATTCAGGTATTAAATCAAAATCTTCATCTTGAAATAACCGGATGATAAGCAAGTCTCCTTCTGTTAATGGTGCCGTCCAATTAGGTTTTTCGTCATTTACTTTTACATCATTGTCCATACGCCATTTATGAATGAGCGCTTTTGGCGCATTTAATTTATCTTTCAGCAATTGCTGCAGAGGAATCCCTTTCCAGTCTTCCTTTACAGGTAACTCCATCCATTCTCCTTTGATTTTCATCGCGATCACCTATCTATCATTAGTCTTTCAAGTATACTAAAGTTTCTTACTGGATGTCCAAGCTAGAAACGGAAACACTTACCTCTCCTTTAGGATAGAGAGCTATGTTATTCTAGACCTAAGACACTGGCACGAACGGAGCAAAGAGGTGAATAACTTGAGAATTGTTTTTGCATCAACAGAGGAACAAGAGCAATATATTGAAGAATTGATTGAATATATGTATGAAGATATCTTTCCACAGTATTTTTCAGATGAAACGATCGATCAGCTTGATGACCTTGCTGTCTTAAAGCCTCATGCTGAAAAATTAAAGTATAATGGCACACTGAGAGAAGCCTTTCAAATTATATCCAGTCTCCAGGCATTGACAGCATTGCTTAATCATTTGGATGAGCATTCTGAAGCTGAACAAAGAGAGCTTTACAATCGGAATATTAAAATTTTAAAACAATATGGCTATCAATTTCCGCTTACGTTTGACAACTTTTTGTCTTCAAAAGAGAAGGAAGAGCAGGTAAGCAAGTATGGCAAGCCTGCAAATAAGTGGATTGTATAGAAAAAGGGTACACGGCTGTGTACCCTTTTTTGTCGTTTAGAATATTACAAAAGGTAAAAGGTTGTGGATAATGAAATAAAGGTATCTTCGGCAAGCTCCGGCGCCTAGCTCACTGTGAAAAAGACAATTGCTCAGGAGAAGGCAAAAAGCGCCTTCTTCGGTTAAATGACACTTGATTCTCAGGTGCGTCATTTAACCCAGGTCAATTCCTATTTTCTTTGCGAGCTGACCAAGACGCCTGCGCTTTTGTTCTTGATTTTTATGATTTCCATTTATTCAATAAGTCTGTAAAGTAAGCCTCATCGTTATATCCTTCAACACGATCAACTTCTTTTCCATCTTCGTATTTGACTAGGGTCGGAGTGTGTGTGATGCCATATTTTTTCCAGCCGTCTTCAAATTCAAGCAGGTTAAATTGGCCGATTTCAACTCCAGTTTCTTCAGCAACTGGCATTAAAACAGGTGTTGTTCTTTGGCAATGCTCACAAGTAGGGCTGAAGTAATAAACGACAAAATCCTCTTTTTTATCGATTTTTTCGTCTACTTCTTCAGGAAGGATAATGTCTTGATAATTTGGATCATCCAGCTGGTCAACAGTTGCTGCATCAAGATTGTCTTTTCCATATGGATTGCCTTCTGCTTTTTCTTTCTGCTGATAGCTTGTGACAAATGCCAGGGCACCGAATAATACGATAAAAACTGCTGCGAAAATCATAACCTTTTTCATCTTAACGACCGCCTTTCATTTTTCTGTAACTATTTAAGCTAGTGATGAAAATAATCGTAAATCCAATAAGTGCAAGAAACGGAATCGTAATAAATCCAAGCCAATTAATGTATTCGCCTGTGCATGGAACAATGCCGCATGATGCAGAATGTGTGCCAACAAAATCGATCTTTTGTACGGCATAGTGATAAATGGAGATGGTTCCGCCTATCGCTGATAAAATCATCGAATAAAAGGCAATCTGATAGTCTTTTCTGTAAATCGCCATGCCTAAAATCACGACTAGAGGATACATTAAGATTCGCTGATACCAGCAAAGATCACATGGGATGAAATCCATGATTTCAGAAAAATATAAGCTTCCCAGCATGGATACGAATGATGCTGCCCATGCGATAAATAATTGATTCTCTATGTACTTTTTCGTTTCCTCTGACACGTTATCGCCTCTCAATTCAGAAGTTTACACTACATATTATAGTCCTAGGGCAAGTTCTTGTAAATCAAAGTTAATAATTTTAAAAACATCTTAAGATTCTCATTCTTTTCCTGTTAATCCATAAAAGAATAAATGCAAAAACTCTTTCGCCATTTTGTTGCGATCCTCATATTCCACTATAAATTGCGGGTGCTTGTATACTTCGGATGCGAACATGTTGAAATAAAACCTAATTGTTTCAAATGATAAATCATCCCTGATATGGCCTTTTTCTTTTCCGCTGTCAATTAAACGTTTTAAAAGAGGAATCGAGTGATGAACCGTAAACTCGTTCATAATGTGTTTGATTTCACCTTCGTTTGACATGATATATTCTAATAGCACAGATCCTATTGCGGCAGAATCAGCAATTTTTCTTACAACAAGCCGTTCCATTTTTTCCTGAAAAGGGATGTTCAAATCCAATAATTCTGTGTAAAAATCAAGCTGCTCCTGTAAAAATGCTTTGATGACTTCAACCGCTAAAGCATCTTTGCTGCCATAATAATTATAGATTGTGACCTGAGACACATTTGCACTGGCGGCAATTTCCTGGATATTTACTTTATTAACACCGTATTGTGAAAAAAGATGAAATGCCGCTTTTTGAATCTGCTCCATTTTAGATTGCTTTCTTCTTTCAAACCCGTTCATCCGCACCACCTCTTCCTTATCTTAAATAAAATAGATAGTGAATACAAATACCAAATATCACATCAAAGGCAATGTTAATGTCAGTGAAAAAAGGTCACATTTTCTAGGAAGAAAAAGCTGCTGCTTTGAACATAATAAAATCTGAAAGGAGCTGTTTAATTTGAATTCATCAATTAGAGAAAGTATGTCGAAAGATCTTGTAACAATTACATCTACACAAAGCATACAGGAAGCTGCAGAGCTTATGAGCAGCCAGAATGTAGGATCGATTCCTGTCGTTGACGGGGGACAGGTGAAAGGCATCATTACAGATCGGGATATCACGCTTCGTTCAACAGCAGAAGGCAAGACAAGCGATACAAAAGTAGCTGATGTTATGTCTTCAAACCTTGTTACTGGGACACCAGATATGAGCAGCGAGGAAGCAGCACAGCTGATGGCATCAAATCAGATTCGCCGCTTGCCAATCGTTGAGAATAATCAGCTGGTAGGCTATGTTGCTCTAGGGGATCTTGCTACTAATCAAATGTCTGATGAAGCGGCCGGTCATGCACTGACCAACATTTCAGAACAGCATTAATAGTCGAAGTGCACCTGCTTTAGCGAGCAGGTGCTTTCTTAATTCTTAAAGATGAAAACAATAGGACACGAATGAAGTCCAAAAACAGCAGTTCGGTACTTTTGAAGACCCCAACTATCACTATGATTTAATTACCCTTTTCTGCAAGTTCCTAATTGTTCTTCTATTTTCTTATTCCGTTATATAATGGATATATTAATGACGAGGGGGAAGCTATATGATAAAAGCAATTATCTTTGACTTTGACGGATTGATTCTTGACACTGAAACACACGAGTATGAGGTCTTGAAGGAAATCTTTAAAGAGCATGGCAGTGAGCTTCCTCTTTCAGTATGGGGCAATGTCATAGGGACTTCATCTGATTTTCATCCCTTCACATACTTAGAAGAACAGCTGCAGAAGAAGCTGAATCATGAGGATTTAACGAAAATTCAGGAAGACAAGTTTCAAAAACGGATGGCAGCTGAGATTGCCCGTCCGGGAGTGGAGGCTTATTTGAAGGCTGCGAAAGAGCTTGGATTAAAGATTGGATTAGCGTCAAGCTCAAGCTATGAGTGGGTAAGTACATACCTGAAAAGCTTACATTTATTTGATTATTTTGAGTGTATCAGGACATCGGATCATGTTGAAAAAGTAAAACCTGATCCTGCATTATACATCGAAGCTGCAAAGTGCCTGAACGTAAATCCAGAAGAATGCCTGGCATTTGAGGATTCAGTAAATGGAGCGAGTGCCGCCAAAAAAGCAGGTATGTACTGTACCATCGTTCCAAATAGCGTTACAAAGAATATGGAGTTTGGTGAGATTGACCACCGTTTGGAGTCAATGGCTGAGATGGAACTTGAAAAAGTTATCTCACTTATTGAGTCCGGCAAGTAGACATGTTTCAACGAGCGCTTTTCAGGGAATAAATTGCTGTTACCATGTAAAGGAGCTGTTCTTGTGACTGATACAATTGATTTGTCTAAATTTGAGAAAAAAATGATCATCAGAAATATTGAAAGTAAAGACATAGATGAAATATTAGCCATGCAGGCATTATGCTTTCCTGGCATGGTCCCATGGGAAAGAGAGCATTTAGAAAGCCATTTGGAGCATTTTCCAGAAGGTCAGTTTTGTGCTGAATTTGAAGGGAAGATTATCGGATCATGCTCAAGCCTGATCATTAACTTTGATGAATATGATGACCGTCATACGTGGGACGATATTACAGATAATGGCTATATTTCAAACCATAATCCTGACGGCTATAATATGTATGGGATAGAAGTGATGGTCCATCCTGAATACCGCCGCATGAAGATCGGTCATAGGCTCTATGAAGCAAGAAAAGATTTAGCAAGACGTTTGAATCTTAAAAGCATCATAATAGGCGGAAGAATCCCGAATTATCATAAGTTTGAAAATGAAATGTCTCCCCGCCAATATGTTCAAGAGGTTATCCATCATAAAATTTATGATCCCGTTCTATCATTCCAGCTGCTGAACGGATTCACGCTAATGAGGATTAACCCTAACTATTTGCCTGATGATCGTGCATCAGGAAAGTACGCGACATTAATGGAGTGGAATAATGTCGATTACATGCCTAACACAAAACGTTACTATAAAACAGCTTTGCCTGTGAGGATATGTGTTGTACAGTACCAAATGAAACAAATTAACTCCTTTGAAGAGTTTGCGACACAGGTTGAATATTATACAGACGTAGCATCCGATGCATCTGCAGATTTTGCAGTATTCCCAGAACTCCTGACAGCCCAGCTCATGTCCTTTTTAGATGAAAAGTCACCGAGCAGAGCGATCCGCAGACTGACAGAGTATACAGAGGAGTACATTAGTCTCTTTACAGAGCTTGCCGTTAAATATAACGTCAACATCGTCGGCGGTTCACACTTTGTCGAAGAGGATAACGGCAAGATATTTAATGTTGCTTACCTTTTCCGCAGAGATGGAACCATTGAAAAGCAATATAAGATTCACATCACTCCAAATGAACGTAAATGGTGGGGCATCAGCAGGGGGGATGATGTAAAAGTATTTGACACCGATTGCGGCAGGGTTGCCATTCAAATCTGCTATGATATTGAATTCCCTGAGCTTGCACGCATTGCGACTGAAAAAGGAGCAAAAATCATTTTTACGCCTTTTTGTACAGAAGACCGTCAAGGATATTTGCGTGTTCGTTATTGTTCGCAGGCAAGAGCAGTGGAAAATCAAATTTATACGGTTATTTCGGGAACAGTCGGAAATCTTCCGCAGACGGAAAACATGGATATCCAGTATGCTCAATCTGCGATTTTTGCACCTTCTGATTTTGAATTTGCAAGAGACGGAATTGTCGGAGAGTGCAACCCTAACATTGAAATGGTTGTCATCGGAGATGTTGATCTGGAAATCCTCCGCAGACAGCGTCAATCAGGCACAGTCAGACAATTAAAAGACCGCAGACATGACGTTTACGGAATCAGATATAAAAAGAACTAGGCAGAGATTATCCAATCTTTGTCTTTTTTTCTATTTTAATGAAAATAATGGACTTGAGTTTATGTAAGCTTATGTAGTACATTCCTTGTAAGCATTTATAAATAGATAATCAATTTAATAAAAAGGGAGGTGCAGAATATGAGTTTTGAAAGTCAGCAGATTTTGCCCGCAATCCGCAATATGAAACAGTTAGAGCGTTTTTTAGAAAGCCCCTACGAATACGGTGTTCTTCTGGATACTCATCTAGGTCAGGTTCGGAATATTATCCGGCTGGCATCCGCATCCAATAAGAAAATTCTCATTCATATCGATTTAATTCAAGGTCTGAAGCACGATGAATATGCAGCTGAATTTATCTGTCAGGAAGTGAAGCCCGCTGGCTTAATTTCAACGAGATCCAACGTCATTACAAAAGCTAAACAAAGAGGAATTTATGCGATTCAGCGTCTGTTTCTGCTAGATTCAAGTGCATTGGAGAAAAGCTTAGAACTTATTGCAAGAAATAAACCGGATTATATAGAAGTTCTCCCAGGCCTTGTACCAAGCTTAATTGAAGAGGTGAAAAGAAAAACAGGGATCCCCATCCTTGCAGGAGGCTTCGTAAAAACCTCAGAGGAAGTGCATAAAGCATTAAAAGCTGGTGCGACAGCCGTCACATCATCAGAGATGTCATTGTGGAAAAATTATCAAAATATATAAAATATATCTGTTGACAACGCTTTCAAAAGAATGTACGATGAGAGCAAGTTAATAAATGTGATGGAGAAACGGAGATCCACAACAAATCTTTACTTGGGTAAAGGAATTTGTTGTGGATTTTTTTATCTTCTAATCTATGAGAATCACATTTATAGATAGGGGGATTTAGAGATGACAGCTTTTTGGGGTGAAGTAATTGGTACGATGATTTTAATCGTGTTTGGCGGAGGTGTATGTGCTGGAGTCAGCTTAAAGAAATCATTTGCACATGAATCCGGCTGGATTGTTATTACAATGGGATGGGGTTTCGGTGTAGCTATGGCTGTTTATGCAGTAGGGGGAATAAGCGGAGCGCATTTGAATCCAGCTGTTACATTTGCACTTGCATTTGCCGGTTCATTTGATTGGAACCAGGTGCCATCCTATCTTTTAGCTCAAATGATTGGAGCATTTTTAGGAGCTGTGCTTGTTTATCTGCAATATTTGCCGCACTGGAAAGAAACAGAAGATCCAGGTGCAAAGCTTGGAGTATTCTCAACAAGTCCAGCGATTCCAAATCATTTTGCAAACTTTATCAGTGAAGCGCTTGGAACATTTATCTTTGTGCTGACGTTGCTTGCGATTGGAGCGAATACATTTACAGAGGGCTTAAATCCCCTGATTGTAGGTTTCCTCGTCGTTGCAATTGGCTTATCATTAGGCGGAACAACAGGGTATGCGATCAACCCGGCACGCGATCTTGGACCAAGACTTGCCCATTTTGTATTGCCGATTGCAGGCAAGGGAAGTTCTAACTGGAAATATGCGTGGATTCCGGTTGTAGCTCCTCTAGTAGGGGGATCATTTGCAGCCGTCTTTTACAATTACGTATTTAAGGGTAATATCGATACTATGTTCTGGTATGTCGCAGCTGTCCTTGTGATCATGCTTGGAATTGTATACGCTCTTACAAAAAAACAAACAAATTCTTCTAGCACAGCATCATATTGAAAATTACTGAGGGGGATTTATTATGGAAAAGTATATTTTGTCATTAGACCAAGGAACTACAAGTTCAAGAGCCATCTTATTTAACAAACAAGGTGAAATCGTTCATATTGCACAAAAAGAATTTAAACAGTATTTCCCTAAGCCAGGCTGGGTAGAGCATAATGCAAATGAGATATGGGGTTCCATTTTGGCTGTTATTGCTTCTTGTTTATCAGAATCAAATGTGAAGCCTGAGCAAATTGCAGGCATCGGGATTACGAATCAGCGTGAAACAGCAGTTGTCTGGGATAAAAACTCATCACAGCCTATTTATAACGCTATTGTGTGGCAATCCAGACAGACTGCAGGTATTTGCGAAGAGTTAAAAGAAAAAGGCTACAATGATACATTTAGAGAAAAAACAGGATTATTAATTGATGCTTATTTCTCAGGAACAAAAGTGAAATGGATTTTAGATAATGTTGAAGGTGCGAGAGAAAAAGCTGAAAAAGGCGATCTTCTCTTCGGAACAATTGATACATGGCTGATCTGGAAGCTATCAGGCGGCAAAGCGCATGTTACTGATTATTCAAATGCTTCCCGTACATTAATGTACAACATTCATGAGTTAAAATGGGATGATGAACTGCTTGAATATTTAACAGTTCCTAAATCGATGCTGCCTGAAGTAAAGCCATCTTCAGAAGTTTATGCTAATACAGTGGAATATCACTTCTTCGGTCATTCCGTGCCAATCGCAGGAGCTGCCGGAGATCAGCAGTCAGCATTATTTGGCCAGGCATGCTTTGAAGAAGGAATGGCTAAAAATACGTATGGCACAGGCTGCTTCATGCTGATGAACACAGGAGAAAAAGCGATTCGTTCTGAAAATGGCCTGTTAACCACCATCGCATGGGGTGTGGACGGCAAAGTAGAATATGCGCTTGAAGGAAGTATCTTCGTAGCCGGTTCTGCGATTCAATGGCTGCGTGACGGTCTCCGCATGTTTAAAGATGCCAAAGACAGTGAGCGCTATGCTGATCGTGTCGAGTCAACTGATGGCGTTTATGTTGTTCCTGCGTTTGTAGGACTTGGTACACCTTATTGGGACAGTGATGTTAGAGGATCTGTTTTCGGATTGACTCGAGGCACTACAAAAGAGCACTTTGTTCGTGCAACACTGGAATCCCTTGCATATCAAACAAAAGATGTGCTGACAGCGATGGAAGCAGATTCTGGCATTTCTTTAAAAACATTGCGTGTTGACGGCGGCGCGGTAAAAAATAATTTCTTAATGGAGTTCCAGAGCAACATGCTTGGTGTACCGGTTGAGCGTCCTGAAGTAAATGAAACAACAGCACTTGGAGCAGCTTATCTTGCGGGTCTTGCTGTTGGATTCTGGGAAGATAAATCAAATATCACAACACAATGGAAATTAGACAAACAGTTCGAACCTGAAATGGAAGATGAAGTACGTGATGAACTGTACGGAGGATGGAAAAAAGCAGTAAAAGCAGCTCAGGCTTTTAAATAATTGCAGCATGTGATATACTAACATTAAGTTAATAGAACGGTTGGAGATATGGAGAGGCCACAACACTAGGGCAGGCATTGATTGCTGCACTAGATTGTTGTGGTCTCTTTTTCATCTCTTGCTGGAAAATATTAGGAGGAATTTAAATGGCTTTTTCAAGTGAAAAAAGAGATGAAATCCTAAATAAAATGACAAAGGAAACATACGATGTATTCGTAATTGGAGGCGGCATTACAGGGTCAGGCATTGCGCTTGATGCAGCGTCACGCGGAATGAAAATCGGTGTCGTTGAAATGCAGGATTTTGCAGCCGGCACTTCCAGCAGATCAACGAAACTGGTCCATGGCGGTTTGCGCTATTTAAAACAATTTGAAGTGAAGATGGTAGCAGAAGTCGGAAAAGAAAGAGCCATTGTTTACGAAAATGGCCCTCATGTTACAACACCTGAATGGATGCTCCTCCCGATGCATAAGGGCGGGACATTCGGTCCTTTCTCAACTTCCATCGGCTTGCGTGTATACGATTACCTTGCTGCCGTCAAGCGCGGTGAAAGAAGGAAAATGCTAAGTGCAAAGGAAACCCTGGCGAAAGAACCGCTTGTTAAAAAACAAGGTTTAAAAGGCGGCGGCTATTATGTAGAATACCGGACAGATGATGCCAGACTGACAATTGAAGTCATAAAAGAAGCTGTCCGCTTTGGCGCTGATGCAGTCAATTATGCAAAAGCCGAAGGATTCATTTACGACAAAGGAAAAGTAGTCGGCGTTCATATTTTAGATACGATTTCAGGCGAGAAATATGATGTATACGCTAAGAAAATCATCAATGCTGCAGGCCCTTGGGTTGATCAGCTGAGAGAAATGGATCATTCGAAAAAAGGCAAATCTCTGCAAATGACAAAAGGGATCCACTTAGTTTTTGATCAAAGCAAATTTCCTCTAAAACAGGCTATTTACTTTGATACACCGGATAAACGGATGGTATTTGCCATTCCGCGCGATGGGAAAACATATGTGGGAACAACAGATACCGTTTACAAAGAAGACCCTAAAAATCCGCGGATGACTGTTCGCGACCGGGACTATGTCATCGAATCAATCAATTACATGTTCCCCGAACTAACAATCACCGCAAAAGATGTTGAATCAAGCTGGTCAGGCATTCGTCCTCTTATACATGAGGACGGAAAAGACCCGTCTGAAATATCAAGAAAAGATGAAATTTGGACATCTGAATCAGGGCTGATCACGATAGCTGGAGGAAAGCTGACTGGTTATAGAAAAATGGCAGAGCATATTATTGATGTGATTGTAAAAGACTTTAAGGATGAAGGTTTAGAGGACTTTGGTATATGCAAAACAAAGAATATGCCGATTTCAGGCGGTCATGTTGGCGGTTCTTCATGCTTAGAAGCATTTGTGAAAACGAAAACAGAACAAGGGATGGAGCTTGGTTTAACAGAAATGCAGGCTAAGCATCTTGCAAGACGCTACGGTTCAAATGCTGACGCCTTACTTGAAAGAGTACAGTCGTTAAATTCGCTTGCTGAAGCATATGGGTTGCCTATTCATATACTTGCAGAAATTGATTATGCGATAACGGAAGAAATGGCAGCAGCTCCAGCTGATTTCTTTGTCAGAAGAACAGGATCCGTGTATTTCGACATCAATTGGGCTAAAACCTACAATGAGCCTGTTACAAATTATATGGCTGAAAAGCTGAAATGGAGTCCTGAGCAAAAACAGCGTCACATTGAAAAACTCCAGGCTCATCTGAATGAGGCAGTTGTCCCTGATGAGGTCAGAAAAGCAAATTAATAGAAAGAATAGGCTGCAGCATTTGTGATTTCCACTCATGATACGCTGCAGTTTTTCTTTAATTTTAGTATTCTAATGTAAAATTTTTTAACAAAATTAAAATATCTGAAAGTCCCATTTTGTGTTAAAATAGGCGATGGAAATGATTGATTTCTATGATTTACATAAGAATTAATGCAGGAATTTTCCTGACGAAAGAAGAAATAATTACTAAAATCTATTACATAAAATCATCGGAGGTACGTTATGAGCTTTGAACAGAGGTATAAGCGCTGGAATGACAAAACGGATTTGAATACTGAGTTAAGACTGCTTTTATCAGATTTAGAGCATAACGATAAAGTTCGTGAGGATTCTTTTTATAAAAATCTCGAATTCGGTACTGGAGGTATGCGCGGTGAAATTGGAGCAGGAACAAACCGCATGAACCTTTATACAGTCCGCAAAGCATCAGAGGGCTTGGCGAGGTACATAGAATCCTTCGGGGAAGAAGCAAAAAAACGCGGAGTTGCTATTGCATATGATTCACGTCATAAATCTCCTGAATTTGCAATGGAATCAGCAAAAACACTTGCAAGCCATGGCATTCAAACGTATGTATTTGAGGAACTGCGCCCAACACCTGAATTATCATTTGCAGTGCGATATTTGAATGCGTTCTCTGGTATTGTGATCACAGCAAGCCACAATCCGCCAGAATATAACGGCTACAAGGTATATGGAGAAGATGGCGGGCAATTGCCTCCGGCTGCAGCCGATGAAGTCATCGCAAGAGTTAATGAAATCGAGGACGAATTAAGCATTGAAGTAAAGGATGAAGCAGCTTTAAAAGCAGACGGGCTTATCAAAATGATCGGCGAAGAGATTGACTCTGCTTATACTGACAAACTGGTCACAATTTCTGTGAATCCCTCTCTTTCTGAAGAAGTTGATTTGAAAATCGTGTTCACTCCACTGCATGGTACAGCTAACAAGCCGGTACGCCGCGGACTTGAAGCACTTGGCTATAAAAATGTAACCGTTGTTAAAGAGCAGGAGCTGCCTGATCCTAACTTCAGCACAGTCAAATCTCCAAATCCTGAGGAGCATGCAGCATTTGAGTATGCGATTCGCGATGGACAGCAAGGAGATGCAGATTTATTGATTGCAACAGACCCGGATGCTGATCGTTTAGGAGTTGCTGTGAAAAATCTGGAAGGCGAATATGTGGTTTTGACCGGCAACCAGACCGGTGCCATTCTTCTGCATTATTTACTATCACAGAAAAAAGAAAAGGGCATCCTGCCTGAAAATGGTGTTGTATTAAAAACCATTGTAACGTCTGAAATTGGAAGAGCTGTAGCAGAATCCTTCAGCTTAGATACAATCGATACGCTAACAGGCTTTAAATTCATTGGAGAAAAAATCAATGAATACGAACGTACTGGCAAGTACAGCTTCCAATTCGGCTACGAAGAAAGCTATGGCTACCTGATTGGAGACTTTGCACGTGATAAAGATGCTGTTCAAGCTGCTCTTTTATCGGTTGAAGTAGCAGCTTATTACAAAAAACAAGGGAAAACACTTTATCAGGGCTTGCTTGATATTTTTGAACAGTATGGCTTCTATCGTGAAGGATTAGAATCACTTACGCTTAAGGGCAAAGAAGGTGCTGAGCAAATTCAAAGCATCTTAGCTTCCTTCCGCAGCAACCCTCCTGAAATGATGGGGGATAAAAAAATCGTTACGATCGAAGATTATAAAGCGGGGACTCGTTATTACACTGAAACGAAAACGACTGAAGAAATAACGCTCCCTTCATCTAACGTGTTAAAATATTACCTTGAAGACGGATCATGGTTCTGCCTTCGTCCATCTGGCACAGAACCGAAAGCGAAGTTCTATTTCGGCGTAAAAGGTGACACACTTGCTGAGAGTGAGCAGAAGCTTAGCGAAGTCACTGCGGCACTTATGAAAAAAGTAAATGAATTGATTTAATGATACAGCAGCTGGAGAAGGTAAGCCTTTTTCAGCTGTTTTAATGGAAAAGAGGGAAAAGAGGATGTTAAAAAATAAAACAGCAATCGTTACAGGTGCATCCAGGGGTATCGGGAAGGAAATCGCGGTTCAGTTATCCAATCAGGGAATGAAGCTTGCCATTATCGGAAGCTCAGAAGAAATTTTCCAAACAGCGAAGGAACTTGCTGAAGCAGGAAATGAGCATATAAAAGCATTTCAGGCAGATGTCGCGAATGAAGAGCACTTGTCAGAAGTAGTAAAAGAAACACTTTCTGCGTTTCAAACAATTGATGTTCTTGTTAACAATGCAGGAATTGGTTTTTTCAAAACAGTGGATGAAACATCCCTTGATGAGTGGAAAAAAGTGTTTGAAGTTAATGTACAAGGTGTGTTTGTAGCAAGTAAAGCGGTATTATCACATATGAAAGAGCGCAATGCTGGAACGATTATTACAATCTCATCAGATGTAGGGAAATACACGATTGCAAATGGTTCAGCGTATACAGCGACGAAGTATGCTGTTCAAGGATTTTCTGGGTCCCTTGCCCAGGAAGTGCGCGAATACGGCATCCGCGTTGGAACAATCAATCCAGGTATGGTCGATTCCTATTTCGCAAATGGAGAACAAGGGGTCGAAGAAAAGAAAGACTGGCTAAAAGCAAAAGACATAGCAGATGCTGTTGTTTATATGGCAAGTGCACCGAAGCATATGATCATCGATGAAATTGTCGTGCATCCGCTGATTCAGCAATATCCGATTTCATAAAATCCGCTATCTTAGCGGGTTTTTTTGTATAGGTTTTAGAGGAGTACATCTCGGCTGGCAGGTCATAGTGCATGGATTATTGGTTTGGATTTCAGTTTTATATGTAGGATTTGAGCACGCGGATTATAAAACAGCCATTTCGATTGATAAGAGTGGATTTTCGGATTATAAAAGGGGTCGTCCAGATAATAAGGTGCGCTTTTTTGATAATGAGGCATGAAATTCTTATTCTGGAGAACTTCATTTGGATTGCAGTCTATTATCTCCATCAAAAGTCGCAGAAAAAATCAGTCACATTGAGAAGGCAGCAAAGACTGGAACGTTGCTATAATAATAATATAAACGGTGTGAGGGAGAGATATATGTCAAAGGATGAAAAAAGGATACTGGAACTGCAGACGCTAAAAACGATAGCGGAAACGCTGAATCAGGCCAATGACCTTGAGCGAATGCTTGATGAAGTGCTGAGTAAGCTGCTTCACTTAACAGGTCTTGAGACAGGGTGGATTTTTCTCATTGATTCTGAAAAACAATACCGTTTAGTTGCAGATCATAAACTTCCCGCTGCGCTTGTAATAGATCATAAAAAGGCGATGTGTTCAGGAAACTGCTGGTGCATTGATCAGTTTTCAGATGGCCGATTGAACAAGGCTGCAAATATCATAAACTGCAAACGACTGGAAGATGCTGAAACATTTAAATGCGGCGATACGAATGATATCACCCATCATGCTACAGTGCCGCTTCGAACAGGAGATGAGAAGATTGGCCTGTTAAATGTAGCATCGCCGAATAAACGTCATTTTTCAGCTGAAGAACTTGCTTTATTAGAAGCAGTTGCCTATCAAATTGGAACAGCGATGAAGCGGATGAAGCTTGTTGAAAATGAACAGCATCTTGCTTTAATTGCCGAGCGGAATCGTTTGGCGCAGGATATGCACGATTCCGTCAATCAGCTTCTTTTTTCAATTATGCTGACAGCAAGAGGAACAAAAGAAATGACAGAGGATGCCCAGATGAAAGAGATGCTTTCGTATGTTCAAGATCTGTCACAGGAAGCTCTCTCTGAGATGAGAGCATTAATCTGGCAGCTGAGGCCACAAGGACTGGAAAACGGGATTGCATCTGCGCTGATGAATTATGCAAAAGTGCTTGGCCTAGAACTTGAAGCTGACATTATTGGCATTCAGACTCTTCCATGCGAAGTGGAGGAAGCTTTATGGAGAATCGGTCAAGAAGCATTAAATAACTGTAAAAAACACGCTCAGATTAAAAACGCTTCAATTAAGATTTCACGGGCGAAAAACGAGGTCTCCATGATCATAAAAGATCAAGGCGCCGGTTTTTCTTACAACGAAACAGTACCGCTGCCTTCTCTTGGTCTTCAAGGTATGAAAAATCGCGCCAAAAAACTGAATGGAACATTCAGTTTATTATCTGAAATAAATAAAGGCACTGAAATACAAATTAATATTCCGATTTAAGGAGGGCAGAAGATGGGAATACGCCTGTTAATTGCTGATGATCATAAAGTCGTCCGAAGAGGGCTTCACTTTTTCTTAACCACACAAAAGGACATAGAAATTGTCGGGGAAGCGGTCAACGGAGAAGAAGCTGTACAGATGGTGAAAAATCTGAACCCGGACGTCATCTTAATGGATCTGTCGATGCCTGTCATGAACGGGGTCGATGCTACTAAAGAAATCCGCTCATTTAACGAGCTTGTGAAAATCATTATTTTGACAAGCTATGCAGATCAGGATCATGTCATTCCCGCTATACAGGCTGGTGCATCTGGATATCAGCTAAAAGATGTGGAACCGGATGAACTCGTTCATACGATCAGGGAAGTATTAAGAGGGGAAAGCAAGCTTCATCCAAAAGTCACATCGCATGTCATGTCCCACCTCATGCAAAAGAATCAAATAGATGAAAAAGGATTGACACCACTTACAAATCGGGAAAATGATGTATTAAAGGAAATTGCAAAAGGCAAAAGCAATAAAGAAATTGCGGCTTCTCTATACATCACTGAAAAAACGGTAAAGACTCATGTTTCAAATATACTCTCCAAGTTATCGCTTGCTGATCGCACGCAGGTTGCATTATATGCCGTCAAGAATGGCTTGGACAAATAAGAGAGGAAGAATGGAAATGAAATTAACAGTTGTTAACGGAAGTCCAAGAAAAAAAGGAAGAACTCGCCTGGCATCCGCATTTATTGCTGAAAAATATAACGCAGACTACATTGATTTAAGCGTTCTTAACCTCCCTTTATTTAATGGGGAAGAAGAACAGGAGAGTCTCGAAGCAGTGCAAAAATTAAAAAAGGCAATGAAAACTGCAGATGGTGTTATTTTATTATCTCCTGAATATCACAGCGGCATGAGCGGAGCATTAAAAAACGCGCTCGATTTTTTAGGAAGTTCTTATTTTGCCCATAAGCCAGTAGCTTTGATTGCTGTTGCAGGAGGCGGAAAAGGCGGGATTAATGCTCTTAATAATATGCGTATTGTGATGAGAGGCGTATATGCAAATGCCATTCCGAAGCAGCTGGTGCTTGATCCCATTTGCTTTGATTATGAAAACAAAAAACTGCTTGAAGATTCTGAAGTACTTGTTCAGCAGCTGATGGAAGAGCTCAAAATGTATACACACTTTTATATGCAAAAGCAAAATTAAAATGGAGGAATGATTCCTCCATTTTTTATCGTTTAGGAAATTATAAAAGGTAAAAGGTTGTGGATAATGAAATAAAGTGATCTACGTCCAGCTCCGGCGCCTAGCTCACTGTGAAAAAGACAATTGCCCAAAGAAGGCAAAAAGCGCCTTCTCCGGTCAATTCCTATTTTCTTCGCGAGCTGACCAAGGCGCCTGCGCTTTTGTTCTTTCCAATCGCTTTTCTATGTTAAATATTCATATTCATTTTCAGCCTCATACCCAGCTTCAACTGCGTGATCAATATAACGAAGCAAAGAATATAATTTCTTCTCGATTTCCCTGTAGTTGTTTTCGAAATTATAAGCGTGCAGGAACTGCTCAATTCGTTTTGAAAGCATGTCATCTTTAGTACGCACCATCAATATTAGAAGGTTATCCCATTGTGATCTGTGTGTATAATACAATGCTTTGTCGTAATCGACTGTCTCCACAAACATTCCTCCCTTGAAGGAGATATGTTTATTTTGTGTGAAACTGACGAAGATTTGCTGTGTAAAAGTTGGAGAACCACCATCCATCAGCTTGGAAGTGTTTCCCCGACATAATTGACTTGAAAATAGCTCATATCCAGTACGATTTAGGAAAAGATATTCAATAAACACCTGTTTGGGAAGTGAAAAGAATGGATTTTTTTCATGGCCAGGAAACTCTAACATCCATTCAATGGGCGTTAAGAGCTGTCATTACCTTTTTCTTTTTGGCATTGATTGCAAAAATTATGGGCCAGAGATCAATCGCCCAGCTTCGGCTGCTTGATTTTATTATGGCACTAATCATTGGCAATATAATGGCTCATCCACTTTCAGATGAGAGCTTAGGACTTAAAGGTTCGATGATCACGATGAGCGTTCTGGTTATTTTATATATTACCGGAATTTTTATTAGCCTGAAGTGGCACTCGTTCCGCATGTTACTTGATCCGCCTGCGTTTCCGTTGATTAAAAACGGAGAGATTTATTATAAATCCTTGGCAAAAGCAAGAATAACAATTGAAGATCTGCTCTCAGAACTCCGCAAGCAGCAGATTGATGATCCTGAAAAAGTGGCGCTTGCTCTTTTCGAATCAGACGGCAAGATTTCATTTTTTTTAAAAGCGGACCATCAAACGGTTACAAACCTTGATTTAAACGTATCTGTCAGTCCATTTGAACTGCCTGTAACCATAATTAGGGAAGGCAGCATCAACAAAACAGAACTTCATCGATTAGGGAAGGACGAAGAATGGTTAACCTCCCAATTAACGAACGTACATCAGAAAAAAGTGAAAGAAATACTGCTTGGCACAATGGATAAGCAAGGAAAACTTCAATTGTTTTTCTATTTATAACATCCCCTGAACTACTTTAAGAATGTAGCACTTTTAAAACACTGAATATTTAAAAAACATTAATATACCCATAAAAATCCATTAGGTTTTATTCATAATGTGTAACCGGTTACATATAGTTGGTAGTGGAAGAAAGCCTTGTTAATAAAGGCGTATTCAGGGGGATGTAATGAGCAAAGAAATTAAGATCCTGTCACCATGCGGAATGCTCGGATATGGTTTTCCAATAGAATCTCTCCAGGCTGGCATGAAAAAAAAGCCCAATGCTATCGTGGTAGATGCAGGTTCGACAGACGCAGGACCTCATAAATTAGGAGCTGGTGTGGGTATTGTTTCAAAACGGGCAGTGAAGAGAGATTTAGGACTCCTCATTGAGGCAAGTTTAAACAATAAAGTTCCGCTCATTATTGGTTCAGCTGGAGGAGCTGGTGCCAGGCCTCATGTGGAATGGACATTGGACATTATTCATGAATTCCTGTCAGAAAAAAAAGCAAAGCCGAAAATGGCCGTAATCTGGGCAGATTTTGAAAAAGATAGCGTCAAAATAGCCTTAAAAGATGGAAGGATTGTAAAAATGAGTCCGAACGTTCCAGAATTAAGTGTCAGTTCCATTTCTGAGACTCATTCTATCGTGGCTCAAATGGGTCATGAGCAAATAGTAGAAGCCTTGCAGCAGCAATGTGAGATTATTGTATGCGGCAGAGCCTTTGATCCATCTCCATTTGCGGCAGTCGGTATTTACCACGGAATGGATGCCGGCCTCTCCTATCACTTAGGGAAAATATTAGAATGCGGTGCTTTATGTGCAGAGCCAGGAACGACGAAAGATTGTATTATTGGAACAATTAAAAAAGACTCCTTTACAGTTCAGGCAACGAATCCTCAAAGAAAGTGCAGCACAATAAGTGTAGCTGCACACACGTTTTATGAAAAGGATCATCCATATCTTCTTCAGGGACCGGGATTTTTACTGGATTTATCACAATGTGAATTCATAGAAGCCGATGAAGGAGTTGTTGAAGTATCAAAGAGTAAATTCATTCCTTCAAATGACTATTATGTAAAGCTGGAAGGAGCAAGAAAAACAGCATACAGAACAATTGTGATTGCAGGTATCCGCGACCCAGTCCTGATTAAAAGCATCGAAGATATTGAAGAGATAGTGAAAGAAGAAGTAATCCTGCATTACAATGATATCTCAAAGGATTCCTACAAAATCAATTTTTATAACTATGGCAAAAATGGAGTTTTAGGAGAAAAAGAGACAGAATTCTTTTCAGGCTACGAAATCGGACTTGTTTTTGAGGTTGTTGCCGACACTCAGGAAATAGCCAGCAGCATATGTGCTTCGGTGCGTTCTACTTTTTTGCATTACGGTTATGAGGGAAGAAAGTCTACAGCGGGAAATCTGGCCTTTCCTTTTGCTCCAAGCGATATTGATTTTGGTCCCGTCTATGAATTCTCAATCTATCATCTTATGAAACTGAATAAAGGTGAAATGCCGTTTCATTTGGAGGTTATATGACGTCTTTAGGAGAATATTCAAAGGTCCTTAGAAGCAAGAATTCGGGTCCATTTGAGATTACATTAGATGTTCTTTTCAGCTGCAGAGAGCACTATTTTCACGTGAAGAATTCAAATAAAATTAATGAATCCAGTATTTGCAGACTTTATAATCTTCGGGCAGAACAGCTGAAGCATATCGTTTTTTTTGATCAGGCATTAGGGTTTAAGGTGACCTTTTACAGAAGCATTTCTTCTGGTGCAGTTTTCGACCGGGATGTATATGGCGCACAGCAGCATGCGCCCTTAATGAACCTTGAAATCGATTAAGGAGAGAGCCGGAAAATGAATAAGATAGCAGTTGTCGGCAGTTTAAATATCGATCTTGTTGCAGTAACAGACGTCTCTCCAAAAATGGGAGAAACGGTCATTGGCAAGGATTTTTCCATGTACCCGGGAGGAAAGGGCGCAAACCAGGCAGTAGCAGGAGCGAGATTAGGAGGGGACATCGAGATTTTTGGCACAATCGGTGACGATCAGCATGGACATATGCTGGAGAGGCAATTGAAAAATGATAGGGTCAGCACATCCAGTCTGCAAAAGCGTTCAGACGTTCCTACAGGCTGCGCATTAATTGAAATCTGCAATGCCCATAACCGAATTATTGTCGTACCCGGGGCTAACGGAAAAACAGATGAAGCCTATTTGAAATCTAGCATGAATGCTATATTAAATGCGGATGTCATCTTACTTTCAATGGAAATACCCTTACCTTCAATAGAATACTTGGTTGAAGAACTATATGAACATAACAAAACAATTGTATTAAATCCTGCTCCAGCCGTTCACTTATGTGAAGAGCTGATAAGCAAGGTGACCTATCTGCTTCCAAATGAATATGAGGCGGAAATTATTTTCGGAGGTACATTATCAGAAGATGCAGCCTTAAAACGATATCCAAATAAGCTGCTGATTACAAAAGGTGAAAAAGGCGTGACTTTTTTTAACGGGGAAGAGATTGAAACAATCCCATCTATTATTGTGAATCCTGTTGATACCACTGGCGCAGGAGATACGTTCGCTGGTGCATTTTCTTACGCCATTTCTGATGGCTTGCCAGTAAAAGAAGCGATCCGATTTGCAGCTATAGCAGCAGGGCTAAGTGTAGAAAAAAAGGGAGCGTAAAGCGGCATGCCGACCTTAGCAGAGTGTAATGAATACAGAAAAAAGGTATCTGATGATGAAGCTTAAACACAATATTGCCCTCATGCGAAAGGAATGGGTTTTATACTTCATGATTTTGCCGGCTTTCCTGTATTTCGGCATCTTTCACATCGTTCCTCTTATCGGCATGAAACTTGCCTTTCAGGATTACCGCATCATCGGGGACAATGTATGGGTCGGATTAAAGCATTTTGAGGTTTTGTTTGATTCACCAGCGTTCTTCTCTGTGCTGAAAAATACAATCATCATCAGTTCGATGAAAATTATTTTCGTTTTTCCGATTCCAATCCTCCTTTCCTTGCTCATCCACGAAGTAAGAAATCATCATTACCGGAAATATGTTCAATCCATTGTTTACCTGCCTCATTTCCTATCGTGGGTCGTGATTGCAGGAATATGGATCAGTCTTCTGAGTCCAATAGACGGAGGTGTGAATGTCATCCGGAATTTTTTCCAGCTTCCTTCTTTGGATTACATGACAAGCAAAGATCAAATACGCTGGGTTTTAGTCTTTTCAGAGATGTGGAGAAGCGCCGGCTGGGATTCAATCATTTATTTGGCAGCCATTATGAAAATCAGCCCTTCGTTGTATGAAGCGGCAAGGATGGACGGAGCTTCAGGTCTGCAGCAAATGAAATATATCACTTTGCCTGAAATGAGCAGCACCATCATCACGGTATTTATCTTGAATTTAGGTTTCTTTATGAATGCCGGCTTTGATCAAGTGATTAACTTTATGAATGATTCGGTCATCAGTGTTGTTGATATTCTGGATACGTACGTTTACCGGATCGGGATCTTAAACGGGCAATATGCATATGCAACGGCAGCAAGCCTTTTTAAAGGGGCAATCGGGGTCGTCCTGATTTTCGGGACACATTTGCTTGCAAAACGATTAACTGGAAAAGGTGTATGGTGAGGAGGATTCTATGAAAACGTTCAAATTAACTAAAATCCTGCTCTATACAGGTCTATTTTTGATAACGCTTACAATGATAATCCCAATTATTAACCTGCTCGCGCTTTCCCTTACTGCACCTGAAAATGCTCACAAGATGAATGGGCTCTCTCTCATTCCTAAAGGATTTTCTCTGATAAATTATCAGATTCTGCTTTCCAATCCGCTGATTGTAAAAAGCTTATTCAACTCTATCTTTATTACTGTTATTGGGACATTGCTGAATCTGCTGCTGACAGCGCTTGCTGCCTATGTTTTGACAAGAAAAAGATTAGTCGGCAGAAGATTCTTTATGGTCATTCTGATTATCATCATGGTGTTTGAACCAGGACTTATTCCAGAATATTTAGTTGTGAAGGATCTTGGTTTATTGGATTCCTATTTATCTCTCATTCTCTATAAAGCGGTCAATGTTTATTACTTATTTATTATGATGAGGTTTTTTGAAGATGTGCCTGAGAGCATTCTGGAGGCAGCCCGTATTGACGGGGCCGGCCATTTAAACATCTTTTTCAGAATCATGCTGCCGCTGTCCAAACCGTCGCTTGCAACTTTAGGTTTGTTTTATGCCGTTTTTCATTGGAATGAGTTTTTCAGAGCGTCTATTTACTTAACAGACCCAGGAAAGTGGCCGCTGCAGCTCGTTCTGAGGCAATTCGTTGTTGAGCGTGATAACGCCTCATTAGTGGGCGTACAAACGCTTTTAGAGTATAAAAGTGTAGCAAGTCTTGATTTTGCATCATTACAAGCAGGAACAATCATGCTTGCCATTGTACCGCTCTTAATCATGTATCCTTTCATTCTCAGGTTTTATGCGAAAGGGGCGCTTGAGGGCGGAGTCAAGGATTAGATCTTTTAAGGAGGATTTCCATGAAGAAAATCATGCTGGTGATGATCGCAAGTCTATTCGCATTTTCTGCGGGCTGCTCAGAAAAAACAGAAACGACAGAAAAGAACAAGGATGGATCGACAACCATTCGCATCGTCATGAAGGATGAAAATCCGTCAAACCCAGCTTCAGTCGCTTACTTTGATGCCCTTGAAAAGGGGTTAAAAGCAGATGAAAAACTGAATGTGAACTTTGAATTGGTTGAAATGCCGCAGGGAAACTATGCTGAGAAGCTGAACTTATTGCTGCTTAGCGGGGACATTCCGGACATCATTTATTTTCAAGGCGGTGATCAGCAGATTGCAGATCAGGATTTGCTTGAAGATTTAACTCCACATATTGAAAAATCAAAGTATTTGAAGCACAGTCTGGAACCATGGAATAAAAAACGATTAGAAAACTATCCATTTTTGCTCTGGGTTAAGCCTCTTTCACAGAAAACACCTGTTATCAGAGGCGATTGGTTTGAAAAAATGGAAACATCTGAAGCTTTGGCGGCAGATCCGACAATCGAAAATTACTATAATTTCTTTAAAGAATTAAAAACCAATCCTCCTGGCGGTACGGGGAAACCGGGGTATGCTTTTACCGCAGCAGGAGATCTTGAAGAACTGAATGCGATTTTTAACATGTCTTTTGGAATCACTTCTTCATGGCTGAACAACGACAGCAAATTTGAGTATTACAAAGTCTCGAATCAGGAAAAGGAGAAGCTTGCATTCTATCAAAAATTATATAAGGAAGGATTGCTTGACCCAGCTTATATTACGAAAGAATGGGATACTAAAGAAAAAGCTTTTTATGACGGTGAAGCCGGCGTGATTGTTGGAACTGCAGGCAAAGTCGTAGATATATACAACGGGAAAATGATGCAGACAAATGGAGATCATACTGGAGTAAAGGTTTTGCCGCCAGCTAAAGGAGAAGGTCAAGGATTTGGCGTGACAGATATAACGAAAGAATCAAGAGGGGTTGCCCTTTCTTCTCAATCAGAGAAAAAGGAGCTTGCGTTCAAAATTCTTGATTATCTGGCAAGCCCTAAAGGACAAATGATTGACCGTCTTGGGTTTGAAGGAGAGCATTATAAGGTAACGGATGGACAGATCGATCTTACGAATACGTATTATGACCAATGGTTTGCAAGATTCTGGGAGCCATCTGAATTTGAACCTGAAAAGCCGCTGAAAAAACCGCTTCTTGGGGAAGCTGCAGAAGAATCGTTAAGGTTAGTGAGTGAATTCTACCAAGAGGATAATCTCTTCATTTTGCCTGAGGAGTATATTGCCAATTGGGACGCAATGGAAAATCTTTATAAAGAATATGCAACGGACATTATTACAGGGAAACGTCCAATTGATGATTTTGAAGCATTCGTAAAAGAATGGAATGCTGCGGGAGGGAAAGAGATTACAGAATACGCCAATAAAAAATTAAACTAGTAAAAGAGAGAGATTCTGATTTCTGGGTCTCTCTTTTTTAAAAAGATAGAATGATAGCCGATCTCCAGACGTAAGTTAGAAAGAACAACAGGAGCTGCAGCGAAACTGAAATGGAGAGGGGAATTGCATTTGATCCCTAAAGACTATCTTGAGCGGGTGTATGCCGGGTTTCTTGGGATGAATATTGGAATAAGGCTCGGTGCGCCAATTGAGCCTTTGGAATGGACGTTTGAGAGAATTGAAGAAGTCTATGGAGATGTGAGAGGGTACCTCAAGGAGTATAAAACATTTTCAGCTGATGATGATGCAAATGGTCCTGCCTTTTTTATACGTGCCCTTTACGATGATGCAAAGAGCCGGGAATTGACAGCTGAAGATGTCGGCCGTGCCTGGCTGAATTACACTCGATTTGGAATCGGCATGTTTTGGTGGGGCGGAGAGGGAATCAGCACGGAACATACGGCATATATGAACTTGCAGAGAGGTATTCTTCCGCCGCATTCGGGTTCTGCAGAAAAAAATGGATTAACATTGGCTGAGCAAATTGGCGGACAGATTTTTGTTGATACATGGGGGCTGCTTTTCCCCGGAAATCCTGAAAGTGCTGCTGATTATGCTGCCAGAGCAGCAAGCGTATCACATGATAAAAACGGGATATATGGCGCTAGATTTATTGCAGCCTGCATAGCTGAAGCGTTTCAAGCAGAGAGCGTCATGGACGTTATTGTGAACGGTTTAAAAACAATTCCATCTGATAGCACGTACGCAAAAATAGTCAATGAAGTGATTGATTATCATTGGGAGCATCCTGAGGATTTCAGAGCCTGCAGAAATTTTTTAGAGGAGAATTGGGGATATGACAAATATCCTGGTGTCTGCCACATTATTCCTAATGCAGGTGTTTGTATTCTTGCTCTTTTATACGGAAAAGGAAACTTTGAGAGAACAATTGAGATCGCGGCAATGTGCGGATGGGATACAGATTGCAATGCAGGAAAGATAGGAACGATTGTTGGTGTGTGGAATGGGATCGGAAAAATTCCGCAGCACTACAGGCAGCCAATCAATGATTTTATTGTGTTATCGAGTGTATCTGGCTATTTAAATATCATGGATATTCCGACTTTTTCAAAAGAGCTTGCGCTGCTCGGCTGCAGGCTTTCAAAACAGCCGCCTCCAAACGGACTGATCAGCAGCTTTAAAGAAAATCAAATCTATTTTGACTTTACGCTGCCAGGATCCACACATGGGTTTCAGACTGATTTCCCTTTCAAAACCTTCATCAGGCATAACAGAGATAAAGGATATCAAACGAGGGGATCACTCGAAGTTTTTATTGATCGGATGGTAGAGGGCGAGGCAAGCAAAGTATTTTATAAACCTTTTCATAGAAGGAAAGATTTTAATGATGAAAAATATAAGCCATCGTTTGCCCCAAAAGCATGCAGCGGTCAAACGGTCAGCATGCAGCTCTTTTTAGATAAATGGCAGGGAGAAGAATTTCTCGTAACTCCTTATGTCCGAAACACCTTTAATGAGATGGATATTAAACTGGAATCTCTTCCACTTCATAATCAGGCATGGAACAAGATAGAGTTTACGATTCCAGACACAGATGGAGCAATTATTGATGAAGTTGGCTTTATTATCGAAAGTCCATCACCGCTCTTAAACCGTGCCTTTGGAAAATTGTATTTAGATGAGTTTCAAATTTACGGCAAATCAAGCTATAAAATTGACTTCAGCAAGCAGGCCGTTGAGTTTCAGTCTGTCACACCATTTGCCCATCATATGGGGAGTGTGAGTCTCGAACAAGGGGAAATGAGGTGTTTCTCTGATACGGAGTGCTCTTCTTTTACAGGAAACTATTATTCAAAAAACTATAAGTACTCAGCAACTATAAAGCCGCTAAGCGGTGAACACCATTCACTGATTTTCAGGGCGGAAGGAATTTATCGCCATTACAAAGCGGGTTTTGACGGGAAAAATAATGTTTCACTGTTAGTAAATGATTTTGGATTAACAAGGCTGATTGAAGTGCCTTTCACATGGAGGTACGGAGAAGAATATCGTTTTGAGGTGATCTGCAGCGAAAATCTCATCCGGTTTTTAATAGATGGAAAACAGATTTTCTCTATGGAAGATGATCGCTATCAACGAGGTATGTTCGGGTTCTCGGTATTGGGAAAAGGAGAAGCTCTTCTGGCAAAGGCTGAAATTGAAGAACTATAGGAAGCAGCAGGGGGAAAATCATTGAGAGACAAGAAAGCTACAATTCGAGATGTAGCAAAGGAAGCTGGGGTGTCTGTTGCTACCATCTCCAGATATCTGAATAAAAAAGGATACGTCAGTCTAGAAACGGAAAAAAGGATTCAGTTCGTGATGGAGACATTGAAGTATAAACCAAATGAAATTGCGAGAGGTCTTGCAAGGCAAAAAACAAATACAATCGCACTGTTCATTCCGGACATTATCAATCCCTTTTTTCCTGAACTCGTCAGTGCGATTGAAAGAGAAGCAAACAGCAAGGGATACAAAATGATTCTCGTACATGCTGATTTTGAGGAAATGACTGAGCCATACATGTGGGAAGGCTTCGAAAATATGTATATAGACGGATTTATTTTTGCTTCCTACCAGCTTAAGCCAACATCCATTCAGCGATTGCAGTATAAAGAGATTCCTTTTGTAATTGTCGATCGTGCAGCAAATGTGACCTTGAAAAACTCGGTCACAATCGATAACTATAAAGGTGCAAAGCTTGCAGTCAGGCATCTTTACTCAGTCGGATGCAGAAAGATTATTCATATTAGCGGACCCATTCATCTTGTGCCGTCTCAAGAAAGGCTGAGAGGTTATATGGAAACCGTAAAGCAATATTCGCTGGACTTTATCCACTATGAAGCAGATTTCAGTCTGGAAAGCGGCATTTCATTAACTAAAAAAGCCATGGCCGAACATCCAGATGCTGATGGCTTTTTTCTCGGAAATGACTTAATGGCGATTGGCTGCTTAAAAATGCTGAAGTATCTTCAGAAAAGGGTGCCGGAAGAAATTGCGATTGCAGGCTTCGACGGGATTGCCCTTACAACAATGGTAGAACCTGAAATTACGACTGTTGTACAGCCAATCTCAGAAATAGGGATTGCTGCAGCGAACAAGCTGCTCCTTTTAATCAATGGAATACAGGATAAACAGGAGAGCTTGCCTGAACTAAATGTGACTCTGGCAGCAAGAGCTTCAACGCTCGGATTTAAGGGAGGAGCAAATAGAAAAAAGGAGGCTTGAGAATGCTTGGAAAAATAGAAGGGGTTCTTTATGGAGGCGCGATAGGGGATGCGATGGGATCTCCAACAGAAGGTTTAACTCCTGAAATGATTATGTCAAAATTCGGCACAGTCACAACGTTTAGGGAACCAGCAAGCGACGCATGGAAGGAACCGGGTAATATGAGGCCGCTCGAAAAAGGAAATGGCCATATAACTGATGATACGTTAATGGTTGAGGCGATGCTTAAAGTATATGCTAAAAAACAAAGCCATTTAACGGCTTATGATATAGCAGAGGCCCTAGTTGAAGAAATAGCCGAGAAAAATGTGTATATTCCAGAGCTTCGAAAAGAAGCACCAGTAATTTCTAGACTTTATTATCCAGAGCAGTACTTATTTTTGCGTCACAGACTCGCAAATGTAGATCCGCGTGAAGCGGGGCAGGGCAATATGGTGAACTGCGGAGCAGCAATGTACATGAGTCCAGTTGGAATCATGAATGCAGGTGATCCTGAGCGTGCCTACCAAGAAGCAATTGACATTGCCGGTGCTCATCAAACAAGCTATGGACGGGAGGCTGCGGGAATCATGGCAGCTGCAGTAGCAGAAGCACTAAGTAAAGATGCAACCGTACAAAGTATATTAAGTGTTGCAAGGTCACTTGCTAAAGACGGAACAAAGCTAGCGATTGAATCTGTACTTGATGCAGCAGCAGTCCATCTGGAATGGGAAACGGCACGGGAAGATCTCCGCAAAGCCATGGAACCGTTCGATACTGTTAAAAACTTCTCCGATCGAAAAAAAACAGGCAAAGGAAACGCCAATACACCAAGCAGAATTCATTCAATTGAAGAATTGCCCATCGCCCTCGCCATGTTCAGCATCGCAGGAGGAGACACGATGAAGACTATTATCGGCGGTGTAAACTATGGTCATGATGCAGACTCTATTGCAAGTATGGGAGGTGCAATAGCGGGTGCTTTAAATGGGGAATTATCCTTGCCAAACGAATTCAAAAAGGAAGTGGATTTTGTTAATAAACGCTCATTTAAAGCATTGTCTCAAGTAGCGTATACGACTATGGCATTGATCCTGAAAAATGATAAAGTTAAATTTGAGAGCAGAATAAATAGAATTGATTTTTGAGTGATGAACTGCAGCTGAATAAGAAGCTGCGGTTTTTTTATTCATTTGCTTTAATCGTGCACGAACACAGTTATGAGGGAATTGGAAGAGTGGACAGAAATAAGATTTTGATCAAGTTAGGCGGTTCACCCTGTTTAGGGAAGCAGAGTTCGTTATAACAGGACAGTGTCCAATGCTGTGAAAGACTCCCTAAATTGTTTCTCAAATTAGTGTTGAATATTAGGAGATGAATGGAAAAAAGAAAGGAAACGCTGTAAATGAAAAGTATTTTATGCATTTTTTCAAGTAAATATGGACATTTGGAAAGGATTCGATTTTTTTGGAAAGTAAAGCTTATTCCAATTTGAAATATTGTAACAGGGAAATTCCGATCAGTGAAAAGACATAAATATTGATTAGGTTAGTCTTTTGCGGAAAAAGAGCTAACTAGAAGTAAATTTCACTATATAAGGACGAGGATTAGATTAATGATAGAAAGGGTAAGAAAGAATATCCTTGATTTAATTATACAAATATTGGATGCGGATAAATGTGTAGACTTTATAACATGGGGGTAAAGATTAATACAAACTTATGGAAAGAGGTACAGCGATGAGGAAGCCGACCATATACTTTTTGTCATACTACAACTCATGCAGAAGCTTAATCGCAGTAGCTTGGGCAAAAAAACTGTTCTCAAGCAAATGGCAAATTGAAAGTGCCGGTCTTGCTAAAAAACAAGTTAATCCTGCCTGCGTGAGAGCAATGAGAGAAGTAAATGTGTTTATAGATGATTACGATTCGGGAAAAATTGATCTTAAAACACTAAACGAAGCTTCATATGTTGTTCAAATGTATGACTTCAAACATGAAAAAACCCCGCCAGTTGAAGAAGGGAACAATGTCATGTCCTGGAATTTGCCGAATCTGTCTTTGTATTCTTTTGACAGTGATGAGGAAGAGTTTGCCTATTATCAAGAGCTGTGTGATGAAATTGCAATGAAAGTGAAGTATCTATATGAAAGAATAGATGGTACGAAACAAAATTATACAGCCTGGGTCATGTAAGACAAATAAAAAAGCTTGGCAGCAGCCAAGCATACATATGTTAATTAATTTAAAACATGTTCGACCCTTGATTTCCCTGCATTCATAAAGCTTAAACTCATTTCTGCTCTAAATCCAGTAAGAATAAGCTTTACTCCAATCAATTCCAAAACTGTCCACAACGATTTCATCAACCTTATAAACTCCTGAAAAGTCGATAATCAGCGCGCTTAGCTGCAGCTGTGAAGATCTAGTTAATGACTGCTCGATTAAATCCAATATGGATGTTTATCCTCTGTCTGAATATATTCTCCTGCATAGTTGATCAGCTGCGTTAGGATGTCTGATACTTGCTGCTGTATTTGCTGATTGCTTTTTACTGCAGAATCTTCATCAAATACCTCTTCAATCATGGAAGTGTCCGAGCGGGGGAGTGTCTGATTATCTTTTTTCCAAATACACCATAGGGATCATCGAAATCCGCTATGTCCATCTTGCGTTCTCCTTTTCATTCCTTAAGCAGTTCTCCTTTATTTTAGGTCTTATTTGCTGATTTCAGTAGAAAGATTAGGAGAAAGGTAACTAAATAGAACTGCGGCAAAGATGTGCACATTTCTTCTTTTGATTAATGAGCAGATCGAAGTCCATTTTCGAACATATAAAGCAATCCTTGTTCAAATCCGGCAGCCCAAACTGACATACCGTGTCCTCCGTTCAGGATGCGAAGTTCTGCCGGACTTCCAGGTACAGGTTCCCATTTTTCAAAGGGACGATTAAAGACGTTTGATCGATGAATAAATTGATAGGAAGTGACGGCTTGAACTTCCATATTATATTTATAAGAGTCTTCTGGAAGATCTTCTTTTTCACTTACATGATTCCAATCATCATCTCCTGCGATAATAAACATAGGTACTTCAAAAGATTGCCTGCCGTATGCGGCGAGTGCCTGCGGGTAGTTAAACGCTTCCCATATATCAGGATCAAAAGGTTCTCCAAATGAACCTCTGCTGACAGCTCCTGAAGTTGCAGGCGCTTCGTCATGCTGAATGGCCGGACTTAACAAGGATGTTCCGGCAAACAGATGCGGATAGACAAGAGAATAGCGCAATGCTCCGTATCCGCCCATCGAATACCCGATGAGCCCGCGTCCGTTTCTCTCTGAGATGGTGTTATAATCTTCATCTATTTTTCCGATTAAATCGTTGATAACGGCTGATTCTGCATTTCCGTATTTCGTCGAATTCACCCAATAGCTGTTTCCGGTGACAGGGGCAACAGCAATCACAGGTCCAATCTTCTTCTTTTCAATCATTTCATCTAAAATCGGCCAGAATTTATCCCAGCTCCTTTCATCACCGTAGGAGCCGTGAAGCAAATAGAGAACTGGATACTTTTTTACAGCATTTTGGTCATACCCATGAGGTGTATAGACGACATATTTAAGTTCGTCCTGACCGTCTGTTTCATCGGTAAATAAGCTTGGAGCTCTGAATGTTGAAATGCTGACCGTTCCTTTTTTTTCTGAAAGATAGGTATCAGGATTGTAGATCGGTGACATTTCAGTGCTTTCTGTTTTTCCAAACATATACTTTAATCCTTCTTGAAATCCCTTAATCCACACATCCATTCCATGACCGCCATTAATAATCCGCAGTTCAGCGGGACTTGCAGGAACCTCTTCCCATTTTGGAAAGTTTGCTCCAAAAAGATTTTTTCTGTGCAGCTCTTGATACAGCTGAACAGCTTGAACTTCCATATTATATTTATACGCATCTGCAGGGAGGTCTTCCTTTTCGCTGAGATGATTCCAGTCATCATCTCCTGTCACGATATAGATAGGTACCCGGTTAGGCTGGTTTACATAGCTTTCAATGGCAGTCGGATAATTATTGGCATTCCAAAGGGCGGGGTCATATGGTTCTCCAAAGCTTCCGCGTTCAACAGCTCCAGATGTAGCCGGAGGTTCTCCATTTTGAATAGCTGGACTTAAAAGAGTTGCTGCTGCAAACAAATCAGGATAAACCATTGAATATCTGAGGGCCCCATATCCTCCCATCGAATAACCGGAAATGTATCTTCCTCCGCGATCTGCAATCGAATTGTATTTTTTATCAATATGCGGAATTAAATCTTCAATAATAGCACTTTCAAAGTGGCCGTACTTTGCAGAATTTACCCAATAAGAATTTCCAGTGGAAGGGACCACGGCTATAAGCGGCTCAATTTCTTTTTTCTCAATCATGTCATCCAGTTTCCCAAAAAAATCATCCCAGCTGTTTTCATTACCGAAGCTGCCATGAAGCAAATAGATGACTGGATAGCCTTCTGATCGTTTTTTATCATATCCTTTTGGAAGGTATATTTTATAGGTGAGTTTATGATGTTTGGGACGGCTATCTTTTTGCAATGCCTTTGAGTGAATGGTTTCAACAGCGGTGGTGCTGGATGATGCATGTTGTTTTTTTGCAAAAGAAGAAGACGGATCGGTAAAATTGATCATCAAAAAGACGATGAGAAGCAAGAGCCATATTTTTTTATTCCCCACTTTAGGAACCTCCTTTTTTTATGTATACTCTTATAGTTTATTAGAAAACGGCCTGATTGATTATTAAGCATTTACAAAAAAAAGCTGCCAGTTCGGCAGCATTGGATTACTTGTTATTTAATAATTGAACTAACAGGGGTTTATTTTTTACCAAGTCAGCAAGTGTAAACCCATCAAGCACCTCAAAATAAGCCTGCAGAGCTTTACTGAGTACGCCTCTTAACGTGCATACAGGAGAGATGGCGCAGGTATTGCGTTCTGGGTCAAAGCATTCGACTAGATTAAAATCGTCTTCTGTCTGTCTGACAATATATCCGATATTAATGTCAGCAGGATCTTTAGCCAAACGGATTCCGCCATTGCGTCCTCTGATCGTTTCTATCACATTCAGTTTCCCAAGTTCATATGTCACTTTCATTAAGTGATTTTTGGAAATTTGGTATGCATCCGCTATTTCTTTTATATTTGAAAGCTCCTTTTTTTCCTTAGAAGCCAAGTAAATCAGCACTCTTAGTGAATAATCCGTATAGTTTGTTAATCTCATTAAAGTACATCGCCCCATTGCATGAAGTATACCTATCTTATCACAGCATAAAGACCTTTAGAAAAAGATTGAGATGAAATGTGACAGGTTTCTTAAAGATGTATTTGAAATATTGCTTTAAATCACTTCTCGCTCTAAGATAAAGATGTATTTAAAATACTACTTTAAAATAAAGGAGCACATCCGCATGCTGGCTCAAAAAACAATTGAAATCATTCAGTCAACTGTACCTGTTTTAGAAGAAAAAGGTGTAGAAATTACTTCTCGCTTTTACAAAAATCTTTTTGAAAGCCACCCAGAGCTATTAAATATTTTCAATCATGCCAATCAGCAAAAGGGGAGACAGCAAACTGCACTTGCAAATACGGTTTACGCAGCAGCGAAAAACATTCACCAGCTTCACATGATTTTGCCTGTTGTGAAACAAATTGCTCATAAACACCGCAGTCTCGGTGTTAAACCAGAGCATTATCCGATTGTCGGGGAACACTTGCTGCAAGCAATCAAACAAGTGCTTGGAGACGCTGCAACACCTGAGATTTTACAAGCTTGGGGAAATGCATATGGCGTCATTGCCGGTTTTTTTATCGACGCAGAAAAGGATTTATATAATGAAGCAGGATGGGAAGGGTTCAAGCCATTCAAGGTTGTCCGCATTGAGAAAGAAAGCGAATTTATCTCTTCTTTCTATTTAGATTCATCAGAAGGGATACCGGCTTTTCAGTCAGGTCAGTACATTTCGCTTCGGATCAGCATTCCTTCAGAAACGTATGCGATGAATAGACAATATAGTTTGTCAGGCAGCAAGGATATGCCATATTTAAGAATTTCAGTGAAACGGGAAGGCGGAATCGAATCTGAAGCAGGCAAAGTATCCAATTACCTTCATGATTATGTATCAGTCGGAGATATGGTAGAAATCAGTGCTCCTGCAGGTGAATTTGTCTTAAGTGATTCAGCTGAAACCCCTGTAACGTTTATTAGCGGAGGAGTAGGAATCACCCCATTTATGAGCATGCTTCATACTCTTGCAAAAGATCAGGCGGAACGCGAAGTGACCTTTATTCATGCAACACAGAATAGCAGCACACATGCTTTTTCAAAAGAAACTGCTGAATTATGTGCTAAATTGCCGGACAGCCGTACATTTGCATTTTACAGCAAACCTTCTGCTCAAGACTGCATCGATCAATGTTTTTACAAAGAAGGCATAATCGGCAAGAATGACTTAGAAAAAATTCTGGACAATAAAGAAGGGGAATTTTATATTTGCGGTCCTGCTTCATTTATGAAAGCAATGATTCAAAATCTGATCGATCTAGGAGTTAAACAGGAAAAGATCCATTACGAATTCTTTGGTCCTGCTATGGACTTAAAAGCAGAACCTGCAGCGATTTCATGATCACATAAAAAACTCCAATCCTTTCTCGTTGACAGATGATCCCCAACAACTTAACATGGTTAAGTATTTAAAAAAATAAAATGTCTGATGCAGCAGTTTATTATAGGAAGAGGGGCTGTCATTTTGTCAGCAGAACAAAAGAAAAAAATGTTTATATTAATGATCAACATGTTTATTGCGATTGGAAGTTTTGGGATTATAATTCCGATTCTGCCGGCATATTTGGAATCCATTAACCAGGGCGGTACAGCAGCTGGTTTAATGATTGCCATATTTGCAGGCGCACAGCTCATTTTTTCTCCGATAGCGGGAAAATGGGCAGACCAATATGGCCGCAGAAAAATGATTATCTACGGTTTAATAGGGTTAACACTCTCGATGTTTGTGTTTTACGCATTTGATTCGATTTGGTGGCTATATGCTTCCCGTGTCATTGGGGGAATTGGAGCAGCTTTATTAGTTCCGGCAATCTTTGCATATGTTGCAGATATCACTTCAATGGACCAGCGTGCAAAAGGAAACAGCTTCGTTTCAGCTGCGATGTCACTTGGTATCGTCGTTGGACCAGGAATCGGCGGCTTTCTTGCAGACTTTGGCTTGAAAATGCCGTTCTTAATCTCAGCAATCGTTTCACTGGCAGCTGTCATTTTCTCAATCCTTGTTCTTGAAGAAAGCGAAACGAAGGATGCCACTGCAATGACTATGCCAAAAGATAATGAATCAATGGCTAAAAAGATGGTACGTTCAATCAGCATTCCATACTTCGTGCCGCTTGTAATCACGCTCGTAATGAGCTTCGGTTTGATGGCGTACGAGTCGGTTCTTGGGTTATTTGTAGACAATCAATTCGATGCAACACCTCAGCAAATCGCTCTTATGATTACTTCTACTGGAATCATTAGTGTCATTGTTCAGCTATTTGTAGTGGATCGCGTTGTAAGACGCTACGGCGAAGGGATGGTTTTGAACATTTTCCTTGCTGTGGCAGCAATCGGATTTTTATTATCGCTATTTGCTTCAAGCTACATTCTATTCTTTGGTGTCACATTACTGATTTTCCTTGCCACATCAATCCTGCGTCCTGTACTGAATACGCTCATCTCGAAAATGGCTGGTGATGAACAGGGCTTTGCAATGGGTATGAACAATGCATACATGAGCATCGGCAATATTCTTGGACCAACACTCGCAGGCATGCTGTATGATGTTCAAATCTTGTATCCGTTTGTTTTAGGGCTCGCGTTCCTAGTGGTTACACTGATTATGACTATCTTTTGGCAAAAACGCACATTAAAGCAAACTGTATCTGTTGAGAGAGTATAAGCAGAAAAACGTTCGGTGAAGCAGCCGAACGTTTTATTGTTATTCTTCGTTGATTTCTTCCATTTTTTCTTTCGTGCCATCACTTTTAACTGCTGTTACCGACGTATCTTTCACGCTGCTGATGGCGTACCAAAATCGTTTGCCGTCTTCAACCTTGATAATTTTGGCTAATGCGTCTCCCGCATAAACTTCAGATACCGATTCATCTGTTATAGCACCTGAATAAATGTATGGTATTTCATGCATGGCAGACCATTGTACTCGAGAATCCAATTCCGCTCCTCTTGTCCGGATCCAGTTCCATATTCCATTTTTTCTTTTCAAAGTATGCTATGAATAGCTGTTCTCTATTATTCTTTTGCTCTTTGAAAACAGCAATAGCATCATCAGGGTGTACAATATTGTATTCCTTGTGTAAGAGAGAATACGAGTAATCAACCTCATTTCCCCACTCTTTCTTTGTTTCCTCCATTTTTGTATGGAAAAAATCTTCAAACGTCTGTTCTTTTGAACACCCGGTTAGAATGGCTATAGATATTATGATTGCTAAAATGATTGGATGTTTCATGCGTCGTCCCCTTAGTGCTTTATTTTATCTGAAATATCCTTTTTCTAGTTGCCTTTGGCCATTTAAAGCCCTGGCAAACATGGAAATGCACTCATTTTCAAGCGTGGCAGTATCTCTGACTGCTGCGGAGTCTGTCTTAATCACTGAAATGAGAGTTCAAACGGTGTATGTACAATTCTATCAGTGAAATCCGCAGTTTTATCAGTCTAAATAGTGATTTTATCAGTATTTCCAATAAAATACATTGATCCTGTACTCGCACTATCAATAACAATACAATAACCAAAGGTTCCATTCAATACTATGTTCAAGGGAATCTCTTTAAAATCAAACTTCAGCCTGCTAAGCTTTTTTTCATCTTTTCGGACTCCGATTCATACATTGTCTTAAAGAGGAGATAGGGGGAAAACGCGTGAACGAAGCTTACCGGAAATCACTTGAATATGCCATTGCAGAAATTACGGAAATTGCAGATGGATTTGGGCTGGACTATTATCCGATGCGGTATGAAATTTGTCCGGCTGATATCATTTATACATTTGGTGCCTACGGAATGCCGACCCGTTTTTCACATTGGAGCTTTGGAAAACAATTTTATAAAATGAAGCTTCACTACGATCTGGGCTTAAGCAAAATTTATGAATTGGTTATTAATTCTGATCCATGCTATGCCTTTTTGCTTGATACTAATTCACTTATTCAAAATAAATTAATTGTCGCACACGTTCTTGCCCATTGTGATTTTTTCAAGAACAACAGCCGGTTTCAAAATACAAAACGGGACATGGTGGAAAGCATGGCGGCAACTGCGGAGCGGATCAAACAATATGAAATTGATCATGGCAGAGCAGAAGTAGAAACATTCTTAGACGCTGTTCTTGCCATTCAAGAGCATATCGATCCGTCGTTAATGCGACCAAAATTATCATGGACAATGGGGGATGAGGAAGAAGAAGATGTCAAAAAAACCTCACCTTATGATGACTTGTGGGGACTGGATGACAAACAAAAGCCTAAAGCGGCACCTTCAAAAAAGAAAAAGCAATTTCCGCCATCGCCTGAAAAGGACATCCTGCTGTTCATTGAAGAATACAGCCGAGACCTTGAAGAATGGCAGCGTGACATTTTAACCATGATGCGCGAGGAAATGCTCTATTTCTGGCCTCAGCTCGAGACAAAAATCATGAACGAAGGCTGGGCTTCCTTCTGGCATCAGCGTATCCTGCGGGAGCTTGATCTCACTTCAGACGAGGCAATTGAGTTTGCAAAACTGAATGCAGGAGTCGTTCAGCCTTCACGTACTGGCATTAATCCATACTATTTGGGACTGAAAATCTTTGAAGATATCGAAGAGCGTTACAATAACCCGACAGAAGATATGATCAAACTTGGGGTTGAACGAGGATCAGGACGGGAAAAAATGTTTGAAGTAAGAGAAGTTGAATCTGATTTATCCTTTATCCGAAATTACATGACAAAAGATCTAGTCACCAGGGAAGATATGTATCTTTTCCAAAAGCAAGGCAGAGATTATAAGGTCGTTGATAAAGAATGGGAACATGTCCGCGATCAGTTAATCAACATGCGTGTAAACGGAGGGTTCCCGTACATTACAGTGAACGATGGGGATTACCTGAAAAATAATGAACTGTATTTGAAGCATTGGTATGAAGATATTGAACTCGACTTGAAATATCTCGAAAAAGTGCTTCCGTATATTCACCAGCTTTGGGGACGCGCGGTGCATATGGAGTCGATTTTGGAAGGGAAGCCGGTATTGTTTACGTATGACGGGAAAGCGATTCATCGGAAGTATTTGTAAAAATAGCAGCTTATGCTGCTTTTTTTTGTGAACAAATTTTTTGCATGTATATGAACATATGTATATATATTAAATTTTTATCTCCATATCCTTTCTTATTTAAAAACGTTTCCTTTCTAACGAGAAAAAGAAATAATATTCAAAAGATTGTTTGACTATAGTGGATCACCTGCATATACTAATAATCAAACGAATGTTTGAATGTAGGGGTGAGTATATGAAAATCCAAGATGTATGTGAAGTACCCTGTGTTGATAGTAAAAAGGTACAACGGGTAAAAGAGCAGCTGGACAAACAAGAAACATCACCTGTTGCCAAAATTTATAAAGCATTATCTGATGATACAAGATTGAAGATTGCCTACGCTCTTTCTTTAGAAGAAGAATTATGTGTATGCGATGCAGCAAATATAGTAGGTGCAACAATGGCGACAGCCTCTCACCATTTAAGGCTTCTTAATAACTTAGGTCTAGCAAAATATCGAAAAGAGGGAAAGCTTGTTTTTTATTCATTAGATGATGACCATGTGAAACAGCTTATACAAATAGCTTTTGCTCATCAAAGGGAGTTGAGTGTTCGTGGCAGCTGAAGTGGAACAAATCGGGGAAAAGAATGTATACCGCGTTCAAGGCTTCACATGTGCTGGCTGTGCAGGGAAATTTGAACGAAATGTAAAAGAACTGAATGGTGTACAAGATGCAAAAGTGAATTTCGGTGCAGCGAAATTGACGGTAGTAGGAAACCCGAGTATTAAAGAGCTGGAAAAGGCAGGGGCTTTTGAAAATCTAAAACTAACACCTGAAAAAGAGAAGATTCAGGCAGTCAAAGAACCTTTCATGAAAAAGTATGGCACTCTCATAACTTCCGGATTGTTCATAGCAATCGGTTATTTTTCAATGATGATGTATGGAGAGGAAAGTATTCAATCCATTCTTGCCTTTTTAGTTGCCATCATCATTGGGGGTTACTCATTATTTGTTGTCGGTTTCAAGAATTTGATTCGTTTTGAATTTGATATGAAAACCTTAATGACAATTGCCATTATCGGAGCGGCTATTATTGGGGAGTGGAGCGAAGGTGCGATTGTCGTTATCTTGTTCGCCATCAGCGAAGCGTTAGAATCTTATTCGATGGATAAAGCACGGCAATCGATTCGTTCCTTAATGGATATTGCCCCAAAAGAAGCTCTCATACGACGCAATGGCACAGAAAGCATGATTACAGTTGAGGATATTCAAGTCGGAGACATTATGATCGTTAAGCCAGGTCAGAAAATCGCAATGGATGGTATGGTTGTAAAAGGAAATTCATCCATCAACCAAGCAGCGATAACTGGAGAATCTGTTCCTGTTGAAAAAGGAATTGATGATGAGGTTTTTGCAGGAACATTAAATACAGAAGGTTTATTAGAAGTTAAAGTAACAAAGCACGTAGATGATACAACCATTGCAAAGATCATCCATCTTGTGGAAGAAGCTCAGGCAGAACGTGCTCCTTCCCAAGCGTTTGTTGATAAATTCGCGAAATGGTATACACCAGCTATTATGGTCGCGGCATTCCTTGTCGCGGTTCTGCCTCCCCTTTTCTTTGAAGCAAGCTGGGATACTTGGATTTATCAAGGGTTAGCGGTATTGGTTGTTGGCTGTCCGTGTGCATTAGTCATTTCAACCCCAGTATCCATCGTCACTGCAATAGGGAACGCAGCGAAAAACGGAGTCTTAATCAAAGGCGGTATTTATTTAGAAGAAATGGGTGAGTTAAAGGCAATCGCCTTTGATAAAACAGGCACGTTAACTAAAGGTATCCCAGTTGTCACTGACTTTGAAATGGTAAACCTTAATGGGAACGAAAATGAATTGTTCTCGATCATTACTGCTTTGGAATATGGTTCCCAGCATCCTCTTGCGTCAGCCATTATGAAAAAAGCAGAAGATAAAGGAATTGCCTATAAACACTTACAAGTAGAAAATTTTTCATCAATTACCGGCAAGGGAATTGAAGGGATCGTTGATGGAGATCATTATTTCATTGGCAGCCCTAAGTTATTTGAAGAAATGCTTCCAGTTCAGATGACTTCTGAAATGAAAGATCGCATTTTATCCTTACAAAATCAAGGTAAAACCGTAATGGTGATTGGTACGAATGAAACCCTTCTCGCAATTTTAGCTGTAGCTGATCAAGTTCGCGAAAGCTCAAAGTATGTTGTGAAAAGATTGCACGATCTAGGCATTAAAAAGACAATCATGCTTACTGGCGATAATAATGGTACCGCACGTGCCATTGGCAATGAGGTAGGCGTTTCTGATTTTCAAGCTGAATTGCACCCTCAGGATAAGCTAAACACGGTAAAGAAATTGAGAGATGAATATGGTCAAGTGGCAATGGTCGGAGACGGTATCAATGATGCACCGGCACTAGCATCTGCAACAGTAGGCATTGCGATGGGCGGGGCTGGAACCGACACTGCTCTTGAAACAGCAGACGTGGCATTAATGGGAGATGATTTAAAGAAACTTCCTTTCACAATTGAACTTAGCCGCAAAGCCCTGTCGATTATTAAACAGAATATTACGTTCGCTTTAGGAATTAAGCTGCTTGCTTTATTACTGGTCATCCCAGGATGGCTAACCCTATGGATTGCCATCTTTGCTGACATGGGAGCTACGCTGATTGTTACATTAAATGGTTTACGGCTTCTGAGAGTTAAAGATAAGTAAGTAAAAAGGCTTTCCAATTAGGAAAGCCTTTTCTACGCTGTTTTCACTATTATTTTAAGAATAGGACTTGGCTCATTCTAATAAAGAAGAGGTAATATATTTGATCTGTTTTCATTTCTAAAGGATTACAAAATTTTCAGCTGGCGAATAGGACAATACAATTCTCCATATTGAATAAATAACTTGCAAAATGCAAATAATAAGTGTATAACTATCTTATGAGGTGAATTAGCATGGAAAACACAAGAGAATTATTTCAAATCATGACCAGGCGCTTTGGTTTACTTAATAAAAACTGCTGTACAGCAGGAGGAATTGATATTTCATTAATCCAGAGTCATATTCTTTATGAAATTGACCATATGCATCAGCCTTCCATCCAACAAGTAGCAGATACTCTTGGTACGGATATAACGACGTTCAGCCGCCAAGTTCAGTCTTTAATCAAGCTGAACTTAATCAAAAAGACGCCTCATCCAGACGATAGAAGAGTTTATGTTCTTTCTCTGACAGCTGAAGGAAAGTATGTTGCCGCAACGATCGATCACCAGATGAATGCTTACTTAGATGAGGTTTTCTCTCATATGAATGAATTTGAAAAGGAAACTGTCATTCGCTCCATTAAGCTATTAAATGCCTCGATGGCAAAATCCAGCGTATGCTGCACTCCATTGGGGTGATTTTATTAATTAATACTTGCATTATGCAAATATTATATTAGAATTTCATTTTCATTTTATTACTAAGGAGGATCTTTATGAATGATTTGAATATCTCACTGAAATTAAATGGGTGCTGTGTATCAGAAAACCAAGTTACAGCAGCAAATCCTGGTGGTGAACAAGTAACTGAATTGCCAGTTGCCATCATTGGTGCCGGTCCTGTAGGTCTTGCGGCTGCTGCTCATTTAGAAAGCAGAGAAGAATCCTTTTTCTTATTAGAAGCTGGAAATCAAGTTGGCTCAAACATTTTATCATGGGGCCATGTCCGGTTATTTTCGCCATGGCGATATAACATTGATAAAGCAGCTTCAAAGTTACTGGATAAGCATGAATGGAATCAGTCGGATCTAGATGCTTTACCAACAGGAAAGGAACTCGTTGAGCAATATTTGCATCCACTTTCCAATCTTCCTGAAATTCAGCCCTTTATACACCTGAATACAAAGGTTTTGTCCATTGGTAAAAAAGATACCGATAAAATGAAAACGGCAAATCGTGACAATGTACCATTTATTATCTATGCAGAAAAAGATGGAGAGTTTCAAACGTTTGAGGCAAGAGCTGTGTTAGATGCTACTGGTACATGGGGAAATCCAAGTCCATCAAATTCAAATGGAATATGGGTGAAAGACGAAATAGCTCTTAAAGATCAAATCTTTTACGGGATACCTGACATTTTAGGAAAACAAAAAGAACGGTATGCCAATAAACGTGTAGCAGTTGTAGGAGGTGGTCATTCAGCTATTAACGCATTATTGGAACTTGCAACGCTGAAAGAATCTTATCCTGAGACCGTGATCATTTGGGTTATGAGAAGACAAAAAGTTCAAGATGCATACGGCGGTGAAGAAAAAGACGCACTTGCTGCCAGGGGAGCTCTTGGAAGCCGTATTCATCAGCTGGTTGATGCAAATATGATTACCGTTGAAACACCTTTTCTTATCCAATACCTTAAAAAATCTAATAGGGGAATCGATATGATAGGTACGCAATTTGGGAAACAGCGAACTCTTTCTGGGATAGAAGAAGTCATTGTCAATGCAGGGAGCCGCCCAGATCTTGCGATGATAAGTGAAATACGTACATCCATAGATTCTGCTACTGAAAGTGTCGAAGCATTATCACCCTTGATTGATCCGAATCTTCACAGCTGCGGTACGGTTCGTCCGCATGGGGAAAAAGAACTTCGTCAGCCCGAACAGAATTTTTATATTGTGGGTGCAAAGAGTTATGGCCGTGCGCCTACATTCTTGATGGCAACTGGATATGAACAAGTCAGATCAATAACTGCGCATCTGAGCGGAGACCGTGAAGCAGCTGAAAAAGTAGAATTAGATCTTCCAGAAACTGGCGTGTGCAGTGTAAACTTAAACTCAAAAAATGCATCTGAGGACTCTATTTCTTGCTGTTGAAACATGCAGTAATAATTAGATTCAAATCTTTATCAGAAAGATGTGGAATAAATTATGGTGATTAACCATTCAGGACCGTTTTGAAAAGATTATTTATTCCCTATATGAAATTAATTATGAATGAATTTGAATGTTCGACGGAACAGGCACGTGATGTAACATTTGAACGCTTGTTTCAAATTAAGAAAGATTATTTAGACCATGAAAGCTATCAGCAGTTCCTTCAGGCTTATGAAGAAATAAAACGATAGGAATATTGAAAGCAGGTGATATGCTGCATGGATGATTCAATAAGGAAACATAAGAATCAAAAAGTGATTGTAATGGCTGCAATCATTACAGCCCTAAGTTTATTGGGGGATTCCATGCTTTATATTGCCTTGCCAATCTTCTGGAGGGAAGCTGGACTGGACTCCATTTGGCAAGTGGGAATTCTCCTTTCCATTAATCGGTTTATTCGATTGCCTATTAATCCTATAGTAGGCTGGATTTATAAAAAAATCTCATTAAAAACTGGATTAATCATTGCGATCATCATTGGTGGATTCACCACATTGGGATATGGTTTATGTAAGGGATTTATCGCTTGGATAATCTTACGTGGTTTATGGGGGATTGCATGGTCGTTTTTTCGAATTGGCGGACTTTCAAGTGTGGCAATGTATGCAGATGAAAACCATCGTGGTGAAGCGATGGGATTATACAATGGCATCTACCGTTTAGGGAGTTTATTTGGCATGCTGCTTGGAGGACTATTGGTACCAATTTTTGGTTTGAGTGTTATCTCTGTAGCATTTGGCTGTCTTACACTGCTTGGTCTGCCATTCATAATGTATTACTTTGTGACAGATTCACATCTTCAGGTTGAAAAGAAAATAAACTCTCGTCGGCTCTTTGATTTTTCATTCGTTTTTAAAAGGAAACTCCTAATCATTATTAGCGGTTTTTTTATAACGTTATTATTTCAAGGCGTACTTACTTCAACTTTGAGCTCACTTATTGAACAGAATTATGGTCAGCAAATCGGACTCTTTGGACTAATTGTCAGCGTGACTTTTTTATCCGGTCTCATCCAATCTGTAAGGTGGATGTGGGAACCATTTTTAGGCAGAAAAATTGGCATCTGGTCGGATGGACCAAATGGAAGGATTCCCATTTTCATAATTTCACTCGTTTTTACGGCTGTTTCATTTGGAATCATTTCAAGTTACTTACCGTTAAGCTTATGGATCTTTACTGTCTTGTTAGTAATGATCGGAGCTACGGCTATATCTACACTTACCGATGCCATTGCAATTGATGCGTCTAGGAGTGCAAATGTTGTTTCTTTTCTTACTTTATACTCCATAGTTCAAGATGTTGGGGCGGCACTGGGACCATTTTTAGGTTACATGTTAATTAGACTTGAACAAGGATTTACATATCTTTATTGGGGTGGAGCGGGCATCTTTATTATGCTGGCATCGTTATGGCTGCTCTTTTACTTTCAAGAAAAAGCATCAGCATTAAATTCTGCAGAGTCAAGAGAATCAATTTCGTAATTTATTTTAAGGATCACAAAAAGCTTGAGGGAGGTTTCCCTCAGGCTTTTATTCTTATAAAGATATAGATACCGAGTTTTGTTACTTACGACACCATGCTATCGAAAAAGAATTTGGAGAATTTATTTATTTTAACAGAGAAAGAAGCTATATTTCTGAGGAGAATTTCGCGTTAATGCTTCATACATCTGTTTCATTCGTTAAGCGATTGGAACGCGTTGAAGTTCATCCAACTGATACATTAATTACTGAGATTTCAAAATACTTACTATACCGTTCGATGAATTGAAAGGGAAAATATGGTGTGATCCTCCAACTGATCCTTTGTCCAGGAGAATAAATGAGACCCTCAAAATCGTAAATGAGCAAAATTAGGGCGTCAAAGAGCCCGAATGAGACCCTCAAAATCGCAAATGAGCAAAATTAGGGCGTCAAAGAGCCCGAATAAGACCCTCAAAATCGCAAATGAGTAAAATAAGGGTATCAAAGAGCCTGAATGAGACCCTCAAAATCGCAAATGAGTAAAATAAGGGTATCAAAGAGCCTGAATGAGACCCTCAAAATCGCAAATGAGGAAAATAAGGGTATCAAAGAGCCTGAATGAGGCCCTCAAAATCGCAATTAAGCAAAATAGGTCATTCTTGCAAGACGTGATACAATTTTATAAATTATATTTTGCTAATATAAGCAAATGATTATATAATGATTAACGACATGGAGGTGTTGGTAATTGGAAGTGGCTTCTGATATTCAGAAAGTGTCTCAAATACTTAAATTGCTTGGTGATAAAACACGTCTCACGATGATGAAACTGCTTGAGACGAATGATTGCTGTGTGTGTGAATTTGTTGCCATCTTTAGTACTAGTCAGCCTGCAATCAGTCAGCATCTGCGAAAACTTCGTGATGCGGGATTGGTGAATGAAAACCGCAAAGGTCAATGGATATTTTATTCAGCAAATAAAGAGAATGAGTATTACCCATTCATAAAAGGATTATTAGAGTATTTACCTGCACAAGATAATTTATTAACAGAAATAGAAGCACAAGGATTGCGTATTTCATGTGAATAGAGAGGGGAAGAAAGATTGACTTCAGTAATTTTAGCTTCATTGATTTTTCTTTTAACTCTCATCTTGGTGATTTGGCAGCCTAAAAATCTCTCAATCGGCTGGTCAGCCTGTGGGGGAGCTATCGTTGCTTTATTAGTTGGAGTAGTTGATTTTGGTGACGTCATTGATGTGACGTCGATTGTTTGGAATGCAACACTTGCGTTTATCGCAATTATTATTATCTCTCTGATCTTAGATGAGATTGGTTTCTTTGAATGGTCCGCTCTGCATATGGCAAGAGCGGCAAGAGGAAATGGCGTCAGAATGTTTATATATGTATCAGTTTTAGGGGCATTGGTAGCAGCGTTTTTTGCGAATGACGGTGCAGCTCTGATTTTAACTCCTATTGTCCTTGCGATGGTCAGGAACCTGAATTTTGAAGAGAAAATGGTGTTTCCATTTATTATGGCGAGCGGGTTTATCGCAGATACAACCTCATTGCCGCTGGTGGTCAGTAATTTAGTGAATATTGTCTCTGCTGATTACTTTAATATTGGCTTTATTGATTATGCTTCACGGATGATTGTTCCTAACTTTTTTTCTTTGGTTGCAAGTATAGTGGTCTTATATCTTTTTTTCCGCAAAAGCATTCCAAGAAATTATGATCTTTGTGATATTAAGGTGCCTAAAGAAGCAATCAAAGATGAAAAAATTTTCCGTTTATCTTGGGTTGTACTTGGAATTTTGCTTATCGGATACTTTATCAGTGAGTTTATGCACATTCCAGTATCCTTTGTTGCAGGCGTAGTTGCCATCTACTTCTTAGTTATGGCTAGACGAAGTCCTGCAGTTCATACGAAAAATGTACTTAAAGGAGCTCCATGGGCGATCGTTTTCTTCTCAATTGGGATGTATGTCGTTGTGTATGGTCTTCGTAATGCAGGATTAACAGCTGTTTTAGCTGATGTGATTCAAGTGGCAGCTGATCAGGGATTATTTGTCGCAACGATTTCAATGGGCTTCATTGCTGCTATCTTATCTTCAGTAATGAACAACATGCCGACCGTCATGATAGATGCTTTAGCCATTGCCGATACAGACACGGCAGGCACTATAAGAGAAGCTTTGATTTATGCAAATGTAATTGGTTCTGATTTAGGACCTAAAATTACCCCAATTGGTTCTCTTGCCACGCTTTTATGGCTCCATGTTTTGAGCTTAAAAGGCGTCAAGATATCTTGGGGCACGTACTTTAAAACAGGCATTATTCTAACAATTCCAACTTTGTTTATAACACTTGTTGGACTCTATCTGTGGCTGCTGATTATATAAAACAACTAAAAAAGGAGACAACTACTATGTCTAAAAAAACAATCTACTTCTTATGTACGGGAAACTCTTGCAGAAGCCAAATGGCAGAAGGCTGGGCGAAAAAACATCTTGGTGAAGAGTGGGATGTGAAAAGTGCCGGACTTGAAGCACATGGTTTAAATCCTAACGCTGTTAAGGCAATGAAAGAAACAGGAATCGATATCTCAAACCAAACATCAGATGTGATTGATCCTGAAATCTTAAACAATGCAGATTTGATTGTCACACTTTGCGGACATGCTGCTGACCATTGCCCTGTAACACCTCCGCATATTAAACGAGTGCATTGGGGATTTGATGACCCTGCGAAAGCAGAAGGAACGGAAGAAGAAAAATGGGCGTTCTTCCAACGCGTACGTGATGAGATTGGTGAAAGAATTGAGCGTTTTGCCAAGACTGGCGAATAGTCTAAAAGAAAGCCGTGAGATCTTCTCACGGCTTTCTTTTAGATATCAATCAAAAGTGAATCACTCTATTATAATGAAGGAGATTCTATTGCGAGGAAAGTTGAAGTTTTTCACTGAGCATTGTTCTGTTCAACTACAACTTGATATTATTAAGGAATATAAATAGATAAACCATTAAGTGATGGAGGGTGTGCATGATGGATTTTAAGATAGAAAAAATGCTTGATAGTGACTGGGACCAGGTCAAATGGATCTATCTTGATGGAATTGCAACCGGCAATGCTACATTCGAAACCGACGCACCTTCATGGGAAAGCTGGGATGAAAGCCATTCTAAAACATGTCGGCTAGTTGCTAAAGGTGAAAATGAAGTCCTTGGCTGGGCTGCATTAAGTCCCGTTTCAGAAAGATGCGTATACGCTGGTGTAGCAGATATAAGCATTTATATTAGTCAAACATCCAAAGGTCAGGGAATTGGAAATGCCCTGCTGCGCTCAATCATAGATTTAAGTGAAAAAGAAGGATTTTGGACACTTCAAGCAGGTATTTTTCCTGAAAACACCCCAAGCTTGAAATTACATAAAAAAGCTGGGTTTAGAGAAGTTGGGATTAGAGAACGGATTGGTAAAATGAATGGTGTGTGGAGAGATGTTGTCTTTTTAGAAAGAAGATCAATATAGTAAATGTAATCTTATATGTATAATTAATAATCAGTTAAATAAGCACATCCTTTTTTAACGAACATTCAGGCTAGAAGAGCAGAAGCCCTCGCTGAATAAAGTTTAACTTCAATCATATAGGGAAAAGTAAGGTTATATTACAAAACCCTTTTGAGAAAGAAGGAAAAGAAGATGTTATGGACCATTATAGGAGTATTGCTTTTACTTTGGGTACTGGGATTGATTTTCAATGTAGTAGGCGGCATTATTCATTTTCTTCTAGTCATTGCAGCCGCAGTATTAATTTATAAGTTTGTATCCGGCAGAGTTCGAAATAAGGCTTGAAAATAAGTTTGCACACTCCGTAAGATAGGGAGTGTGCTTCTTTTTTTTGGCTCTTTTCGTAAACTTTGTTGCTTTTAGACTAAATGTTTAAAACCTTAGGGGATTGTAGCGGAGAGCACTTGACTCGTGCGGAAAGGAACGGGTACCAATCTGAATACAACTCTCCAACTATCCACCCAATTGTCCATAACAGACAAATACAAGGCTAAATTCTTGTTTTTTTAGAACGTTGTGAAAATTGTCGAATAAACGTAAAATTACATTGTGAACTATAACTTTTTAGGGGGTGCCTTAATAATGGAAGCGATTACAAGGGACTTTTTCTTGTTTTTATCTAAAAATAATTTACTTAATAATATCGCAAAGAAACGCGGCGGAAGTTTTGCAGCTGGAAAAATTATCGGGGGAACGGATTTCCAAAGTTCCATCAAATTCATTAAACAGCTTAATGAAAGCGGTTTGCTGGTGACAGTTGACCATCTTGGTGAATTCGTAGATTCAGAGGAAGTGACCCGTGAAAGAACAGCAGAATGCATTGAAACGATAAAAATGATCAGCAGAGAAAAACTGGATTCGCAGGTTTCTCTAAAGATGACATCATTAGGTCTTGATATTGATCATAAGCTTGTTATCGAAAATATGACAAAAATTCTTGATACAGCAGAAAAACACAATGTCATGGTCACAATTGACATGGAAGATGAAGTCCGCTGTCAGGCTACTCTTGATATTTTCAGACAGTTCAAAGAAAAATACAGCTGCATCAGCACAGTATTACAGGCCTATTTATATCGTACAGAGAAGGATTTAAGCGATTTCGCACAATATAAGCCATTCCTGAGACTCGTTAAGGGAGCATACAAAGAGTCACCAGAGGTCGCTTTTCCTGAGAAAAAAGATGTGGATGAAAACTATAAAAAACTGATTGAGCAAAGCATGCTTAACGGTAATTATACGGCGGTCGCGTCTCATGATGACCAAATCATCGAGTATACTAAAATACTGGCTAAAAAGCATAACATTCCGAATTCCATGTTCGAATTCCAAATGCTTTATGGAATGAGAAACAAAACACAATTGGAACTGGTAAAGCAAGGCTATAAAATGCGAGTTTATGTACCGTATGGTCTTGATTGGTATGGATATTTCATGAGAAGACTTGCAGAAAGACCATCCAATATTGCCTTTGCATTCAAAGGAATGGTGAAAAGTTAAATTTCAATCAGATATAAAAATATTCTATGAAGAGGTGCAATATCAATGATTCCATATAAACACGAACCATTTATTGATTTTTCAAAAGAAGAAAACAAGAAAGACTATCTGGAAGCACTTCAAACAGTTGAAGGCTACTTAGGGCAAGACTATCCTCTATATATCGGAGCAGAAAAAGTGACAACGGATGATAAAATTGTCTCTTATAATCCTGCAGATAAGCAAGAAGTCATTGGCCGTGTATCAAAGGCGAACCAAGAGCTTGCAGAAAAAGCAATGCAGGAAGCTGCTGCTGCATTTGAAAGCTGGAAAAAAGTGAAGCCGGAAATCCGTGCAGACGTCCTGTTCAAAGCAGCTGCGATTATTCGCCGCCGCAAGCATGAATTTTCTGCCCTGCTGACAAAAGAAGCAGGTAAACCTTGGAACGAGGCTGATGCAGATACAGCTGAAGCGATTGACTTCCTTGAATTCTACGCACGCCAAATGCTGAAGCTCAAAAATGGTGTCCCTGTTGAAAGCCGTCCAGGTGAATATAATCGTTATGATTACATTCCATTAGGCGTCGGGATCATCATCTCACCTTGGAACTTCCCATTTGCAATCATGGCAGGAACAGCTGTTGCAGCTATCGTAACAGGCAATACGATTCTATTAAAACCGGCTTCAACGACACCAATTGTTGCTGCCAAATTTGTAGAAGTAATGTTGGAAGCAGGACTTCCAGCAGGCGTGTTAAACTTTGTACCAGGCAGTGGAGCAGAAGTAGGAGACTACCTGGTAGACCATCCAAAAACTCGATTTATATCATTTACAGGTTCACGTGATGTGGGACTTCGCATTTTCAAGCGTGCTTCTGAATTAAACGACGGCCAGATATGGCTGAAGCGTGTCATTGCTGAAATGGGCGGAAAAGATACGATTGTAGTGGACAAAGAAGCAGATCTAGAACTAGCGGCTCAATCAATTGTTAAATCGGCATTTGGCTTCTCTGGACAAAAATGTTCGGCTTGTTCCCGTGTTGTTATCGTTGAAGATGTGTATGATCAAGTTTTAGATCGCGCTGTTGAATTAACAAAGCAATTGACAGTCGGCAACCCTGTAGAGAATCATTTCATGGGACCGGTAATCGATCAGGCTGCCTTTGACAAAATTATGAGCTATGTTGAAATTGGCAAAGAAGAGGGACGCATTCTTACTGGCGGAGAGGGAGATAGCTCTATAGGCTACTTCGTTCAGCCGACAATCGTTGCTGATGTTGATCCGCAAGCCCGTTTAATGCAGGAAGAAATCTTCGGACCAATCGTTGCATTTACAAAAGCAAAAAGCTTTGAAGAGGCGCTTGATATTGCCAACAACACAGAGTATGGGTTGACAGGTGCTGTCATTACGACAAATCGCACGAATATGGAAAAAGCGCGTGAAGACTTCCATGTAGGAAACTTATATTTTAACCGCGGCTGCACAGGCGCAATCGTAGGCTATCAGCCTTTCGGAGGATTCAACATGTCTGGAACTGATTCCAAGGCAGGAGGACCAGATTACTTGCAGCTTCATATGCAAGCTAAGACCACTTCTGAAACTTTTTAATAGAGGAATAGAAGTGTGATTCAGATATATAGATTGATAATGACAACTATTAATAGGTATAAATCTAGTTAAATCCGGCTTTATTGAGGAAGTAACAAAAAAGTTGCTTCCTCTTTTTATAAAAAGTGAAAGAAGGACCATCACATTTTGCAAGAGTATGTTTCGGCTTAAATGTCTAATAATTCACATTTAACAATTAATTGAAACCCTTTGCAAAAAAGTGTCCTTGGAAAATGTTCTAAACCTATCATTTTAGATTTGAAAGGAGTTACTCTATGATTGATTATGCACTAATACTATCTATAAGTATTTATATGGCAGGTATGCTGATTATTGGATACTTCGCCTACAAAAGAACTTCTAATTTAAATGATTATATGCTGGGCGATCGCGGGCTTGGCCCGGCTGTTACAGCATTAAGTGCCGGTGCTGCAGACATGAGCGGCTGGCTCTTAATGGGACTGCCTGGTGCTATGTTTGCAACTGGACTTAGCTCTATGTGGATTGTAATCGGTCTGACACTGGGTGCCTACGCGAACTGGCTGTACGTTGCCCCAAGATTAAGAACCTATACAGAAGTAGCGAATAATTCAATTACCATTCCAGCTTTTCTGGAAAACCGATTCGCTGATGGATCACGTATTCTGCGACTTATTTCAGCTTTAGTTATTTTAATATTCTTTACGTTTTATGTTTCATCAGGTATGGTTTCCGGCGGTGTTTTATTCCAAAGTACGTTTGGCCTTGATTATCATACTGGCTTATGGATTTTAACAGGTGTTGTTGTCGCCTATACTTTATTCGGCGGATTCCTGGCTGTGAGCTGGACGGACTTTGTTCAGGGGATTATCATGTTTATTGCCTTGATCCTTGTGCCTATCGTGACTCTCATCCATGTTGGCGGTTTCGGTCCGACTATAGATACAGCACGATCCATTGATCCTGCCCTTTTAAATATTTTTACTGGAACAAGCTTTTTAGGAGTTATTTCTTTATTTGCCTGGGGGCTTGGATATTTTGGACAGCCTCATATCATTGTCCGCTTTATGGCGATCAATTCTGTAAAGGAAATTAAGAAAGCCCGCAATATCGGGATGGGATGGATGATTTTCTCAAGTATCGGTGCCATGCTGACGGGATTCATCGGAATCACTTATTTTTCTCAAAATGATATGAAGCTTGATGACCCTGAAACAGTTTTCATCGTCTTAGGTGAAGTATTATTTCACCCATTCATCACTGGATTCTTAATTTCAGCTATACTGGCTGCCATCATGAGTACAATCTCTTCTCAGCTTCTAGTTACAGCCAGCTCATTAACAGAGGATTTATATAAAACCTTCTTCCGCCGTTCAGCGTCTGATAAAGAGCTTGTCTTTTTAGGCAGACTATCAGTACTGATCATTTCCGTTATCGCGCTTATTCTCTCTTGGGAGAAAAACGACACAATTCTTGGTCTTGTGGGGTATGCATGGGCAGGATTCGGCTCTTCATTCGGTCCATTGATTCTGCTCAGCCTCTTCTGGAAACGCATGACGAAATGGGGTGCGTTAGCAGGGATGATCGTTGGAGCCGCTACCGTTATTTTCTGGTCAATGGCAGGACTATCGGATACGCTTTACGAAATGATCCCTGGATTTGCTGCAAGCTTACTTGCGATCCTCGTTGTCAGCTTGCTTACAGCCCAGCCTTCTAGAGAAGTAGAATCGAAATTCGAGGAATTCGAGAAAACATTAAAAGAATAAGGATACACCTAGGACCGGGATATGAAAAGTTTTTCATATCCCGGTCCTTCTTTCTTTCAGCCCCTATTCACTTCCTTCTTATAAAAGTATTATAATTAGATTCATCATTAGAAGCAGGGGGCCATATATGTTACTGGAAAAAATTCTGACTCAAACAAATATTAACGATATTACAGATATGGTCAGCACGTATTTAAAAAAACCAGTCGTTATTGAAAATGATCAATTCTCATTGCTGGCATACAGCTCCTATTATATAGAACACTTCGATCAAGCCAATCAGCAAACCATCTTCACAAAGCATTGGCCGATTCCAATCCTGGAGAAATTTATGGACGAAGGCATTGTAGAACAGTTAAAAACCGTACCTCATCCGTTTCGAGTTAAACAAATCGAGGAAATTGGCTTAAATCAGCGAGTCGTTGTTAGCGCCATCCATAAGGAACAAGTTTTTGGATATATATGGGTCCAGGAAACGGAAAAAATGACGGACTCGGATCTGCAATTTTTACATGAGGTATCTCACCATATCGGAAAGCTTCTTTATCAAAAAAACCAGGTGAATCTGAGGAAAAATGAAGAAAAAAATGAGTTTTATAAAAAGATCATCGATGAAATCTTTCAAACTGAAAACCAAATCAAGTGGGAAGCTGCAAATGTAAATATCCTCATTCCGGAAACGTTTATTGTAAATATTTTTACAATAGCCCGGAGTGATGAGGAGCTATTTGCTGAAGTAACGGAAACCGTCCGGTTATTTGCAAACGCTTTGAACCATTTCTCCCATGTCTTTACCGATCAATTAAAGATTGTTGTTATAATCGGCAGCAATATTCAAGGTACAGACCAGCTTTCTGATAGCGCAGAGGAATTGACGAATACCGTTCTTTCACAATTCAGCAAAAATGTATACTCAGGAATCGGAAATGAATATTCCTCGATTCTGCAATTAAGAAAGTCTTATTTTGAAGCGCTGGAAGTGATCAATGCAGCCAAATTTATCGGCTCTCCTGACCAGCTTCCATTCAAATATGAAAAGCTTGGGATATTTCGTTACCTTGAAACGATTTCCAAGCACCATAGTAAGACGGATTATATCAATAAAAATTTAGAGATTCTGCTCAAAAAGGATTTAGAAAGCCAAACCAAATTACTTCAAACACTGGAAATTTATCTGCTGAACAATTGTCGAATCAAACCGACAGCGGAACAGCTATTTATTCACACCAATACGTTAAAATACAGAATTAACCAGATGGCTGAACTCACCACGATTGATTTTGATGACTTTTATACGCGAATTCAGCTGTATATTGATTTACAGTTAATGAAGCAGAAAAGATAGTGATAGCTACTTGAAAATATTTCTATTTATTTCTATTGGAAAAGCTAGTTTCCTTTTTAAGTACCGCCCTCATTCAGAAGAAAAAGCTATGTTAGCGGTTTATGTTAGTGAAAATGAGGATTTTAGTGAGGTGTTTTTGTCATAATTACGATTATTTTTTTATTCCTGCTGGCAGGACTTGCCGAAATTGGAGGAGGATATTTAATTTGGCTTTGGCTTCGTGAAGGGAAGCCAGTATATTGGGGTATTTTTGGTGGTTTATCTTTAGCCATATACGGAGTTATTGCAGCTCTGCAGACGTTTCCTTCTTTTGGAAGGGTGTATGCAGCCTATGGAGGAATATTTATAGTTCTTTCCGTTTTATGGGGATGGGGTGTGGATAAAAAAGCGCCTGACCTATTTGATCTGTTAGGAGCAGGGATTTGTATAATTGGAGTTTCGATTATGCTGTTTGCACCAAGACATTAAAAGCACCAAGCAAGATGTGCCTGGTGCTTTAGCTTAATTATTATAAAATTTTCGCGTCTACGTCTGAGGTATCAACATGATCTCCAAACCACTCGATAAGTTTTGCTCTTGCCTGATCCTTAATATCCTGGTCGATATACATGGCCACCTGCAATAAAGCGAGCCCTAGTGCTCCAAGGTCATCTGTGAAGCCGACTCCAATGGCTAAGTCAGGGATTAAATCTAACGGCAAAATAAAGTATCCTAATGCTCCGATTATGATACCCTTCGTTTTCTTTGGTACTTCAGGCTTTTGCAGTGTGAAATATAAAAGCAGCACTGCGTATACAACAGATGAGCCTGCTTTTTTACCATACTTCTTTAACTTACTCCAAAATTTTGTGTCTGAGTAATGCTTTTCAGACTCATTCAATTGATCCAGCGTATCCTGTTCCTGCTGTGATGTCATATCTACACCTTCTTTTCCCTAAAGACTGTACCATTATTTTACTACATTTTCGGAAGTTCATGTTAAGACTTCATTGTTTATTAGATGTTGCATCAGGTAATAGTAAAGGATAGGTCAATTATTTACATTGTTCGTACACACCATAACGTTCTACTGTATCAGGGGATATGATAATAGGAAGAAAATTTCAAAGGTAAGAATAATCGGAGAGCGGGAGGAATCAACACATGTTTTTTCATCCAATGGATTTTTTGGTATTTGCTGCATTTGGATTAGCGCTATGGGCACAGTTTAAAGTGAAAAGTAATTTTAATAAATGGTCAAAGGTTCAAGGATCATCAGGGATGACAGGAATGGAAACAGCAAGGCGCATTTTGGATCATCATGGTTTGCATCAAGTGCCTGTAGAAGCTGTAAGAGGTACACTGACAGACCATTATGATCCCACAAAAAAAGTTGTTCGTTTATCTGAACCCGTTTATCATGGGAATTCAATCGCTGCTATTTCAATTGCCTCACATGAAGTAGGGCATGCCGTCCAGCATAAAGAGTCATATGGTGCTTTAACACTGAGACATAAAATGTTTCCTGTCGTAAACATTACCTCCGGGATTGCGGCGTTCCTTCTTATTGGCGGTTTTTTATTAGGGTCATTTAACTTGATTGGAATCGGAATTATTTTTTTCTCTGCAGCGGTGGCTTTTCAGCTAGTTACGCTTCCTGTTGAATTTAACGCAAGCTCTAGAGCAAAAGATTACATTGTTTCTGAAGGAATCATCCGCAATGAAGAAGAGCGCGGTGTGAATAAAGTACTTGGTGCTGCAGCATTAACGTATGTAGCGGGTGCTCTTATGGCGTTATTTGAATTAATTAAGTTCATCATGATTTTTAATCAAGGCAATGATGAATAGAATATGGAACATGCTAAAAGGCCACTTTTATTTGGTCTTTTTTAATGGCTGTTTTCGCATTGATTGTTGTTTTTGGTTATTAATTGTACTTGTGGATTATCGCTGCAGGCACTTGCTTTCCGCGGAGAGCCTCCTCGGCTATCCCTGTGGGCTCTCCCATTTCCCTCTATTTCCCGCAGGAGTCATGTGGCTTCCGCTACAATCCACTAAAGGTTTTAACCATTTCTCTATAAGCAACAAACTTTACGAAAATGAAAAAAGAAGCCGGTTCAAATAATCAGTGAACCAGACTACTTTTTAGTTATTTTATGTTTCTAATGTTTAATGATGTTGACCTGTATTCCCTTTTTCCTGTTCAGCAGCCTCTTCAGCAGCCTTTATTTCTTCTTCAGATACTTCGCCAATCACAAATTGCTGCTTTGGCATCACGTGCATATCCCGGGCCGTTACATGTGTTTGAATAAAATATACACCGTCTTCTATAAAGCTTTTCGCAGCACTGTATATTCCGTTCTTTTCATGAACAGCTTCGATCTTCTCAACCTTTTCTTTTTCGTCAGCTTTCCAAATTTCAAATACAACCTCGTCAGCATCTTCAACTGCTTCATTTCCTTGCGTTACTTCTGCTCTAAAAATATTTTCCTGATTCAAAGTAAGTGAATCAGGTAATTGAATGTCAACTTCCACTACTTTTGGTGTTTCATTTTCAGCGGCTTGATCCGTATTTGCTGCACAGGCAGTTAGAATAAAAATTGAAAACAGCATCCATGGTAATTTTCTCTTCATCGTTTCATCATCCTATCCAAGTTTTCAGCGGCTTGATTCGTACAAAAATAAAACGGTCAAAAATAAAGACAACGATAATGGAGATACCAGCCAAGGGCATTATTATTCCAAGTGCCAGCATGATGATGAAAACTCCCCGGGTAACCTTTTTATTCTGTGGTTTAGCTGGTGCACCTGATTTCCCATTAGGTTTGCGTTTTCTCCACATAAAAAATGAACTAAGGACTAATCCAATTAATCCTAAACAAACAATTAATCCAATCATTTGATTGGCAAGTCCAAATAACGAGCCTTCATGCAGGGCGATACCGAGTGATATCCCTTTTGCCATGATTCCATAATCATGAAAACGTACATCGCTTAAAACTGAACCGCTGTATTGATTAACGTGTAAGGTTGCATCACTGCTGGGATTTGCATGTGATGCAGAAATGGTGTAAACTCCTTTTTCATCTTGGGGAAATGAAATGGTATATGGTTTTTTGACCTGTTCATTCTCAGCTATATATTGAACATCTTCTAGTGAAATGGATACATACTTTGCACTGGAAGATGCAGGAACTGGAAGGTTCTCTGTTGCCCAAGGAACTTCCGGAGCAACATCCTGAGTTCGGATTAGTGACTCAGGTTTTTCATCCCAGACATTGGCAAATGGCGGAGTTCCGGTGTTTGTAGCTGTAGCCAGTCTATTGATTTGTTCCCCCATCACGCCAGACCAAGGTAGTCCTGTAGCAATTAATATTAAAATAGCAACTGAGAACCAGAAAGCTGGAACTGCATGCATATCACGCCAAAACGTCCTTCCTTTATTTCTGAATCTCGGTAATAGGGTTCCCCAAATAGATGCTTTAGTTCTTGGAAACCATATATATAAGCCGGTTATGAGCAGTATTACCGCCCAGCATGCGGCAAGTTCGACTAACCTGTTGGCAATTGTTCCTCCAACAAGCAGCTCACTGTGAAGTTTTACAAAGATTTCCGTGAATTTATCCTCGGCCTTTAAACTTCCTTGAATGTCTCCATTATAAGGATTAACAAAGACAGAGGTCATTTGATCTTTTTTAAGTAAACCGATTTCCGTAGTACGCTGCGGGTCGTCATAAAATTTAATGGAGGTTACAGATCCATCAGGATATATCTCTTTTACTTTTTCAGCCTGAGCCGATGGAGACAGGGTACTTGAACCATCTTCTTGTACAAAGTACATATCCTTATAAAGATAATTTTCAATTTGCGGCTTAAAAAGATACACTCCGCCGCTAAAAGCTAAAATAATTAGAAAGGGAGCAAATATGAGTCCCGCATAAAAGTGCCATCTCCAAACAGCTTGATAAATTGAAGTTTTTGTCCTTTTTTGGCTTGCAGATTCACGGGCTTGCAATACTAGATCCTCTTGAACGTTTCTCTCACTATTAAACATGCTGGTTCTCCTCTGGTTTCTACAGTTGTTTTTTTACATCAGCTATGATTTTTTCAAAGCCGTCTCCTTGGGTAAAGCTATAATCATTTACAATTTCACCATTTTGATTAATTAAATAAAAATTAGTCCCGTGTATGACCTGATCTGAAGATTCAGGTTTTTGAATCAGGGTTTGAAATTCATCTCTTGCAAACTCTTCTATTTCCTGCTGGGAATAGCCAGTCAGCATATTCCAATTAGAATCATCCTCTGTAAACTTACCCATAAAAGATTTGAGTTTATCTGGTGTATCAACCGCTGGATCGACGCTCATAGAAACGAACTCTACTGGAATGTCTTCAGATTTAAATTTTTTCTGCAAAGATGCCATATTAGCCGTCATTGGCGGACAGACTGTCTCACAGCTAGTAAAAATAAAATCTGCAATCCATACTTTTCCATTCAAATCTTCAACTCCAAAGTCCTGTCCTTTTTGATTAATAAAAGTAAACGATTTCATTTGATAAGACTCATTGCCATTTAAATTGCACGCCGAAAGAAATCCCAATGATAAAACTATGAATAGGCTTAATGCATTTTTCAATTTGCACCTCATTTCTCTAGTCATTTATAGACAGATAATAGATTTGTATAACAAGAATAAACGATGATTGTGAAATATATGTGAGAAAAGATTAGCAATAATTCAACAAATAAAACTGAAAAATTGGCTGAATGAATTCAGGAGACAGGTGAACTATGTTCATTTTTGTTATAGTAATAATAATTAGGTGTAAGGAACTCTGATTTTCGAGGGAGAAAGAGGAATGAAAAAGAGATATATCTTATTTTTGATGATGCTTTTATTGTTGGCTGTGTCTGGATGTACAGCAATTCAGAAACAAGAAGCTCCTGACAAAAAGGTGGAATTGACGATCTCAGCAGCAGCCAGTTTGCAAGATGCATTGAAAGGCATAAAAACGGCCTTTGAAAAGGAACACCCTCATATAAAAGTAGTTTTTAACTTTGGAGCCTCAGGTGCGCTTCAACAGCAAATCACTCAAGGGGCGCCAGTCGATCTCTTTTTCTCTGCTGCTGAAGACAAATTTGATCAATTAGTGCATGAAGGATTCATTGAAAAGAAAAAAAGTGCAGATCTTGTTGGTAATGAACTTGTTTTAGTGGTTCCAAAGGATTCGAATATTGATATTAATGGATTTGATGACCTAACCAAAACAGAGAAAATTTCCATTGGCACCCCTGAGACTGTACCGGCAGGGCAGTATGCTAAAGAAACATTAGAACACTTAAATATTTGGAAAATAATTGAAGGAAAAGTGGTATACGCTAAAGATGTCCGCCAGGTTCTTACATATGTAGAATTGAATAATGTTGACGCAGGAATGGTGTATAAAACAGATGCGCTTAGTTCTCCAAAAGTTGAGATAGCAGAGATTGCGAAGGAAAATACTCATGAACCCATTATTTATCCTGCGGGTGTGATAAAAAATAGTTCCCATCCAAAAGAAGCCAAACAATTCTTTGATTATCTTCAAAAAGAAGCATCTATGAAGATTTTAGAAATGTATGGATTTAAAGGACTGAATGAATCAAAATGACAGCTGATTTCTGGTCTCCAGTCAGACTCTCCATTGAGATCGCGTCTGTATCTGGAATAATAGTTATTATATTAGGGTTATTCTTTGGGAAGATAATGGCTGGGAAGAGGTTCAAAGGGAAAGTTATCATCGAAACGATCTTCCTTTTGCCATTAGTATTACCTCCTACTGTCGTGGGGTTTTTGCTGATTTTCTTTTTTGGCAGGAACAGTCCAGCAGGGGAATTGATTGAATGGCTGTTTAACCAGCCGATTATGTTTACATGGTGGGCAGCTGTTATTGCTTCTGTTGTAGTTGCCTTTCCCCTTATGTACCAATCCGCTAAAACCGGGTTTGAATCGATAGATAAAGAAATTGAGGACGCAGCCCGTGTAGATGGTGCGAATGAATATAGCCTATTTATTTATGTTTCCATTCCTCTTACACTTAAATCTATCATTTCAGGAGGAATCTTGAGTTTTACAAGAGCGCTTGGTGAATTTGGAGCAACGTTAATGTTCGCGGGCAACATTCCAGGAAAAACACAAACGACTTCTACAGCCATCTATATTGCCATTGATTCCGGCAATATGGAAATGGCTTGGTTATGGGTCATGAGCATGATTGGTATTTCATTTTTAATGTTAGTATGTGTGCAGCTTGTAAAATCAAATTAGCAAAAAAGAAAGTACAAATTAGACATTGTACTTTCATTTTTTGCATATCCTACCGTCACAGCAGAAGAGGCAGTATGATCGAAACGGTTGTCCCATTTGATGTATGGCTGCTTAGTGAAAACGAGCCCCCATGAAGCCTTACAATTTCTTTTACAATTGATATACCTAAACCAGTTCCGCCTGTAGATCTGCTTCTCGCTTTATCTGTACGGAAAAAGCGCTCCCCGATATGTCCAATATCGGTTTCAGATATTTCATTACCTTTGTTGTTAACTTGAAACAACAATTTTTTTTTGTTTTCTTCAATCAGGTTCACTTTGATTATGCTTTTTTCTGCAGAATATTTTATGGCATTATCTAAAAGGTTGTAGAAAACCTGCTGCATCCGTTTGGGATCACCATTGACAATGAGATCTTCCTGAATGTCTAATTCGATGTTTAATTGCTTTTCGTTAATGCGGATATCAAAAAGAGCAAGTGTATCTAAAAATAGCTGGGCAATCGCCATTGGTTCTTCATTCAGAATGTACATATTTTCTTGAAGATGGTCCAGTTCAATCACATCATGAATCAGTTTCTTAAGACGGTTTGTTTCATTTTCAATGGTTTTCAAATAGTGCTGAGCTTCTTCGGGTGATGTATAGATTTGCTGTTTTAATGCTTGAGTATAGCCGCCGATATATGTTAAGGGTGTTCTCAGTTCGTGAACCACATTTGATAAAAACTCTTTTTTCCGGGTCTCTTGTTCCTCTAACGACTGGCTCATCGAATTGAAGGCAAGAGCCAATTGACCGATCTCGTCGTTATTCTTATTAAGTAAGCGATTTGAATAATTGCCTTTTGAAACCTCTTTTGAAAATGCTTCAATCTCGTTTAGAGGCTTAAAAAGGGAACTTTGGATCTTATTGACCACTAGAAAGAGAATAATGAAAAATATGGACCCGACAAGGACTAAGATAGGGAGACTTCCTTTAAACACTTCCTGAAGATCAGCCAAAGGTACATAAATATATATAAATCCAATAAGACCAGCTTCTCCCATTATTGGGAAAACAGCTCCGACAATTTCACGGTTAAACTCCTTCACATAACCGTCTTTCATAACAAAGTTTCCTTTTTCAAGCTGTTTGCGATCCTGGTTATTAATCAGCGCTTCATAGTTCACTTCATAAGGAAAATATGTTGTTAATTCTTCAATACGATCAAATACGATCACTTCATATTCAGAAACAACATTGTACCAATGGATTTTTTCGATGATTTCATCGCTCAGAGATCCGTAGTGATAATGAGAAGCAGTCCTTTCTCCTTGGTATATGACGGATTCTTTAATGCTGTTAATGTATAGCTCTTTATATAAAAAATGAAGAAAGAAAAAAGAGAAAAGAATACTGAATAAAATACAGACTCCAATAAGAAATAAGATTTTCTGACTTAGTTTCAGCCTTTTGATTTTCAAAGATTACACCTCAAATTTATAGCCGATGCCCCATGCTGTTTGAATGAGATATGCATGATCTTTTAATTTTAGCCGCAGCGTTTTAATATGTGTATCTACTGTACGTCCAGTGCCGTTGTAGTCAGTTCCCCATACAGATTCCAACAGCTGATCCCTTGTGAAAACGGTCCCTTTATTCCTTGCGAGCAATGAAAGCATCTCAAATTCTTTCAATGTTAGTGAAAGAGGCTGATCATCTATCAGCGCTTTGTAAGCAAGTGAATCAAGAACGAGAGGACCTATGATGAATCTAGTATGCGGTTTTGGAATCTGCCTTGTTCTTCTTAAGACAGATTCAATTCTTGCCAACAGTTCTCCAGGGTGAAATGGTTTCACGATGTAATCGTCTCCGCCGAGCTTAAGTCCTTGAACTTTATCCCACTCTTCTCCTCTTGCGGATAAAAAGATGAGAGGAATATCGTGATTCTTTTTCAATTCACCAGCAAATGAAAATCCGTCCATATAAGGCATCATGACATCTGCCAATAAAAGATCAGGTGTATTATTCTGCAAAAGCGCAAGAGCGTCCATACCGTTAGCGGCTTCAATAACAGAATACCCTTCCTGGATTAAAAAAGTTTTTACTAATGCCCTCATTGTTTCTTCATCATCTATGACCATCACAGTTATTCTCTTCACGATGCAAACCTCGCTTTATAATTTCATATAACAGAAGTATAATACCAATTTTATTAAAATGATGTGAAGTTTTTGTGAGATCGCATTTTAAGTTTTATTTATTTCATCTGCGGATTATAAAGGACAATAACAGAAAAAAATGACAAAAATCCTTTATAGTAAATTTCACAGGATATGATAAATTAAAAGGCTCTTTTCGTAAACCTTGTGGCTATTAGAATAGAAATGTTTAAAGCCATAAGTGGATCTACGCTGCAGGCACTTGACTCCTGCGGTAAAATAGAGGGAAATGGGAGACCCCACAGGCAAAGCCGAGGAGGCTCCCAGCCGGACTGCGGAAAGCAAGTGACTGGAGCGGAAAGGAACGGACAACATTTATAATCAAAAACAACAATCTATGCGAAAACAGCCAATTAAAAAGATTAACTGACTATAAAAGGAAATGGAAACAAGTGAATATGCCATGAAGCTATTGGCTTATATGGGCTATAATAATAGTAAATATGGATTCAAGCAAAAAACTAGTTTGCAAGAGTGGGTTAAAGACATATTTATCATTTTTATGTAAGGGTTTTCTTTTTAGGCGGGGGGACTATATGTTTTTTTCTTTGCGAAATCGATTATTTATTATTTTCACTATATTGTTAACGATTCCATTCCTTCTTTTATCCATTATTATTCCGAACTGGTTTACATCTATTATGGAAGAACAAACGAAGGATTCAACGGTAGAAATGATGGATCAGTACTCGCTTTATATTGATTCCATTACTGCACAGGCTGAGGATCTCGGAAAACAAGTTCTCGTGAATCAAACGACTCAACAGTGGATGCAATTAGAAAAAGAGGGTGAGGATACGACAAATAATCAGCTTTTATTAATGAAAAATCAGCTTAAAATGCAGTTATCATCAATGATGATCAATAACTCAAATGCAATGTCAATTTCCATGTTTCTAAATGACGGCACTGGAACTTGGGGGAATAATCCATCGCTAAAGAAAACGGAGTGGTACAAAGGGTATTCAGAAAATGATCAGCGGTGGGTGAAAACACATATCGATTCATTTCAACAGTATCAAGACATGCGTGAGAGAAAGGTAAATAGTTATCTTATCCCCCTGTTTGATATATATACCTTTGAATTATCTGGAATTATAAAGATTAATTTTCCGACAGCATTGCTTGAAACGGCATTAAGCAAAATCAAACTCGGTGAAAATGGACGAGTTTATTTATTAGATAGTGAGGCATCGAATGTATTATCGGGGGAGGTCCAGACACCCAAATATGTATTAAATCAAAGCTTAGATAAAATAACGAATCACAGGCAAAATACAGGCTTAATAGAAACGGACCATAATGGGGAGGAATACCTCGTATTCTTTCAAAAGTTAAAAATCGGTGATTGGATCCTTTTCAGTGAGATTACAAAGACGGAATTGTTCTCGGAAATTGAACAGCTGCAAAAAAACTTGTTCTTTACAAGTGCATTCATTTTCATCTTAACAATCATTGTCTCCTATTTATTATCCACCAATATCGTAAGTCCGCTGGGACAGCTTGCTAAAGCAATGAGATTTATTGAAAAAGGAGACTTCTCTGGAGCCAAACGATTTATGCCTTCAATCAAATCTTATAACGATGAAGTTGGTTATTTAATTAAAGTTTTCGGTCAAACAATTGATCGATTGAATCACTTAATAGAAATTGAGTATGAGGCAAATATCCGCAGAAAAGATGCAGAATACAAAGCCTTGTTACTGCAAATCAATCCTCATTTTATGAATAATACTCTCGAAATTATAGGAGGATTAGCTGTTCAAGGTAAAAATCGAGAGGTAATGAATGTCAGCATTTATTTAGGGCGTATGATGAGGTATTCCATGAATACTCATAGTGATGTCGTGAAATTAGGTGAAGAAATAAATTATATACGCAATTTCACTGATATCTTAAAAGTAAGATATGAAGATGATATCTCGATTGAAATTGAGGAGGATCCAGAAACAAAGTCTTTGCCGATCATTAAATTTATCATACAGCCGCTTGTAGAAAATGCAGTAAAATATAGTTTTATAGAAAACACAAAAGCTGTTCTGAAAATCCAAACCAAAAAGAGCGGAGATCAACTATTTATCATAGTAGAAGATAATGGAGTGGGTATGTCTGATGA
>NZ_PKLB01000005.1:140411-226534 GCF_002858905.1 Bacillus sp. UMB0893 | reverse complement strand
AAGCTTCAAATGGGCAAGAAACACTGGAAAAATTAAGGAAAATTGATGCAGACATTGTCATTACAGATGTGAGAATGCCAATCATGGATGGCATCGAATTTGTTAAGCACTGTCATCTTGAACATCCCAATGTAAAGGTGATCGTTTTATCTGGATATTCGGATTTTGAGTATGTAAGGTCTTCAATGATTGAAGGAGTAAAAGATTATCTATTAAAACCTGTTGATCCAGATGAATTAACAGAAGCTTTAAGAAGGATTCGAATAGAAGTAGAGGAAGAGAAGAGAAATCAAATCGAATCAGATCGTATGAGCAGGCTTGTTCACAGCCAGTTAGAAGAAATGCGAGAACAGTATTTGCTGCATTTAGTTAAAGAGGAATGGTCAGAACTAAATATGGCAGTAGAGAGACTGCATCAGCTGCAGTTAAGTGTTTTTACGAATGAAAACGTACAGGTTCAATTTGTTACAGTGGAGATTCGAGGGTCTGATCACTATCCAAATATAATAAAGGAACTATGGCTTCCTTTTAGAATGCTATGCAGGGAAATAGCTCAATCGCATGAAGGGACTTATTCCTTTTATGACGCAAGCTATGCAAATACAATTCACTTTATCCATCGAATAGATTCAGAACCGTTCACTCACACATCCAGTTTTATAAAATCAGTGCAGCGATCAGTAAAGGAATTCTTAAATCTAGAAACAGTAATTGGTATTGGAACCGTTATTACTGGTCTTACAGAATTTAAAACAGGCTATATTTCAGCTTTGCTTTCTTGGAGTCAAAGTCAGTTAGGCTCACAATCACAGGTTATAGAAGGCACAATTAATAAAGAGATGTTTCATTTTTCACCTGATATTGAAAAGAAATTAATAAATGCGATTGAAAATGTAAACTATGAAGCTTTTAAGAATAATCTTTATTCAATTTTGGGAGGAACGAATAACCGCTCGATGATGTCCTTTTCTTTTGTTGCCAATCGAATTTTATTTTTGTTAGGTTCACTTGCAAGAAAATACGATATAGATACGAATGAAATAAATAAAACGATATGGAAATGCCAGCAGAGTATATGGGAGCTAAATTCTCAAAGCAGGGTTATCGAACACCTCATTCATCTGGCTCATTCCATTATTGAGCAGGTGCATGCAGCCCGTAATTCTTCAAATGGAATGGCAATCGTAGATAATGTCCGCCGTTATTTGGACAAACATTATGCAAATGAAATTTCGCTTTCGTCATTATCAGAACAATTTCATATCAACAGTGCTTACTTATCTGAAATCTTCAAAAATCATATCGGTCAAAACTTCAGTGATTATTTGAATAACTTGCGAATGGAAAGTGCCAAGCTATTTTTAAAAGATAAGCAGCTTAAAATAATTGACGTAGCTCATTTGGTGGGTTTTTCAAACTCAGGTTATTTTAGTACAGTATTTAAAAAACATTTTGGTCAAACGCCGGCTGAATTCCGTAAGTCACTTTATAGTTAATGAAAGAAAGGGAATAGGATGAAAAAAAAGGCGATTTTCATTATTTGTTCGATCATTTTAATTATTATGGCTGGATTTACACTATCATTTTTCGATAGGTTCTCAAGCGGAGAAAAAGACCAAGCTGAGATTGAAAATGATGATAAGGACAAAATTCAGCTCACATTTTGGCGAAATGGCGGGACGAATTTAGAGAATAAAGCTTATAAGGAGATCATTTCTGCTTTTGAGTCAGCACACCCTGATATTAAAATTAATATGGTTTCTGTTCCATATGGTGACTATGAATTGAGGCTGCGGACGGAAATTGCTGCAGGAAATCAACCTGATGTTATGTCAATAGACAGTCCGAATCTGGCTTTATATGCAGATTCTGGCTGGCTCTTATCAATAGACAGTTACATGAGATCCGAAGGGGATTTAGAAGATATCCCATCAGCTACTCTTGAGGGATTGATCTATGAAGATGAAATTTATCTTTCTCCTATCGTCGAGTCCGGAGTAGCCCTATTTTATAATAAGCATCTATTCAAAAAAGCCGGACTTCCATTCCCGTCAGAGGATCCTGATAATCCTATGACTTGGGATGAGGTCTTAGAGATTGCGAAAAAAATAAATAATCCTTCTGAAAATGTATTTGGAATTGATCCAGCCCAGGGATTCAGCGATGGTGAATCTCCAGCCTATTTTAAAATGCCGCTCCTTTGGCAGTTCGGAGCCGATGTGTTAAGTCCTGATGCGACAACAGCAGATGGATATTTAAATTCTAATGAAGCATTGGAAGCTTTGCAATTTTATCAAGACCTTTATCAGAAGCATAAAGTAGCTGCGGTTGAATTGCCCCCAGATCCTTTTATTACCGGAAAGCTTGCTATGACTGTAATGGGCTCTTGGTCATTAGCAGACTTCGAAAAAAACGTTCCGGAATTTAAATTAGGGGAAGACTTTGGGATTGCACCTTTGCCAAAGGATAAAAACCAGGTAGTTCCAAACGGAGGATGGTCACTTGGAATTTCGCAAAAATCTAAATATCCAGATGAAGCATGGGAATTTATACAATATGCTACAAGTTACGAAGGATCAAAAAAGTATGTAGAATTAACAGGTGATATACCTGCACGATACTCAGTATCTAAAGAATTTCCTGAACTTCAAACCTATCCGAAAAATATTTTTGTGCAACAGGCCCAAAAATATTCTGAAAACCGCCCGGTGACGCCAGCCTATCCTGTTGTTAGTGAAGCGATTAAAAAACTGTTTGAGGATATCGGGATAGGAGGAGAAAGTGTAGAGTCTGCAGCGGCCAAAGCTGTCGAAAAAATTAATAAGGGTCTTAAAGAAAAGCAGAATCCGTAAGACTGCTGATGTCATCCTGTAGATAAATAGCTAGGGGATTTTTTTTCACCAGAATTGATAAGCTGTTTCATAGTAGTATTTGAGGTTAGATAGAATTGAAACGGAGAAAAATAATCATAGAGGTGCAGCAGCTTCTGGAATTGGATATGAAATTGTTAAACAGTGCTTAAGTGCAGGTGCTTCAGTATTGCATGCGATATTAATGAGCATTCCTTAAATGATTTAAAATGTTACCCGAAGAAGAGACAATGGTGCATTTTGCAGATGAAATCGCCCAAGCTGGCTGCAGTGCTTCTTCACGCTTGTTCCAAATTCAATGGACAGAACGTTAATTACGAATTGCTAGTGAAGATAATTTAATTTAATATCAAGGATAAGGCTGAGAATTCAAATTTTTGGCGGAAATAGCATACTATCGAAGGAGGAAGACATGGAAGTTTTTGCGAAATATTTAGCAGGTATCGATAATCCCGACCACCGCGAACGAACAGAGGAAATTTTCGCGTGGGTTGCTAATAAATTCCCAAATTTGGAACCGCAAATCAAGTGGAATACGCCAATGTTTTCCGATCACGGTACATTTATCATCGGTTTTTCAACAGCGAAGCATCATTTGAGCGTTTCACCTGAAGAAGCAGGCATTATGCACTTTGCCGATGACATTGCACAAGCTGGCTACAGTGCTACCAAAGGCTTGTTTCGAATTCCGTGGAATGAGCCGGTAAAATACGAATTGCTTGAGAAAATGATTGAATTTAATATTCAGGATAAAGCAGAATATACGATTTTTTGGCGGAAATAATACATCACGCCTTATCAAAAAACGCATGACACTAAAAATGTCATGCGTTTTTGCAACACAATTAAGGCGCCAACAGCTCAATAGCAGCATATGCGAACGCCTGTCAAAATACTTCTCCAGCACCGGTCAAGTGGAAGATGAAAGTTTTCTATATACTATCAATTAGATGTTAGCAAGTATGAAGAGGTTTCTAACTTTTTATATATATATATAGAGATAAAACATCATTGAAGAATTTATATTGGAAAAGAAAAGCTTGTTAGAGGTGAAGTGAAGGGTTTTCTCTAGGAAAAGGAAAGATAATCCATAATATCTTGTTAAACGGGCGCTTACCTTTTACTAGGCAGCGCCTTTTGTGAGTATTATTGTTAAAATGAGGAAGATCATTCTTGCGTAGATTTTTAAGGTATTGAAGTTTATGGGAACAACCCCCATTATCAAGAATATTTAAGTTTAAAATAGAGTTCTTATTCATCAGGGGCGTTAATCCAAAAAGGATTGTTACTTGCAAATAACGCTTTTTGAAAAGAAAGACGGTTCCAGTTTCATCCTCAGAAGCACTAGAACCGTCCTCTTTCTGCTATTAGATTTTTTTATCTAGCATTTCCCTTAGTTCTTTGAGTTCTTCTTTCGTTAAGGTTTCATCTTCGATAAATTGAACCAGCAAGGATTTGGTAGTACCTCCATAGATGCGTTCGATGAAGGATTGGGTTTCCGCACGCTGGCATTCGTGTTCAGAGTAGAGCGGGGTGAAGGTGTAGACACGCAGGTCTTTGTTAGCTGCGACGACTTTCTTTTTGGTAAGTCGGTCAAGCAATGTGCGGATTGTTTTTGGTTTCCAATCTTCATACTCCTGGATAGCGGAACAGATTTCATTTGCTGTTAAGGGAGACTCCTTCCAGAGAACTTTCATCAATTCCCATTCCGCTTCGGTGATGCTGGGCATTTCCTTCGACATATTTATACCTCCTCAGCAAGCAGTGCCCATTCGGACACCTAATTTCAATACAATCCTTTATCCTTTAATATTGACAATGTGATTTTAGCCGCTTTACTGCCATTGGCAGTGTCATTATCTTGTATGTTCGTCGCGAAGAACCAGGTGTCGTTATTAGTCTCAACAAATCCGATGAACCATCCGTTCACCATTTCTCCGTTGATGATGCCCGTACCAGTCTTACCATACAGCAGCGATTCTCCATTTTTTTCAAGGGTGATGGCTGATTTCACTGTTTCGACGTTCACAGGATTGAAATGCTGTTCATTTAAATAGAAGGTGCGCAGCAATTCAACCTGTTCCACAGGTGAAATCTTCAAGGACGACTCAAGCCAGTAATTGCCTGCCCCTCCTGAAAGGTCCTTGTTTCCATAATTTAGCCGTTCCAGGTAAGCAGTGAGTGTATCTTCTCCTATTTTTCTGTCAAGGTCCTGGAAGTACCAGTTAACGGAGTTCTTCATGGCTGTATCCAATGTCTGATCCCGATTCCACTCTTTATATTCATTCTGTTTGCCATTCCACTTCATGGCCGAATCACCTGGAGTGATTACTTTTTCCTCGAGGCCAATCAGAGCGCTGTAAATTTTATAAGTTGAGTCAGGCGACACCCTCTGCATGCTCTTCTCCTCATTGTAAATGCGGTAACGGTCTTCCTTCAAACTGAAAAGAACGAAGCTCCCTTCTGCTCCGGTAAAATAAGTGCTCAAATCCTCATGGAGAACCTGCCGATCTTTTAGGTCAATATGGTCCTCTTCAGCGGATGCAGCCGTGAAGAACGATATCTGGGTCAGAACCAGGATCGTTATGACTGCATAGAGCATAATGCTCTTGATGATTCTGGAACGGGTATCTTTCTGGAATGATGTGATATGGATAATCCGTCTTTTAATCTGTTTTTTTGATCCAGAAAGCTGGTTCGTTAAGGCAGAAAAACCAAGCTGCTGCTTCCGCTCTATGAAATGAAGAATGGTATGGCCATATTCCTTATAAGAAACTGGATCGAGGGAGTGAAGGACTGCATCGTCACAAGCCAGCTCCCGGTCCACCCGCATCTCCCGCAAGGCTATCCAGACGAGCGGATTGAACCAGTAAAGGATTTGATAGAAGAGGAAAATATAATTCGCCTTCGTATGAAAACTCTTATCGTGCTGAAGTTCATGAAGGAGCAAATATTTTATCTCATTCAGGGAAAGGTGGACATCCATTTCTTTCGGCAACAGGATCGTGGTCCTGAAGAAACCAAACGTCATCGGAGAAGAGACGTCGGATGACTCCAAGAGAGCAATACTCTTCCTGATTCCAAGATCATTTTTGCACTCCTCAAAGAGGGAAAGGATCTCTGTGCCCCTTACCTTACTGGCAGTCGCTGAAAGACGGTTTAACTCCAGTTGTGAGCGGCATAGGAAGAAACAGAAAGTGAAGATTCCGACAAGCCAGATCACAAAGAAAACCGTATTAAGATGATCAAAATTGATCTGATTTACCGAAGTGCCGAAATCCTGCATCCAATTGCCTTCCATCCCGCTGTTTACCTGGTCACTCCCGGAAAAATTAATCGTGGAGAAGCTTCTGGTCCCGATGTCAGCCTTTTTTTCAAACGGGATCCAGCCCTTTGGCAGAAATGGCAGTGTCAACGCAGCGAGAAGCAGATACCACAGGTTATAGCGCCACGCTGCCGACAGCTGGAACCGCCTGACAAGAAAGATTGCGCCAATGGTAATTGTCGATATTCCAAATGTCATTATCACATGAAGCAAGAGCATCATCTTTTCCCTCCTTTTCAAATGTCTTCACGTAAATCTTTAAATTATTATACATTTTGAAATAAAAAAAAGAAATTGACTTCAATTGATTACAAATGTAGTATATGATTACAAGTGTAATATATAATTGGTCTCAAGGCAAATTTAATCTTAAAAAAGAAATGGGGAATATAGGTATGAATTTTTCAAAGATAAAGAAAGCAGCGGGAGTGCTGACAATAGGAGCTTTTCTTTTTGCCGGTTGTTCTAATTCTCAGAGCGCGGCACAGCCTACAAAGGAGGAGCCGGTGGAGGCCGGTTTTAAAAATCTTGAGAAGGAATATGAGGCCCGCCTTGGAGTGTATGCCCTTGATACAGGGACCAATAAATCTGTATCTTACCGGGCTGATGAACGATTTATTTATGCATCGACTCACAAAGCTTTGGCAGTAGGTGCTCTGCTACAAAAGAAATCCATTGAAGACCTGGATGAAAGGATTACCTACACAGAAGAAGACCTCGTCAATTATAATCCCATTACTGAGAAGCATTTGGATAAGGGGATGACCCTAAAGGAACTAAGCGATGCCTCAATTCGCTACAGCGACAATACTGCAGGGAATCTTATCTTTGAAGCTATTGGAGGGCCTGCTGGCTTTAAGGAATCCCTAAGAGGAATAGGGGACAAAGTGACAGAACCTGAACGAATTGAGCCGGACCTGAATAATGTGAAGCCAGGTGAAACAAGGGATACAAGCACGCCGAAAGCACTCGCCGAAAGCCTGCAGGCATTCACACTCGGTGACGCACTCCCAGCGGAGAAGCAAAATCTCCTTATTGACTGGCTGAAACGCAACACAACAGGCGATGCCCTGATTCGTGCAGGAGTACCGGAAGGGTGGATAGTAGGGGACAAAACCGGTGCAGGCTCCTATGGAACACGCAACGATATTGCCGTCATCTGGCCGCCAAAAGGTTCCCCCATCATCCTAGCTGTTCTCTCCAGTCGTGATGAAGCAGACGCAGAGTATGATGATGAACTAATCGCCAAAGCTACAGAAGAAGCGCTGAAACAGCTGCAGAAAAAATAGAGAAGGCAGATTTGATAGTAACTATTTCATCTTTGTGCATATAGTTATTGTTATTCGTACTTCTATTTGGAAAAATTGGTATTATGTTGTTAGGCAGTATACGGTGTTCTTATTTAGAAATGGTAATTTATCCATGAAAGCAAGATTGTGAAATATTGTACTTAAATTAAAGGGTGCGATGCCTCAACAAAAAGATCATCACCTTTCTTTATAGAGGGAGTTTAATTGAAGAATGGTTTAAACCTTTTTGATCAACAATCGGGCCATGTTATGGCATAACAAAGAGAGAAAAGGTACATATGATACCAGGTTGAAAAAGAGGATTCTATAGTTTTATAACGAAATAAGTTCAAAATTAAAGGGGGCGATTTTATGAAGAATAAAATTGAAGAAAAGTTTGGGACCAGAGTAAAAATTTATATGAAAAGGAGTTTTTCTATTGAAACAAGCTTTGATCGTTATTGATGCTCAACAAGAACTAATAGATGGAAGAGAAAAAGATAATCCAGTCCGTAACAAAGATGCATTATTGAATAACATTAATCTCGTCATTGAAAAAGCATTAGCACTAGGAATTGAACTTATCTTTATTAGGGATTTGGATGTTGCAGAGGGGAAGGGGGATGGATTTGAGGTTCATTCAGATATTAAAGTTCCCCCATCTGCCAAGATCTTTGATAAAAGAGCTGCCAATGCGTTTTTTGGAACACCGCTCTTAAACGAATTAAAAGAAAATGAGATTAAACATATCATAATAATGGGGTGCAAAACAGAACATTGTATTGATACAGCTGTAAGAACGGGAACCGTTAATGGTTTGGATGTAACATTAGTTGGTGATGGACATTCTACAACAGATTCTGATGTACTGACCGCTGAACAAATCGTAAATCATCATAATAAAATTCTTCATGGCCACTACAATGTTGACCATTTTTCCGTTGTTCGGACTGCTCAAGAAGAGTTGTTTCAACCAATCCATGACAATTACAGATAAATTTAATTCATTTGGTCCCTTAGAGATTATTGTAGTTGTTACAGGTTCTACAGTTACAAGTTGTTTGATTGGTCAAGTATTATTTCACATTAATAAGTATTGGTTTATAAAGAAGTAGCTTAATTTGTGTTTAATAATATTCAATAATCGGGGGCCTATCTGGAAGATGGGTGTTGCAAGAATATCATAGAACGATCTTCAATTAAAAGGCGAGAATGTGGAGCATTACAGGAAAAAATGATCAAATTTTTTTATGAAAGTATGACTCTATTAAATATTTTAAAGCTTGTTTTGATTAATCTTTTTTCAAAACAAGCTTTTTCTTTTTGTTCATTTATCGAAGTTATTTGGATCAATTTAATCAAACTTTATATTAAAGTAACAGTAGTGCTGTCTTTTTTGGATGAAAATTGCGTACAGCAGAGATGCCGTAATAAACATCCAAAAATATTAAAACCTTTAAACCAAAGAAAGTGAAATATTCCCTGTCATGAATTTGTTATATTAAAAATCATTAAAGGATAAAAAACGAGAGGGAACATTTAGGTGTATGGAAGGATCATTATATATCACTTAAATATGAAAACGTTCTCACATCGTTGGAATTCTTTTTCGTGGCAGTACATTTTCATATAAGGAGGTTAATAGTTTGCAAGAAATCGTTAAAAAAGAGACAAATGTTCAGTTAATTAGTGAAAAAAAGACAAGAACGAATTTTAAAAGCCATATCGAGTATATCAAAAAGAATTACTTTCTTTATTTGCTTATTGCTCCTGCTGTTATCCTTACAATCGTTTTTAAGTATATTCCCATGTATGGAGCAATTATAGCTTTTAAAGACTTCAGCCCAATAAAAGGAATCATGGGAAGTGAGTGGGCAGGACTAAAGCATTTTGACAAGTTTATAACATCACCAAACTTTGAACTGCTCTTTATGAGTACGCTTAAACTTAGTTTATTTGGTTTATTGCTGGGTTTTCCAATTCCAATCATATTGGCTTTAATGCTGAATCAATTAAGAAGAACAGCTATCAAGAAAAATATCCAGCTTATCTTATATGCTCCAAATTTTATATCTGTAGTCGTTATTGTCGGTATGCTGTTTATCTTTCTATCCCCGACAGGACCAATCAATAGCTTACTGGCATTTATTACAGGAAAGCCTGTCATGTTTATGTCAGAACCCGAATATTTCAGGTCGATCTATATATTATCCGGAATATGGCAAGCAGCGGGCTGGGCATCGATTGTCTATGTCGCAGCTTTGGCAAATGTAGACCCTGAACTGCATAATGCAGCAACAATTGATGGAGCAAATATCATTCAGCGAATGATTCATATCGATTTACCAACAATAAAACCGCTGATGGCTATTATCTTTATCTTGGGCGCAGGCGGGATTATGGCAATCGGGTTTGAAAAAGCATATTTAATGCAGACATCAATGAATTTACCAACCTCTGAGATCTTGCCGACGTATGTGTACAAAATAGGTTTGCAGGCAGGAGATTATGCTTATTCCACAGCTGTTGGCCTGTTTAATTCTGTGATCAACGTCATCTTGCTGGTTGTTGTGAATTTCGTCGTTAAGAAATTAAATGAAGGTGAAGGTTTATATTAATGGAAAGGAGTCTCCCGCATGAATATTAAGCACACCCGGATAGATCGAATTATTTTAGCTGCTAATAATGTCTTCTTATGTTTAGCGGTCTTAATTGTATTAGTTCCCTTAGTTTATGTTGTAATCGCTTCCTTCATGGATCCAACGGTGTTATTAAATCAAGGAATTTCATTTAAATTTTCAGACTGGAGTCTCGAAGGCTATAAGATGATCTTATCAAATGATGCGATGGTACGCGGTTTTATCAATGCCATTCTCTATTCTGCAGGTTTTGCAGTCATCACGGTTATTGTTTCTATTTTTGCAGCCTATCCATTATCTATAAAAGGTTTTGTCGGGAAGAATTTATTCATGACACTTTTTATCATTACGATGTTTTTTAGCGGCGGTTTAATTCCGACATACTTAGTCGTTAAAGAATTAGGGATGTTGAACACAGTATGGGCCATTTTGCTTCCTGGGGCTGTAAGTGTCTGGAATATTATTTTAGCAAGAACTTATTTTAAAGGCATTCCAATTGAATTGCATGAAGCGGCAAAAGTTGATGGCGCCTCCGATTTACTGATCTTTTTCAAGATAGTCATACCGCTTTCAAAACCGATCATTTTCGTCTTGGCATTGTATGCATTTGTAGGCCAGTGGAATTCATATTTTGACGCAATGATTTACTTGGAGGACCCTAATTTGCACCCGCTGCAGTTAGTCTTAAGGTCCATATTAATCCAAAATCAAGCAGATCCGGGTATGATCAGTGATCAATTAGCTATGGCAGAACTGGCAAGGATCTCTGAAATGATAAAATATTCAGCCATTGTTATTTCGAGTCTTCCGTTAATTGTGATGTATCCTTTCTTCCAAAAATATTTTGAAAAAGGTGTCATGGTAGGTTCATTGAAATAATGGCCAAATTAGACATAGATTTGTAAATGCTTACAAAAACCGAGGGGGTAAATGTATGAAAAATGTTAAAAAGGCAATGTTTTCTTCTGTTGCAGCATTAGTGCTAGCTGCAGGCTGCAGCAACAATAGTAAAACGGCATCTAAAGACTACGAACTGACTGAAGTTTCATTTCCGTTAAAGGAAGAGGTTTCTTTGAAATTTATGACACAAAGCTCACCGCTGGCGCCTAAAGACCCGAATGAAAAATTAATCTATAAGCGTTTAGAGGAAAAAACAGGCGTTCATATTGATTGGAAAAACTATACAAACGATTCTTTTGTTGAAAAAAGGAATCTTGCTATCGCCAGCGGAGATCTGCCTGATGCAATATTGGATGCGGGCTACAGTGACTATGACTTACTAAAACTAGCAAAAGATGAAGCGATTGTGCCTGTGGAAGAATTAATTGAAAAATATATGCCTAACTTGCAAAAAGTACTAGAGGATGCACCAGAGTATAAGGCAATGATGACAGCTCCAGATGGCCATATTTATTCATTTCCATGGATCGAGGAGCTGGGGTCTGGTAAAGAAAGTATTCATTCAGTTGATACTTTTCCTTGGATAAATGTTGAGTGGTTAAACAAATTAGGGCTGAAAATGCCGACTACAACAGAAGAACTAAAAGAAGTATTGATTGCATTTAAAACACAAGATCCAAATGGAAATGGGAAAGCGGATGAAATTCCGATGTCCTTTATTACCAATCACGGCGGAGAAGATTTATCTTTCCTGTTTGGATCGTTTGGTTTAGGCGACAACTGGGATCACACTGTTGTAAGCAACGATGGAAAAGTAACTTTTACTGCAGCGGAAGATGGATACAAAGAAGCGATTACATTCTTTAATGAATTACACAAAGAAGGTTTAATCGATATTGAAGCATTTGAACAGGATTGGAATACGTACCTTGCAAAAGGAAAAGATGAAAGGTACGGCCTTTATTTCACATGGGATAAAGCAAATATTACAGGTATGAACGATAAATATGATCTTATGAAGCCTCTTGCAGGTCCGGACGGCCACGTTAACGTAGCCAGAACAAACGGAATGGGGTTTGATAGAGGCAGAATGGTTATTACAAGCGCCAACCAAAACCTGGAGCTGACTGCAAAATGGATTGATCAATTATATGACCCGCTTCAATCTGTGCAAAACAACTGGGGTACGTATGGTGATAAAAAACAGCAAAATATATTTGAATTTGACGAAGCTGCCGGTATGTTAAAGCATTTACCTTTAGAAGGAGCAGCACCCGTTGAATTAAGACAAAAAACGAATATAGGCGGGCCGTTAGCCATTTTAGACGAATATTACGGAAAAGTGACAACGAAACCAGATGATGCTGCTTGGAGATTAAACTTAATGAAAGATGTTATGGTGCCTCACATGACTGCAGAAAATATTTATCCAAAAGTATTTTTCTCGATAGAGGAACTGGATAAACTTTCTACCATAGAAACAGATTTATTTGCTTATGTGAACAGGAAAAAAGCAGAATGGGTCACAAATGGAAAAGCAGAAGCTGAATGGGACGAATATTTAAAAGAATTAGATCGTCTAGGCTTGGAGGAATGGCTGGAAATTAAACAAACAGGATTTGAAAGAAATCAAAAATAAGAGATTATTTAAAAAGACTTAGGCTGTACATGATGTACAGCCTAATAGATTAATAGTGTTTGATCGTTTAAATTTATAGGAACGTGATTCCCTAAAAAAGGAGAACAGAAAAATGACACAAAAATTAAAAGAAAAATATCGTCCTCAATTTCATTTTTCACCAGAAAAAAATTGGATGAACGACCCTAATGGGATGGTGTTTTTTAACGATGAATATCATTTGTTTTACCAGTGCCATCCTTTTGATGCGATATGGGGTCCTATGCATTGGGGGCATGCAGTCAGTAAAGATTTAATCCATTGGGAGCATCTTCCTGTTGCGCTGTCTCCAGATAAGCACGGAACCATTTTTTCAGGAAGTGCAGTCGTTGACTGGGATAATACTTCTGGATTTTTCGACGATAAACCAGGATTGGTTGCGATTTATACGAGTCATGATATGTATCCTGGTTCTGACCGCCCTCGCCAGCGTCAAAGCCTAGCGTACAGTAAAGATGATGGAAGAACTTGGGTAAAATTTGAAGGTAATCCAGTCCTTTCAGATGTTAATATTACAGATTTCCGTGATCCTAAAGTATTTTGGCATAGTGAAACGAATAAATGGATCATGGTGTTAGCTACTGGACAATCCATCACATTTTATACATCTCCAAATTTAAAAGAATGGGAATTTGCAAGTGAATTTGGAAATCATGCAGGCTCACATGATGGAGTTTGGGAATGCCCGGATCTATTTCAATTACCAGTTGATCAGAATACGGATAATCAAAAATGGGTTTTGCTGGTTAGTATAGGAGATAACCCGGATTTAAAGGAAGGATCAAGAACACAATATTTTACCGGCAGTTTTGATGGATTGACCTTTGTAAATGATAACTATGATGAAACGGTTCTATGGCTGGATTATGGAAGGGATAATTATGCAGGTGTAAGCTGGTCTGACATTCCTTCTCATGATGGAAGAAGAATTTATATTGGCTGGATGAGCAACTGGCGTTATGCAAATCATCTTCCAACAAAAGAATGGAGAAGCGCGATGACACTTCCAAGAGTGTTATCTTTAACTTCTAGTGATAATGGAGCTCGCTTAGTTCAAAAACCTGTATCAGAAATGAGTACACTGAGAAAAGGCATCCATTCATACCATGATCTTTCAATTGAATCAAATGAACTCCAATCATTTAGTTTGAACCATCATTCAATGGAGATAAATATTGAGTTTGATAAAGGAAGTTCAAATACATTTGGTGTGATCATCAAGCATTCTGAAACAGAAAAAACAGTCATAAGTTATGACTGCTTGAAGGAAATACTCTTAGCAGACCGGACCAATTCTGGAGAAAATAGTTTTTCGTCATCCTTTCCTGCTGTACAAAAAGCTCCTTTGAAGATGAAAAACAATCGAATAAACCTTCAGCTGTTTATTGATGCTTCATCAATTGAAATATTTGCTAATGACGGTGAAGTTGCGGTTACTAGCTTAATATTCCCAAGTGAGGCATGCAAAGACCTTATTTTCTTTTCAAATGAAGGAAAAACAAATGTACCGGAATTAAAGGTAATTGAATTGAACTCAATATGGAACAGATAAAGGTTAATCGTTGTTTCCTTTAGCTCTAATCGAGTATTTGTGATTAGAGCTTTTTTAACAGGATTGTACATATTTGCGAAATTGTATTAAGAGGATGTGTGTTTAAATGAGTTCATCAGTCATTTGCATTGGAGAATTGCTTATCGATTTTTTCTGTACGGATTTGGATATTGACTTAGTTGATGGTAAGAATTTTGAAAAACAAGCAGGTGGAGCACCTGCAAATGTGTGTGCAGCAATTGTAAAGCTTGGAGGAAGTGCTGCGTTCTGCGGTAAAGTTGGAGATGATCCGTTCGGTCATTTCTTAAGGAAAACACTTGAAGGATTGAATGTTGATACATCGACGATTGTGCTGGATAAGGAACATCCAACAACGTTAGCTTTCGTATCATTAAAAGGAAATGGGGAAAGAGATTTTGTTTTTAATCGTGGTGCAGATGCATTTTTATCTGAAGAAGAACTTGATAAAGACAAACTAAAGCAATTTAATATGCTTCATTTCGGTTCAGCTACTGCTCTATTAGACGATCCGTTTCAATCTGCCTATTTAAATGCAATGAGAACAGCGAAGGAAGCTGGAAAATTCATTTCCTTCGACCCTAACTTTAGAAAAGATTTATGGGCAGGCAGAAACCAAACCTTTGTTGATTTGGTGAAAAAAGGAATGTCTTTATCAGATTTTGTAAAAGTAAGTGATGATGAATTAAAAATCATAACAGGTATGAACGATGTTACGAAGGGTGTCTCATCTCTTCATGAAATGGGTGTAAGAGCTGTAGCCGTTACTCTTGGAAAAAAAGGAACGTTCGTTTCAAATGGGCAAAACCAAGATATTGTTAAAAGCATTAAAGTTCATTCAATTGATTCTACAGGTGCTGGTGATGCCTTCGTAGGAGCAATGCTTTTCCAGCTGGGAAAAGAGGAAGATCCTAGAAGAGTGTTATCGGACTTTGAATATCTAAAAAAAATTACCTTCTTTAGTAATAAAGTAGGCGCTATGGTTTGTACAAAGGTAGGGGCAATTTCTGCGATACCAAACCTATTTGAAGCAGTTGCTGCTGAATGAAATTGATAATTCTGATATTTTGATAATGCATTGTTCTGCTGAACCAATTCATATATACTTTTGTTAACTATTTTAAATTTTTATATTCTTGTATAATTTCAGTCAAGATGGTCTGATCGTTTCTACCTGGCAGCCGCTAAAATGCCAGACTACAAGAAGGTATGAACAACTTAGATGAGAAGATGCAGATTGTATGATATGCTAATCATCGATTATCCTGCTTAGTAAAAAGGATTATCTTTGAATATAGTAATACAGCGATCGCGTATGCAGGCTCTTATTTTTTCATGCTTTCTGTCTTGCGGCTGAAGGTGCGAAAGAATAAGGGCTTTTTGGATATTATTGTAAAAGAATGAATGCCGATTAAATTCTTAACAGCCAGAGGAGAGAGACAGATGGAATTGGTAAAAGGAACAGCGCTATTATTAATAGTACTTGGATTATTTTCTTTATTCAGCTACAAAGCACCTAAGGGAATGAAGGCGATGGGAGCTCTCGCCAATGCTGCAGTTGCTGCATTTCTTGTTGAAGCCTTTCAGCGGTTTGTCGGAGGAGATCTTCTGAAGATTGAATTCCTTGGCGAAGTCGGGGATGCTGCAGGAAGCATGGGCGGTGTAGCCGCTGCTGCATTAGTTGCGCTAGCACTAGGTGTTTCACCGGTTTACGCCTTGCTGCTGGGTGTTTCATGTTCTGGACTCGGATTGCTTCCAGGTTTTTTTGCAGGTTATCTGGTGTCCTTCTTAGTAAAAATAATTGAGAAAAAAACGCCTGCGGGTTTAGATTTAATTGTGACAATTATCGTAGCTGCACCGCTTGTCCGCTTTATCGGTGAATCTGTCACTCCATTAGTGGATGCCACTTTGCTTAATATTGGCGGTATCATTACAGAAACAGCCAACAGCAATCCCATCTTGATGGGCATTATTCTTGGCGGAGTGATCACTGTTGTTGCAACTGCCCCTTTAAGTTCAATGGCTCTGACTGCGATGCTCGGATTAACAGGACTTCCAATGGCAATTGGCGCACTGGCTGTATTCGGATCTTCCTTTATGAATTATGTTCTTTTTCATCGTTTAAAATTAGGAGATAAAAGAACAAATATTGCTGTCGCAATTGAACCATTAACACAAGCTGATATTATTACGGCCAACCCAATCCCCGTTTATGTGACAAACTTTTTTGGCGGCGCAGCAGCTGGAGTAGTCGTTTCAATGTTTGGATTAGTGAACAACGCGACAGGCACAGCCACTCCTATTGCTGGATTAGCTGTTATGTATGGTTTCAATGATCCATTCAAGGTAACCATTACAGCTTTAATATGTGCACTGGCTGGAGCGATTGCAGGCTACTTGGGATCGCTGGTGTTTAAGAATTATAAAATCAAAACAGTCTCAGAAATCAGAAATGATAATGACCTTCGAAAAATAGCTTAAGGTTAAAAAATACAAGCAGAGCTTGGGGTTTATTCCCCAAGCTCTTTTCATTCTTCAATCACAATCCCCCATTTTTTGATCCGATATTGAAGACTTTGACGGCTGATGCCTACTATTTTTGCAGTTTTTGAAATGTTGAAGTGATTCTTTTTTAATGCTTCTTTAATGAAATGTATTTCAGACATTTCCATATGTTCTTTTAGGTTCATGTCAGAAATCGGTCTGTCTTGAAAAAGCGGATTGATTGTGGATTCGGCTGATACGGAGTGCTTGACCCTTGAACGGTATGGATAAGGCAAATGAATGAAACGAATCATCTCTTCATCCATGATTAGATTCATAGCTCCTTCTATCATGTGCTCCAATTCTCGAATATTTCCAGGCCAGTCATAGGCGAGGAAGGATTGAAGCACATCATCGTCCACTAGTTGTACATCCATTTGAAATAAATGATTATATTTGTCTATAAAACTTTGAACGAGAAGCGGAATATCTTCTGCTCGATCCCTTAGAGGGGGAACGAAGATTGTAACTACACTTAGCCGATAATATAAATCCTTCCTCATCCGCTGGTTTGCTATGGCATCAATTGGATCTTCATTTATAGTTGCAATGATGCGTACATCAATTGGAGTGTCTTTTGTATCCCCGATGCGCCGGATCGTTTTTTCCTGCAGGGCACGCAGCAGCTTTGACTGCAAGTTTGGGTTTAATGAGTTAATCTCATCGAGCAATAATGTTCCGCCTTCTGCTTGTTCAAATAAACCGGGGTGATCAATTGCTCCTGAAAATGCCCCTTTTTTCGTTCCGAATAAAAGACTTTCAATCAGGTTATCCGGTAAAGCTGCACAGTTTTGAGAAATAAATGGTGCAGCAGAACGGCTGCTTCCATTGTGGATGCTTTGGGCAAACAGTTCTTTTCCAGTACCTGTTTCACCAACAATGAGAACAGATGATGATGTGCGTGTTGCTCTTTTTGCATTTTCAATCACTTCTTTTATAGAAAGGCTTTCCCCGATAATGCTTTCAAATGTATACTTCGTGTTTCCTTTTCTCTTTATATTGTCTTTAATAAGCCTTTCAAGTTTTGTTATATCTTTTGCGATCTCAACAGCACCGATAATCTTACCTTGATCTTTGATAGGAAAGGTGTTGTTGATCGTTGTGATTTCCTTCCCTTTATTGTTGAAATACGTTTGCTTGACGTTTTTTGTTTCAGTACCTTTTTGCAAAGCTTGAACTAGCGTGCTGTCTTGATCTTTTGTAAACATGAAAACATCCAGCAGATTTTTATCCAGTACGTCTTGAATATCCATTGACTCAATTTGCATCATTTTATTGTTATATAAGATGGTGTGGCCCTTATCATCAATCACATGCAAACCCACATCTATTTCATCTATGATTGCTTTAAAAAATAAGTGAAGATCTTTTTTTTTCAGTTTCATATCCTATCCCCGATTCGGTTTCATTTACTCTTATTTTATTGGAAATTCAGAGAGTGTGCAAAAATATTTTGCGTTGTTGGTGCAAAAAAAAGAATCAGTGCAATGAGAATTTGCAGAAGATACCTAGAATCCCCCAGCAATTGCTTAAGAAATGATTGGCACGAAACTTGCATTCAAGAATAGTGAAGAAAAAAATAGAAGAATCGACATGACCATTCTATATAAGCATGAACAGTTTACTGATATATCAAGGAAAGAGAAATCAAACATCTATTAGAGGAGGAACGAGTATGGCAACTTTGACTAAATCTCAAGAAATGATCGAAAAAACATCTAAATATGGAGCGAATAACTATCATCCGCTTCCAATTGTGATTTCGGAAGCAGAAGGTGTTTGGGTGAAAGATCCTGAAGGCAACAAATACATGGATATGTTAAGTGCTTATTCAGCTGTGAATCAAGGACATAGACATCCGAAGATTATTAAAGCATTAAAAGATCAGGCTGATAAGATTACCCTTACATCACGGGCCTTTCATAACGACCAGCTTGCCCCATTTTATGAAAGTGTTGCAAGAATAACCGGCAAAGATATGATTTTGCCGATGAATACAGGTGCTGAAGCAGTTGAAACCGCAATTAAGGCTGCTCGACGCTGGGCTTATGATGTTAAAGGCGCTGCTTCTGATCAAGCAGAAATTATTGCGTGTATTGGGAATTTTCACGGTCGTACAATGTCAGCTGTATCCCTTTCATCAGAAGAAGAGTACAAACGCGGATTTGGCCCGATGCTGCCAGGTATTAAATTGATTCCATATGGAGATATCGAAGCCTTAAAAACAGCAATAACACCTAATACGGCAGCATTTCTAATTGAACCGATTCAAGGGGAAGCAGGGATCATCATACCGCCGGCAGGTTTCTTAAAACAAGCAGCAGAGGTTTGCAAAGAGAATCATGTTTTATTCATTGCAGATGAAATTCAATCTGGTTTAGGTCGTTCTGGAAAAACATTTGCGTGCGATTGGGAAGAAGTGAAGCCGGATATGTACATTCTTGGCAAGGCACTTGGAGGAGGCGTATTCCCGATTTCATGTGTTGCTGCAAATAAGGATATCCTTGCAGTATTCAATCCGGGATCACACGGTTCAACATTTGGAGGAAATCCGCTTGCGTGTGCGGTTTCAGTCGCTGCACTCGAAGTTCTGGAAGAAGAGGATTTAGCGGAACGATCTTTAAAGCTTGGAACGTATTTTATGGAAAAACTCTCTGAAATCAAGAATCCATTGATTAAAGAAGTGCGCGGAAGAGGGTTATTCATTGGTGTTGAACTGACGGAGGCAGCCCGTCCTTATTGTGAAAAATTAAAAGAAGAAGGGCTTTTATGCAAAGAAACACATGAAACAGTCATTCGATTTGCGCCTCCGCTTGTTATTTCAGAAGAAGATCTTGATTGGGCGATCGGCAAAATCACTCGTGTCCTGTCAAACTGAAAAATGAATCACTATTAAAACCAATTCGGGCACTTTCAGGATTAATTCAAAGGATTTGGGAAATTATTAGGTCTCGTATCAAAATAATTCGCGTGCTTTCAAAAAAATTCAACATATATGTGAACAAGTACAGTTCACAAGAAAATAGTTTTAACAATTACACACGTTAAATCACTTGAATAGCATCAATATCTAATAAAAGAGCTTGGAGGCACTCCAAGCTCTTTTATATCTTTACTTTAAACTTCAAGGCTACAATACATATGACAAGCCACGCGCCTCCTGCAGCAAATCCGGCAATCACGTCGCTTGGATAATGAACACCTAAATAAATTCTGCTGAGACCGATTAAAAACACAATGATAAGAAATGAAACCATAATGAGAAGCTTCAGGGCATTATGTTTGACCATGATCGTTAATAAGTATGCAAGAATTCCTATGAATGAAAATGAAACCATAGAGTGTCCGCTTGGAAAGCTATATCCGTCTTCTACTATAAGAGGATTTAGAGTAGGGCGATCTCTTTTAAACATCCATTTTAAAAAATAATTTAAAAGGGATGCTCCTGATACAGTCACTATTAAAAACAGCCCTTCCCGCCATTTTCGATTTATGTACAGTAAAATAAGAGCGATAGACATTCCTATCATAATCCCGGTTATTGAACCGATGGAAGTAATAGCAGACATGAATTGTCCAAGCATAGGTGTACGCAAGCCGTGGATATAATGTATGATCGGGGTGTCAAATGAGCGCAGTTCCATCTCTATGACTTCATCCGCAAATTCAATGAAAATAAAGCTAAAGGCACCAATCATTAAGATTGAATACATAATAAAGGTTTTCGAAATGGTTTCCTGTTCTTCTTTATTCATTGCAAATCTCCTAATGTATTTATTGAGAAAATACCACTATCGCTCTTAAGCCAAACATTGTCGATTGTTTTAGGTTTTAAGAAGCAGATTTTAGGAAAAAGAATATTACAATCGGAGGTGTCGCATTTGATAAAAGAACTTATGAAAAGAATTAAACTTCATGAAACAGGAGATCAGGCAGCAGTTCTGTCCCACTTCTTTTTACTTTCCTTATTTCCGCTTCTGATTTTTTTAGTTGCATTGCTGCCATACTTTAATATTGAATCAAGTACTATGGTTGATATGATTAACCAATATGCGCCGGCAGAAGTAGGCGGGATGCTGTCTGAACATTTAACAGGGTTAATCAGCGAACCTAATGGCGGGTTATTATCATTTGGTATTCTGGCAACCATTTGGTCAGCTTCGAATGCAACAAATGCACTTATCAGGTCATTAAATAAAGCATTTATTGTAGAAGAGACTCGTCCATTCTGGAAAATTCGGCTTCAGGCCGTTATCATGACAATCGGTCTTGTCATTACATTTGCCCTTACGTTGGTGCTTCCTGTGTTCGGCAGTGCTATCATAGGGTTTGTAGGGGATTATTTCTCATTTGTAAGTGAAAATGTAATCATCTTAAATGTGATGAGGTTTCTGCTATCATTTCTTATGATGTGTGCAGTGCTGATGGTTCTGTATTATTTAGCGCCTAATGAAGAAATGAGAATGAAAGATGTTTATTTTGGAGCAATTATTGCAACCATCCTCTGGCAAATTATATCACTTGGATTTGCTTTCTATGTATCACAGTTTGGGAATTTTAATGCTACATATGGAAGTCTTGGCGGTGTTATCGTCCTTATTACCTGGCTTTATTTATCAGGCTTTGCGATTTTGATTGGCGGCGAAATCAATGCAATAAAAGTTTGCGAGAGAAACGGGAAGAAGTGTGTATAACAGGAATCGAACGAAGCATTTCTTGCTGTCAAAATATTTTTAAGAAAAAACTATTGACATTAAATGTTGATTGGTGTTAAAATTAAAAATTTGATATATTTACCTCCGTGTGGTATACTGTAAAGAGATACCATATGGAGGTGGATTTTTTGTTCAAAATAGGCGACAAAATTATGTACCCAATGCATGGAGCAGGTGTAATAGAATCTATAAAAGAGATGGAGATTCAAGGGAAAAAACAGGATTACTTTGTTATTAAGCTATCAATTGGCGATCTTCAGATTATGATACCTCATCAAAAATTGAATAAGCTTGGAATTCGAGCTGTAGAAGATCGATTAAAGCTTGAAGAAGTATTGGTTGTCTTTCATGATGGAGAAACAGATGAGCTCTTGCCTTGGAAGGAACGTTATAAAACCAATATGGAAAAAATAAAATCAGGAGAAATCCAGCAGGGTGCTGAAGTAGTGCGCGACCTTATGCGAAAAAGCAATGAAAAAACATTAAACACAAGCGAGAAGCAAATGCTGAACAATGCCCGGAATATTTTTATCAGTGAACTAATTTTGATTGAAGGCTGTACGGAAAATCAGGCCAATGAGATGCTGATAACCAGTAAAATATCATAAAAACAGGTTTCCAAAATAGTGAAAGCTATTTTTTTTTTGCTTTTATTCTGTTGCAATTGAAATAGACAATGCTAAAGTTCTGCCATATGCCTTCTTTGATACTGAAATTGCTGATCGCTTCTTCTCTCCAGCTTCATATCAATACATGACACGTTCATCCAACAGCTGTAAAAGGAGCATGAGCGTGCTCCCTTTTCCTAATTCACGCCAGGGAGAGCTAATTATTTTAAACTTCACAGATGAGTGACTAACGATTATTGAGCAGAAAAAAAGAGCAGTTAGATAAACTGCTCCCTCTATTAATCATTCACTTACTTCTTACAGCTTGGTCTGAACAAGCTGCAAAGTTCTTTGGAAAGAAGGTGATTAAGTTCATTCGTGTGAAAGGAATAGTAACTCCAGGTCCCTTTTGTTTCTTTCAAAATAAGGTCTGCATCTAATAAAATTTTAAGATGATAAGATAATTTAGATTGAGGCATCTTCATCATTTCACTCAAGTCGCAGACGCATATAGATTCGTTCTGGCAGATAAGGTGGAGAATCTCTAGCCGTTTTTGGTCAGCTAATGCTTTGAATTTTTTTTCATAGAGAAGAAAGGTACTCTCCATTGATCTATATTTAAGTGACTGTTCCATAATATTCACCTTTCACCAAGGTATTCTGATATACGCCAAGTATATTCCGTTTTTTAATATTTGACAACTATTAATCAATAAAAATTGATTAATAGTATGAAGCTTGCTGAGAGACTGGATTTTCCTTTGAGCACAAAGTTAGAATGCAGGGAAAATTCTAGAAAAAAACGTTTATCGAGTGATAAACGTTTTTTTCTATTCCCAGCGGACAAATGCCTCAAGGAGAATCGAAAGAAGGATTCCCATCATAAGTCCGTTGGATAAAAGAGGGGAAATATAGACAGATAAGCTTTCAAAAATAGCTGGATCTGTGTTCATAATGCTGACCCCAAGCAAAAGGGGCGCTGCAATGCGAAAAATGGTCTTAGAATCAAAAGCGGTTCCTTGGATGCTTTTCAATGCTGTCCCAAAAAGCTGCAAGTAAGCTACAAATAGCACAGCGTTTCCGACTGTTATCGGCAAAGTGACAAGGATGGAAACAAGGGGAGGGAAAATTCCCAGTATCGTTATCAATGCTCCGCCAATGAGAAATGGTTTGCGCTTGAAAATCTGTGTGCTTTCTAAAAATCCGATTGTGGAAGTAAACGGTGCATAGGAAACGAGTCCCAGCAAAGCTGCACCGGCAGAATACGAACCTGTTAAAAAAAAGGATCTTCGAAAAGCGGAAGGATCGGGTTCTTCTTTATATAACTTAGCCGCTGCCTGAATAGAAGCAATGGTATTGCTCAGATTCATCATACCCCCAAGAAACGCAATCAGAATAATCCCCCATTCGAGATTCGGTTTTCCAAGCGGAAAGATAATGGATCCTTCTCCTGTTACAGCTTGCGCGGAACCTGCTGCAGGGAATAAAAGGAGGTATAGAATCCACCCAACGACTATCCCGAGCAGAATCGAGAAGTTTCCTAAAAAGGCATTTCCTTTTATTTTCAGAAAGCTGACAAAGAAGACAAGGGCGACAGAAAATAAGCTGACAGCAACATTCAATGTTCCATCAGGTTCAATTTTCAGCATGCCTTTAAAGAATGTAAGAATCAATTGAAACGCTAATAAGAAAAGATATACGCTAGAAACCATTGGGGTAAAGATTTTCTGTACAAACGAAGTGAGATTGAATACCGCAAGCATCATGGTCACAATTCCTGCGAGGAGAATCCCTGTTGCAATCCCCCCGCCAATTTGTTCAAAGCTCATTCCAAGAGAAGAGGCAGACATCCCAAGATTTAAAATCAGCCCCCAGATAATCCCTGAATGACCCTCCATAATAGGATACCTATGGCCAATCCAACCTTGCAGAAAACAAGCCGCACCTGTGAAAAGAAGTGAACTTCTTAAGGTGACAGCAATTTGATCCGGTGTTAATTCAAAGGCAGCTCCAATTGAAATCGGTACGACAATGGTATTTGCAAAAATAAAGAACAGCCACTGTGTCGAAGCAAGCGGCGTTGTTAAACGGGTTAGTTTTATCATTTTTTCACCTTTCTCAAATGTTCAGAATCTGCTGCTGATGTACGTCACCACCTATGGCAGAAGTGATTAAGTTATTCGGCACTAACGTTTCCTCTTCATTTATACCTAAAACGATTAGAAGCAATATAATAAACAGCACAACTGTAAATAATAGGGTTTTATGTAACAATGGGTTTCTCTCCGTTTTCTTTCGTATTCTATTATGGTATCATACGTTTAAGTATATGAAAAATATTTATATTATGAATAAATCATACTTTTTTCATATATAGGGAGTGGAAATACATATGGATATAAGACAATTAAAATATTTTATTGCAATTGCTGAAGAGGGGCAAATAACAGCAGCAGCCAATAGGCTTAGAATGGCACAGCCGCCGTTAAGTCAGCAGCTGAAGGCTATGGAGACGGAGCTTGGGTTTCTTTTGGCTGAAAGAAAGGGGAAATCACTTGAACTCACGGATGCTGGTCAGAAGCTTTATCAGCATGCATTGAGAATAACAGATGCAATGGAAGAGGCAGTGCTTGAGGTAAAAGAAGCGGGTACAGGAAAAAAAGGTAAGCTTTCAATCGGTGTAAATACTTTATCGAACTATGATTTGCCAAGACTCTTACGCACATTTCAAAAAAGATTCCCGGATGTGTCCTATAAAATTCAGCAAAATGAATCAGCACAGCTGTGCAAGCTTTTAAAGGAACGAGTCATTGATTTGGCGATTGTGAGATTGCCGCTTGAACTGAACGAATTTGATATCATTCCGTTAAAGCCGGAGCCATTTTATTTTGTAACAGCTGAGCTGTTTCATTCGAAATCATCTGCTATTACGCTGGAAGAAATTTCAGAACTTCCACTCATTATTCCCAGTACGGAAGGATTAGGTTTGTTTAACAAAATTAATACTGCCTTTATTAATAGAGGGCTTAAACCTGACATTATGTGCGAGTGTTCAGATATCTCCATTCTCTTTGATCTAGTTTCCTCCAAATTCGGATCGACAATAGTACCTGAGACGGTTGTGAAATTAAATGCGCTCTCTAATTTACAGGTTTATCTTATAAAAGACACAGAAGAGCTTGGGGAATCAGGGATCATTTCCCTGAAAAATCATTACTTGCCTAAAACGGCTCAGCATTTCATTGATCTGATTCATGAAAGGTAAAAGCTGTTATCGCAAAGCTTGTTGTTATTCGTAAGGGCTCTTTTCGTAAAGTTTGCTGCCTTTAGAGAACGGGTTAAAACCTTTAGTGGATTGCAGCGGAAATCCCCGGGTGAAATTTATTAACCACTAACATCTCAGAAAAAGCCAAGGTGAAAAATCTTAAAGGCGGAGGGATCATGATGAAAGAAATTTGGGTGAAAAATGTCGTACTTGAAACTGGGTACATTTTTGATGAACAGCAAACGGTAACAGGGACAGAAACAGGGGAATTTCATCTATGTTTAGCAAATGGAAAAATAAAAGAAATCATAACGGCAGGAAGTAAAATTGAGAATGGCGCAGAGGTATTCGATGCTAACCATACCCTTGCTTTGCCTGCATTTGCTGAAATGCATATCCATCTCGATAAAACGTACTATGGCGGGAAATGGAAAGCCCCAATACTTGCAGAAAACATTTTTTCCCGCATTGAAGAAGAACAGACACTGCTGCTCGAACAGCTTCCGTATGTAAGAGAGCGTGCAGAAAAAATTCTTGAGCTCGAGCTGATGTATGGAACTACATTTGTAAGATCACACTGTAATGTTGATCAGATAATTGGCAGTCAGCATATAGAACGCCTTCAGCAAGTATTTGAATCTTATAAGCATAAGCTTGAAGGTGAAATTGTTGCGTTCCCTCAGCATGGATTATTGCGGAGCGAAAGTGTTCAGCTTGTCAAAGAAGCCATGAGAAATGGAGCCAATTTAGTTGGGGGCGTCGATCCTGCAACAGTTGATGAAGATATCGAGAAATCTTTATCTGTTATGGTGGATATCGCAGTACAATTCAATGCAGGAATTGATCTTCATTTGCATGACAGAGGACATTTAGGCATTTTCACGATGAAACGTCTCGCCGATATGGTTGAAGATGCAAACTTGCATAAGAAAGTAACAATCAGCCATGGGTTTGGGCTTGCTGCCTTATCTGAAGGAGAAGCACTTGAGATTGCGAGCAGATTTAGCGGACTTGGAATAGATATTGCTTCAACAGCGCCGCTTGATTTTCAAATGCCGCTTTCTTTACTGAAATCACAAGGGGTGGATGTCTATCTGGGCAATGATAGCATTACAGATCATTGGGATCCATTCGGAACAGGGGACATGCTCGAAAAGGCCAATACGCTTGCACAGAGAAACCGCTGGAAAGATGAACATCGTTTAAGTCAGGCAATTGGCTATATTACAAGAGGGATTACACCGCTTTCCAAAGAAGGCATTCAAGCGTGGCCAAAGCGGGGAGTCGAAGCAAGCTTTGTCTTGGCTGATGCATCTTGTACAGCAGAAGCAGTTGCCAGAAGGTCAAAACGCAAGGCTGTATTCTATAAAGGAAATGTTGTACATGAGACATTTTCTTGCCAATGCTAAATGAAGATAATTTTATGTAAGCGTCTTGCATCTATCTGGCTTTTCAATTATTGTTTTGTGTGTACTCAAGTAAGTAAACAATTGGATTACTTCCAAAAGGAGATGCTGTAAGGAATGAATGGTATATTAGCACCTTTGTTTTTACTGGCTGGAGCGCTTTTTATGACGGCGTGTACTGCAGACTCAGGCAAAAACACTGCAGAAGGATCGTTGATGGTTAACGCCGATATTCAATTACCTTCTGAAATCAGCAAAAATGAAGAAGAAACATTTGCTGTCGCCGTCACACAGGGGAAGGAAGCCGTAGAAGACGCGTCAGGTGTTGAATTTGAAATATGGAAAGCCAAGAGCAAAGAAGACAGTGAAATGATTAAAGCTGTGCATAAAGGCAAAGGCGTCTACGAAATTAATAAAACATTCAATGAAGATGGGGTATATTTTGTTCAAACACATGTGACAGCCCGAGACCTTCACGTCATGCCGAAAAAAGAATTTATCGTAGGGGAAGTTACTGAAGAAGAGCTTAAGAAAGCAGATGAGCCAGTTAAAACTGAAGATTCCAGTAATGAACATAGTCATCATTAATAGATTGGAGCTTATCGCTCTGGTCTTTTTTTGTATTTTATTCTCTGCCATTTAGTTATTATTCAAGATAGTTGTATTAATCAAAATCGGAAAATGATAATGAAACAGAGGTTTCCGCAAATAAGAGCTGATTTTTGATAATTAAGAAGCTGAATTTGATAGTTGGAACAGGGAATTTGATAGTTGAATTAATCAAAATCGGAAATTGATAATGAAACAGAGGTTTCCGCAAATAAGAACTGATTTTTGATAATTAAGAAGCTGAATTTAATAGTTGGAACTCAGAGCTAGATAACAAACCTAATCAAAATCAAAAGCAGTAAATCCCTAATCTTTACATAGGATTAATAATTCTCAGTTACAATATTGCAAGACAATATCTAAAGTCGATATTAAGGATGTACACTTGAAAAAAATTCATCTGTGTTGCCATCTAAATACATATACACTATCGTGCGAAAAGGGAGCCTATTTACGGATCTTTTATGATTGCGGAACTGCGGAGCAAAGGTTATGAAATTGGACCAGGAACATTATATCCTTATTTGCACAATCTCGAAAAGGTGGCTTTCTTACTAAAGAAGATATTAAAGAAAATGGGAGGATCCGCAAGTATTATAGCATAGAGAAGCAGCGCTGGAAAAATCAAAATCAAAGTTAAGGGAGCATGCAAAAGAAGTCTAAAGGAGGAGATGTTAGGAAATGTTTAAGACATGGATTGAGATATTGCTGGTCTCAACAAAGCTTGGACTGACTTCATTTGGAGGTCCGATTGCCCATTTAGGTTACTTTAGAGATGAATATGTAAAGAAGAGGAATTGGCTTGATGAACGGAGCTATGCAGATTTAGTCGCGTTGTGCCAGTTTCTTCCTGGTCCTGCAAGCAGTCAGGTAGGAATTTCAATTGGGATTGTGCGCGGGGGAATGGTTGGAGGCTTTTTATCATGGTTTGGGTTTACGATGCCATCTGTAATCGCCCTTATTTTGTTTGCTTATTTCGTGACTGGCTTTCAAGCAGAAGATGCAGGATGGATTAATGGGCTGAAGATTGTTGCCGTGGCTGTTGTTGCACAAGCAATCCTTGGAATGGGAAAAAATTTGACTCCGGATCGGCCGCGGATTTCAATTGCGGTGATCGCTGCCATTTGGGCCCTTTTTATACCAAGTGCGCTCGGACAAATCGCAATTATAGTAATAGCAGGAGCTGCAGGATACATATTGTACAAAGAACGAGAGGTTCCAAAGGCTGAAAAGCTAAATCTTTCGGTTAGCCTCAGAACAGGGATCATTGCCTGGATTCTCTTTTTTGGACTGCTGATTGTTCTTCCTTTGATCAGACAAGTGTTTCCAAATATGTGGACAGCGATGTTTGATACGTTTTACCGTGTCGGTTCGATTGTATTTGGCGGTGGGCATGTGGTTCTGCCAATGATGGAACGGGAAGTTGTTCCGTCAGGATGGATCAGCGAAGAAGTTTTCCTTGCCGGATATGGAGCCGTGCAGGCAGTACCAGGACCGCTGTTCACATTTGCAAGCTATCTTGGCGCTTCAATAAATGGTGTGCAAGGCGCCATTCTTGCTACAGCTGCGATGTTTTTGCCGTCATTTCTGCTTGTGTTAGCGATGCTGCCATTTTGGAATACACTTCGAGAAAAAAGAAGCGTACAAGCCTCATTAATGGGTGTAAATGCTGCAGTAGTCGGAATTTTGCTTGCGGCCTTTTATAATCCTGTTTGGACGAGTGCAATTAAAACGACGGGAGATTTTGCGCTCGCTCTGACGGCATTTGCTATGCTCGTTTACTGGAAACTGCCTCCGTGGATTGTTGTGCTGGGAACCGCAGTTGGAGGAATCCTCATTCAGTATGTGGAATAATGAATAGATTATAAAGGGAGGTAATTTTTAATGGATGATTTGCGCTATCCAATCGGTTTGTTTCAAGCTCCGGAGAAAATTGAAAGGCATCATCTTGAGGTATGGCTTGAGGAATTATCTGCAGCCCCAGTAAGGTTAAGGGATGCAATATCGGGTTTAACCGGTTCACAATTAGATACACCATATCGTCCGGATGGATGGACAGTTCGACAAGTCGTGCACCATATACCGGATAGCCATATGAATGCTTACATCAGATTTAAACTTGCTTTGACGGAAGAGAACCCTGTCATTCGGCCGTATGATGAAAAGGGATGGGCTGAATTGCATGATTCAAAGGATGGTAATGTTGAAGTGTCCATGAAGCTATTAGTATCTCTTCATCAGCGTTTTGTTAACCTTGCTGCATCTCTTTCTGAATCTGACCTAAATAGAACGTTTTATCATCCTGCGAATCAGACATCGCAGACTCTTAAAGAAACAATAGGGATGTATGCCTGGCATGGAAATCATCATATCGCCCATATAGCAGGCCTTAGAAAAAGAAATGGATGGTAGGAAAAAACAGGAGATCTTCATAGGAAGGCCTCCTGGTTTAAATTACGCTCCAGGGTCCATTTCAACTGCTTCATTTACCACTTCTTCAGGGATTGAAACTCCCTCAAGTTCATTCATTTGAGAGAAAGCAGAAGAGATGCTTTGCTGCATTTCGACCTTTTCTTCGTTTTCCGTGATGAACATTTTAATGTCCATTTTCAGTGCTTTAGGGAAGTGTGTTTCTTTGTCCAAAGTGTAAGTGTAATCAATTTGCTCAATTTCCATTTGCTTCATTGCAGCCTGCATATTAGGATCAGATCCCATCAAATCTCCAGTAAGCCCCATTAATTTTTCGCCATTGCCTTTTACATTTAAAATGTATTCTGTATCGGTTTCTTCCAGTTCAATATCATCAGCAATTTGTTCCAATTGCTTAATCTGTTCAGCAGGAGTCATGGTTTTCTGCTGATTCATCATTTCGCCCATACCAGCGCCTGCCTGTGACATTTTTATCCAGCCGCCAGACTGAATATCTTTCATGTAAATGTATGCCTCGTCCATATACATTTCAACCGCAGTCGTTTGCCCTTCAGCTTTCATTTCCATTGTTTGCTGCATAACAAGCGGCTCTACATTGGTTTTCGTCTGCATATCAGCGTTTGTCTCAATGGTTTCTTCTCCAACTTTCATGACCATGTTCATTGTGCCATCCATAGCGAAATTTTTAAGTTCAGCTGATTTTTCGGAAGCGGCTCCTAAAACTTCCTTCGCTGTTGCTTCTTTGTCAGCTTCACTTGTTTCTTTGGTTTCAGCTTCCTGAGTAGTTGAGTCTTTTTCTTCATTTTTCTCTGTAGTAGCAGCACTTTGACCGCATCCAGCTAGAAGCAATACAAACAATAAGCTGATTATCACTCCTAATTTTTTCAAAATAAACGAGCTCCTCTCAAATTTAGTCGAACTAGATGTACACTTTCATTAACGATTGAAACGTAATAAAGTTTCACTTTTTTCTTTAACCCTCTGCTTTTTTGGAAAATTTTTGAACTTTTCCCTATCGCACCCATTTCAAAACACAGTTTATTAAAAATATAAAAAGACCATTCGAAAATGGTCTTTCATGTCTATTCTCCGTTATTTTTTTTCCACGTTTCAATCCCATCAGATTCGAAAATTCCGAGGGTAACGTCAGCGATATCCGGATCGGAATACAAGTGATCTTTAACCCGCATTTTAATATCATCCGCTACTGCAAGCGTCAATCCCGGTTTAAGTTCCAGATAGCTTTCCACATGGTATTTACGTCCTTCCTGAAGAATACGTAAATTTTTAATATCTTCTACATCAGGATCTGAGAGAATCATATCGGCAATCCGGTTTTCAACATCTTTAGGTGCCGCAACACCGATAAGTCCAATTGTATTCTCATATCCGATTTTGATGGCAATGCCGATAAGAAGCAATCCAATTAACAGTGTTCCTACACCATCTAAAAAGTACAAGCCTGTGTAATAAGAGACAACAATGGATACAAGTGCCAATAAAGCTCCAAATGTCGCAATGATATCTTCGTAAAATACAAGTCTAGTTGGAGGGGAAGCTAGACTTACATTCTTAAAAGCATTGGAGGCAATCGCAAATCCCTTTGCTTCCGTTCTTGTCTCATGAGCAATTTCTTTCATTGCCTTAATTAATATGAGACCATCAATAATAACGGCTATAACAAGAATTCCTGCATTTAATAATAAATTTGTACTCGCTTTTGGATGCTGAATTAACTCCCACCCTTTATGGAGGGTTTCATAAGCCATAATGGAAATCACAATAACGGCAACGAGTACAAATAAATTCACCACCCGGCCAAATCCAGTCGGGAATCGTTTTGTCGGCTCTTTTTCAGCAAGTGCACTTCCGATAAAAACAAAGCCTTGATTAATAGCGTCTGCTGCTGAATGCAGAGTGGTCGCAAACATGGTTCCATTTCCGCTGATAAAAGCAGCAATTCCTTTGATAATGGTTAAGGCCGTATTACCAAGAGCAGCAATCCCGGATGATTTATTCCCCTTTTTTAATAGCTGAAAAAATGTCATAAGTTCACCTGCCAACTGTTTAATGGTTATCTTCTTTTACTATCCTTCAAATAGGCAAAAATTAATCAATATCTATCTCGATATCCGTATTGCGTATAGGATCTTTTCTTTCTTTCCGGAGAAGGTAAAGGCGATACGTATGGCTGCAAATAACCCGCAAAATGGCGTAGGTTGGAACGGCAAGAAGCATTCCAAGCAAGCCTCCCATGCTTCCGGCAACAATCAGAAGGAGTATGATTGTTAATGGGTGAATATCAAGTCTTTTGCCCATGATCAGCGGGGAAGAGACGTTGCCATCAATCTGCTGAACGATGATGACAACAATGAGAACTTGGATGACCATGAATGGAGAATCCAAAAAGCCTACAATGACAGCTGGAATGACGGCAATAAAAGGTCCAAGAAAAGGAATGACGTTTGTAAGCATTGCAAACATCGCAAGCAGAATCGAATAATCAAGACCAATAATTAAATACCCGATGTACATCATCACACCTACAACAAGACTGACAAGAGCCTGTCCTTGAATATAAGAACTAAGAGCATTGTCCATATCTTTCAAGATCAGTCTTGCTTCATTTGCTTTCGTGTAAGGCAGAAAGCGCAAAACCTGATTTGGTGCATAATCTCCATCTTTCAGCAAATAAAAAACAATGAATGGCACAGTCACAAAGATTGTAGCAATACTTGTAATAATTCCAATCAGGTTAGAAATTCTGCTCCCGATATTGCTTATATTTGATTGGAAATAATCCGTAATTGAAGCAGTCGCTTTTTCTAATGTTAAAAATTGATTTTCTTCAAAACGGGCAAACCATTTATTTTCCCTTAGAGCTAAAATATTATCTTGCAGGGATTGAACAATCTGAGGGAAATTATTAACCAGCTCTTGAAACTGCTTTTGAATGACTGGACCGAGGAAAAAGACAACTAATGTTCCGAGTCCAATGACAAGCAAATAAATAATGATGATTGATAACAAGTTTGGTACACCTTTTCTATTAGAAAAGCGTACGATTGGACGCAATAAATAGTAGATAATCCCTGAGACTAAAAATGGAAAAAATAAGGTTGTGAAAATAACTTCAAGCGGTCTGAAAATGAAATCTACTTTTGTTGAGAGCAGAATAATCGTTAAAAAAATAATAATTCCATATCCAATTTTAAAAATGCGGTCTTTCGGCAAATAGATGCACCACCTTTTGCTGTTTTTCTCATAGTCATGAGTTTGCGGAGATTTGCCATATGTAGCTTTTCCCATAAGAGGAAAAGGTGAAACAAAATTATTTAGGAAACACGGTTAATGAATCAGCATTTTTCACCCACAAGTGAGCTTCAGATCCGTCTGGATTAGAAATCCATACATCTCTATGGCCGGTAAGGCTTATCGATTTATACCAGGCGAGTTTAGCAGCTGAACGGATGTAAAACGGATCGTAATTTCCGCCAGAAGCTGTCAGCCTTTTCTGAACAGTATTGGCTGTGGAAACAAGATAAAGCTGTGGAAGCGGCTGTTTCATTATATCATTTGACCACTCGGTTTCGCGCACTCTGGATACGGCAAGTTTATCGTCGCTTATCCATGTGAAAGCAAGCTCTGCGTAATTCTTAGGTGTCAATGTTTGGGAGACCGGTATTTCTTTTATCTTTAAATGTTTATTTTTAAAACCAAACACAATTCTCCCGCCTCCCTCAATATAAGCAAGAGAATTGATCCCTGGTGCCCATCCCGGGGATGTCAGATGCGAAATAACTTCGTCCAATACTTCAAACTGTGCACCATCAATTGAAATGACACAAACAAAGTTGCTGTCCATTGACCAGGAGGCAGTAGGGGAGACAATAAACGAGATCCATTTTCCATCAGGTGAAAAGGAAAAATTTGAGGCTCCTATTGCCATAATGGAAGTTTGGTTTTTTGAAAGGGTCTTTGGTATCCTGAAGAATTCATCTGCGTTCTCAACTGACTGTTGGGAAGATAAGCTGCTGTTCAGTTTAATTTTATACAGCACAGGATTTGTCCATCCGGATGGAAGCAGATTTGCTGAAGAGGATAGAATAAAACCAGTGCCATCTGGAAGCCATGCATAATCGTCAACCCCGAATGTTACATTATAAAAGTCCTTTAAATCTGAAACATTTAATGAGCCTTGATCGACATAGGCAATCAAATGAGAAGAAGGAGACCATTTTGGGTTCTCTCCGTTTTCTGCTATTTTCTTATGCGAGTGCGTTTTAAGGTCATATACCCAGACTTCGTGTTTTGTCTCATAAGAAGATCCTTTTTGGTACAGGAGCCTCCTGCCGTCAAAAGACCATTGGGGAGAAGATATATTACCGATGTTTGTGAGCCTCTCCTCTGATTGATTTGCCTTTATCCACAAATTATCATCCCTAATAAAAGCAGTATTTAATGGCTTAAGGGTTTGTTGTGCATGAAAAAGCTGAGGGGCAGAAAAGAAGCATGCCAGAATCATTATGAGTTTAATTTTCATCTAGATCACCGCCTTATCTTATATGAAAGACGGTTCTATCTTTTCCTGCACGCTGATTATTATGCTATTCCCACAATTTGTAGTGCTTTTCAATTTCGTCTAGTGAAAGTAAGTTTTTTTGCAAGGGTGCAGGACATGCCCGGTTGTACTTCAGAATTTCTTGATTAATTCGTTCAGCTTCTTCTATACGTTGTTCAACATTATTAAGTTTCATTAACTTTTCGATACAAAGCTTAATGTCCTTCTGCATTTTAATCCATGCAGGGACGTAGCCGGCATTTTTCACGATTTTTGTGAAAATATCACCTTGGAGCGCACTTTTGGGGAGCGGCTTTCCCATCCCAGGCAGCTTTTCATATCCCCCGTTTTTTTCGTAATCCTTGTAAATCGAACCCATTAAATCCCTGGCATCTGAATCATCTTTATTATCCTTCATGAATATCCCTCCCAAAGTTTCGGATAAGGGTAATTTCTCTTTTTGGATGGAAATTCCTATAAGGAAATCTATCTATTTTGTGAAATTTAAAAACCTATCATGTAATACAGACAGAGCTGCAGTGTTCTCAGGATAAGCCAAATTCTAGACGATATACAGAATGTTAAGATAAAATAGACTTATTACTCTCTAAAAAATTTCTGAAATATTTTTTCAAATATAATGAACTGCGAGGTGATGCACCATTGGCGTTTTCCGTTGATTCAATCATATTAATTTTAGCTGTTCTTCTTACAATTGGTGTCCTGACCGCAAAGTTTTCTTCGAGGCTTGGTCTGCCTTCCCTCGTATTTTTTATCGCAGTTGGTATGGTTCTTAGCCATTATATCTATTTTGATAATGCAAAACTTGCACAGCTTTTTGGTATTCTTGCCTTGATTATTATCATCTTCGATGGGGGCCTTCAGACAAAATGGGCGGATGTCAAAAAAATTCTCGTGCCATCTTCCACACTTGCAACAGCGGGGGTTTTTATCACCACGCTCATCATCGGTGTTTTCGCAAAATTCATTCTCGATTTAACATGGCTTGAAGGATTGCTGTTTGGAGCAATCGTAGGATCTACTGATGCAGCTGCTGTATTTGCTGTACTAGGCAATAAAAACATCAGAAAGAAGCTGACCTCAACTCTGGAAGCTGAATCTGGTTCGAATGATCCAATGGCTTTATTTTTGACTGTTTCGATCATTCACCTGATTGGGGAGCCAGATACAAGTTTTATTGAACTTATCTTAAAATTCTTTTGGGAGATGGGCTTTGGCGTGGTTGCCGGATTGCTGTTTGGAAAGCTGACTGTTTGGTCCATCAACAAAATTAATTTGGATTCATCTGGACTTTATCCGGTTTTGTCACTTGCATTTGCCATCTTAACCTATGGGGCAACGACCTTTGCACATGCCAGCGGTCTTTTGGCTGTTTACGTAATGGCAGTGATTGTAGGGAATTCAGATTTAACTTTCCGACATTCCATCATCCGCTTTAATGAAGGATTCGCATGGATGATGCAGATTTTAATGTTTATATTACTTGGATTGCTGGTATTCCCTAATCAGCTGCTGGATATTATTTGGGAGGGATTGCTGCTGTCTGTCATCCTGATGATTGTGGCAAGGCCAATAGGCGTATTCATAAGTATGATTGCTTCAAAATTTTCGGCGAAAGAAAAGCTGTTTATTTCTTGGGCAGGATTAAGGGGAGCAGTTCCAATTGTACTTGCCACTTATCCAATGCTTGCAGGGCTTGAAAATAGTCAGATGATCTTTAATGTCGTTTTCTTCGTCGTGCTGACATCTGCGCTGCTGCAAGGTGCAACACTTACCCCTCTTGCCAATAAACTGAACTTGTCAGAGGGCAAAAAGAACTCAGTTCCGCATACGCTTGAATTAATATCAATCGGCAAAACAAATAATGAAATGATCGAGCTTATGGTTGGAGAAGGTGCTCTTGTATCCGGAAAAGAACTAAAAGACATCGACTTGCCGAATGATGCATTAATCACCGCGGTTATAAGAGATGATAAACTGCATACTCCTAGAGGAGATACAAACATTTTTTCAGGGGATACTTTATACATTCTCGTTTCAAAGAAAAATCGGGAAAAGATTAAAAGTATCTTCCAAGGAGAAAATGTTGAAAGTGCAAGTGCGTCTGAACAGTTTAACTAGTTGAAAAAGGCGAGACAGCCTACATAGCTGTCTCGTCTTTTTTATTTCGTATTAGATTCTTTTTTTACAAAATTCGATCTTTTCTACTACATTTTGTAACTTATGATATATAATGAAATTGAAAAAATAATAAAATTAAGATTTATCTGTTAATTTATTTGTGTGTTGTCAATTAGAGGGAGTGAATATGAGATGAAGAAAATGTTTGGATGTCTATTGGCTATTATCCTATTTACCGTTTTTACAGCAAGTCCTGCAGTGTTTGCAAGCAATATTGATCCATCCGATGCTGAATCAGTTATGGCCCTCATTGAGAAAACTAACGGAGAAATTGATGACTTAATTGAACAAGCAGCTGCAGAGGCAGATAAACTTGAGAAAAAATATACAGAAGACACAAACAAGACTCAGAAGGAAGCGGAATCTCTGGAATTAGAGATTGAAGTGTTAAATTCAGAGCTTTCAGATGCAGATCCTAAAGAGTATGAGAAGATCGCTAATAAAATTGAAAAACTCACCGATAAACGAAGTAAAGAAAGTGAAAAGCTTGCTCGCATACAAGACAAGTTTGATAGAGAACTGGATGAGCTGATTGAAAGCTTGCTGACCATTACAAATGAGATGTCAGCAGAAACAATTGCAAAAGCAGCTGAAAAGGGAGTCATCGTGGAATGCACTTGGGTTTTAGTTGAACTTGGCGGGAGAATGGTCTGGGTCGATCCTCTTAAGGTCGTTGGACCATAAATAGAGAAAGCAGTTCTATATTTAATAGAGCTGTTTTATTCGTTTTGGGGGTGTTCATATGGAGGGGTTACATATCTTTAAAAAGGGAAGTTACATCAATACAGTTAAACAGCAGTCTGCTGAATTAAGCTTGCTAACTAAGAATGAAGGAACTGAGATTTTGTTTCAGAGCATATCAAAAGATAGAATGTTTTACATTTATCCAAGTGACAAGAAAGAATCCTTTGAATTCTATTATATTATAAGCGGGGAAGTCCTTTTTGAAGAAAATAACAGCAGTAAGGTATTAAAGGAAAAGGATTATTTTTATGTTCAGGATTTAAAAAATCCGATCTATTTTAAAGCTTTAAGTGATATAGAATTACTTTGGTTTATTACTGAATCTACGTTTGATATTTTAAGTGATGAAATTGAAAAATGGACTAGTATGGTTCAGAAGGTAGAACAAAAGGATCGCTACACTTACAATCATAGTATGAGAGTCCAGGAATATTCAATAAAGATTGCAAAAGAGCTGGGCCTTAATAAGGAAAGACTTGAGAATCTTTATATTGCATCTTTGCTGCACGATATTGGGAAGATTCATGTTGAAGCATCTATATTAAATAAACCAGATAAACTGACTGATGACGAGTTTGCAATTATTAAGAAGCACCCTATTGATGGAGCTGAAATCTTAAAACATCAAAAAGGTGTACACGATATTGTCCTTCAGCATCATGAAAAATTAGACGGATCAGGCTATCCATACGGACTGAAATCAGAAGAAATCCTCATTGAATCTAAAATTGTAACCGTCAGCGATACGTATGATGCGATGACCCAGGATCGCGTCTACCGCAATGCGCTGTCTGCTTCGCAGGCTATTCAGGAGCTGCAAAGATGGAGCGGTATTCATTTTGATGAGAGAATAGTAAATACGCTTATTGTGATTTTGAAAAAGGAAGGGAAGATTGAATAAGACATCTTTATTTCCTAACTGTTATTATCTTAGTATAATGGACGAGATATGAAGATGAAAGTTGTGAAGAGATGGAGATTTCAGATATTCTGGTTTTTATAGATGAATACGGATATATAGCTTTGTTTATCATGCTTTCTGCAGGAACTTTCTTTATTCCGCTTCCAAATGAAGTGCTTGTTATGAGCGGAGGGTTTGCCTCATCACATGGGATTTTGCACCCTATTCTTGCATTTATCTCTTCTTATTTAGGAATTATAACAGCTGTTACCTTCTGGTTTTTTATAGGGAAGAGCTTTGGAGAACTCGCCCTATCCTTTTTGGTGAGGAAAGAACGGGCAAAACGCAAATTCATTAAATTTCAAACTGCATTTGAAAAACATGGAGACTATACACTTGGAATGACTTACTTCTTTCCGCTTCTGCGTCATTTAGGTCCTGTTCTTGCAGGAATGAATAAAATGAGATTTTGGAAGTTTGCACTTTTCGCTTATAGTTCATCCTTTATCTGGACCGTTCTATTTTTCAGCTTAGGAAATAAATTTGGGTCATCTATTGATGCAGTAAACGTGTATCTTTCTAAATTCAGCCCTTATTTTATTGGGGGTGGATGCATAATTTTCACAGCCATTATCCTTCTCAGGTATTACACCAGAAAGAAATATGATCGAAGTGAATAAAGGAGACATAATAATGGGTACTGAAGCAACAGCGGCAATGAATGATGAATGATGCCGAACGATTTCAAAAATCTTCCAAGCCGCTCACGTGATTTTATTGCGCGAGTTTTTTTTGTAGGATATTATCTAAACCATTGTTGCTTTTTAACCTTTATTTTAGGGGAAGTTTCGTGACCTAATAATAGACGTGAATTTGTCTGACTGTTTAAACGAACACAGCATTTTGTATGAAAAAACATCCAAAACTCAGATTATAACGCAAGCTCTGAACAAACGCTTTTAGAAGACACTAAATTGTTTAGAAAACTGTCGAATTTCCACGAATGGACAGTTAATTAGACATGTTAAGATGAAAAGAGCAGAAATTAATGAAAGGTATGATGAAATGAAAAAAATTACATTTATTATTGGAATGCTTGTTTTGCTTATTTGGCCGAATGCAGCATTTGCGCATACGCATATGACTTCTTCTAATCCTGAAGAAGGCTCAACAGTAGAAGAACCTATTAAAGAAGTTTTATTAACATTCGATACAAAAATCGAGTCATTAAGTACGATCACATTAAAGAAAGAAGGATCAGAGATTCCATTGGAAGTTGCGGCTGAAGGGGATACACTAAAAGGAACGGCATCAAATGACCTTGAAAATGGAGCGTACACAGCTGATTGGAAAATCGTTGGAGAAGATGGACATGAGATGGAAGGCACACTTTCTTTTAAAGTTCAGCAAGAGGTAGAGGAAGAAGAGCCTCAAACAACGAATGAAAATGAGGCAGCAGAAAAAAACGATTCCAACGATCAGTCAGCATCTGAAGAAGACAAAAAGACTGAACAAACAGATGAGCAATCAGAAAGTACGGAAACAGAGAAGTCGAACAATAATTCCGCAATGACAATTACTCTTGTTGCGATTGGTGTTTTAGCGGCTGCAGGTATTGTATTTTTGATGAAAAAGAAAGGCTGATTGCTGTGAACAGTCTGATTCCAATTGGAGAAGGGATAACATACATTCTCTTCTCCTTTTTAATAGGTCATGTTGTTTTGCAGTTCGTGAAAAATGGTCATAAACCAGAAGCAACGATGCCGAAATCACTTTTGCTGATATCTGTGCTCTTCATCGTACTCCTTTCTTTTTTACCGGTACTGCATATTATTCTGAGCTTTTATGAAGTTGCCGGACTAAGTCAAACCATTCAATCTGTATTAATTGATTTTCAGGCAGGGCAATCTTGGCTATTGATTGCTGTATCAGCTGCATGTCTATGGATTTCCATTTATCTCGATGGATCTAAGTATATTCAAGGAATCTTTGTACTAACTCTGATTTTGTCGTTTGGAATTGCAAGCCATGCTGCATCTTTATCATTTTGGTCTGGAATTGCATCACACAGCGTTCATTTTCTTGCTGGAACATTATGGACCGGTGTTTTGCTGCATGTGGCCTGGTTTTCAAAAGGGAATAATTGGAAGCCATTCTCGAAATGGTTCACTCCATTTGCTATAGGTTGTATGACAGTCCTAATTGCCAGCGGATTCATTGTTATGACATTTGCCGTCGATTTTGACGATTATGTCGATGCGTGGAGTTTATCGTACGGACAAATCATTCTATTAAAGCACATCAGTATTGTGCCATTGCTGCTTTTTGCATTCCTTAATGGCTTCATCGGGAAAAGAATCAATCAATTGCAGACCCTCACCTGGATGAGGGCGGAGAGCATTGTTTTGGTCATAGTCTTCTTTTTAACAGGAATATTGGGCACACAGGCACCTCCTCATGATGTCAATACGACCCTTCGTACAGATGGTGCTTCTACGTTATTTGAATTTATTAAAGGAATGAAAATAGAACCGCCAATAGAAGTACGGTTTGTTATTTCTTTGCAAGGTATTCTGCTATTTGGTTTTGCCGCTCTTTTTCTTGGAATGATTGTCATCAGCTTTATCAAAAAAAGAAATGCCTATCTTGCATGTGCATTTGCTTTTTTATTCATTGTATCTGCCTATCTTGCATTCATGATAAACATTGCTGTCATTTAAGATGAAGCGGATTTTGAGACAACTCTTTGGCTATCATTTATTATAAAGAAAGGCTGTTTTCGCATTTATTGTTGTTATTGGCTTATTAATTGTACCCGTGGATTTCCGCTGCAGGCACTTGCTTTCCGCTGTGAGGGATGTGAGCCTCCTCGTTTCCCTCAGGAGTCAAGTGCCTTCCGCTACAATCCACTAAAGGTTTTAACCATTTTTTCTAAAAGCAACAAATTCTACGAAAAGAGCCTGAAGAAAAAAGGGGGATTACGATGCCTGAACATTCTTTTCATTTAAAGGCTCATTGGCCAGGTTTAAGAAACGGTATTGGCGTCATTGAAAGCGGGAATTTAAAGACACAGGTTTCCATTCCTCCTGAGATGGAAGGTCCGGGAATTGGAACAAATCCTGATGAAATGCTGCTCGGGGCAGCAGCAACATGCTATATTATTACGCTTGCAGCCATGATGGAAAGAAGCCGTTTGGAAAAAGAAGATCTGATGATGGAATCTGAAGGAATCGTCGATGTGACAAACGGTGTGATAACTTATAAAAAAATTATTCATCGTCCTTCCATTGTCTTAAAAAGCACAGCAACTGAAAAAGAGGAACAGCTTGCACTGAAACTTGCAGAACGGGCAGAAAGTTCCTGTATGATCAGCCGTGCGCTTAAAGGGAATGTTGAAATCGCTCTTGATGTGAGATTAAGCAAAAAACCAGTTATCGATTGAGATGACTGGTTTTGTTTTAAAGTGGAAAATTAAATTAACAAATGGAGAGATTCAAATCGAATTTTATTTGGATCTTTTTATTTTGTTGACAAATTCTCAGGTCAGCTCAACATGATATATGCAAGGATCGAAACGTACAAAAATCCGTTTCGATTTGAAGGTTAATGAAAGCGGAGCGACGAAACTTTAATCATTATGGATCGGAGTCAATAGAAGGACCGTATGCGATTTACAACGTGTGGAATACATATGAACATTCTGATGCAAAATTTACTCTTTGCAAAATGATAAATTGGGCAACCTGTATAATGGTCACTTTATGCTGCTACATGCTAGCCGGAAATTCTTTTTTAGGAAAAGAGGGAGGAAATCATGAAAAACAAAATCCAAAAAATCACAACAAACTTGTGGTTCGATACACAAGCCGAAGAGGCGGCGAAGTTTTACGCTTCTATATTTAAAAATTCCAAGATCGGGAGAATTGCTCGCTATGGTAAAGAAAGGCATGAAATCAACGGGATATCAGATGGAGCAGTAATGACTGTGGAATTTCAACTTGAAGGACAGGATTTCGTAGCATTAAATGGCGGTCCGCAATTCAAATTCACAGAGGCAATATCATTTATCGTCAATTGCGAATCACAAGAAGAATTGGACTATTATTGGGAAAAACTCTCCGAAGGCGGAGATGAGAAAGCTCAAGTGTGCGGTTGGCTGAAAGATAAGTACGGTGTGTCGTGGCAAATTATTCCTGACATCCTAACCGATCTGGTAAGAGACCCCGATCCAGAAAAATCAGAAAGAGTTATGAAAGCATTGCTGCAAATGAAGAAAAAAATTGACATTAATACTTTAAAGCAAGCGTATGAGGGATAGGATTACAATAAAACAGAGAAGTAGAAGAAATCGCCTTAATCCAGGCAGTCTGGCTGAAAAAAATGAATAAACAATCATATAAAGTTTCATTCTATATACAGAATGAAAGAATGATATAAAGGAGATTACATAGTGAAGACATATGAAATAAATAACATGATTATTGATGACGATTTTGATGGCGAAGAATCAGTGACAGCTGATTTTACTCACAATAATAAAGAGTATAGCATTACTTTTAAAAAATCAGACCTTGAAATTATTAATTCCTGGGTTTTTGAGGATGATACATCGATTCCTGCAAATTTATCAGACAATATGATTGAATCAATAAGAGAAGATATTAAAAAAAGGATCTAGTCACATTGAAATGTACAGCTTATAATGGGTGGTTTATAAAAGAGACCTATACAGCCAGTAAATGGCCCTGTACGAAGCTGAGTTCATTTTGGATGGAAATTTAAGTTATTGCAGGAATTGTATACGTTCATTTTACAGAAAAAGAGGACTAAACAGATACTGTTTAGTCCTCTAATTTCTTCTATTACACATGCAATTTTTTATGCTTTAATGCTGTAATAATGCTATAGGAAACTTCTTTCCATAACGATTCGTCTTCTTTGTAAGCGTTCGTCAGCTTTTGAATCATTTCAGTTTGCTTTTCTTTGAAATCGGGATGTTCTTTATCCGGGAGCGGTTTTCTTAAACGGTCAACAAGCTGCTGAATTTTAGGAGCCCTTGGACCCCAAACAGCTTTTTCATTTCCGTCTTTATCAATAAATATGAAAATGGGAATGGCACGGGATGTACCGTTTGTTAAATATTGATCCATAAGCTCCAAGTTTGAGTCGCGAAGCAAAAAGCGGATATCCATCCCTGCTTCTTCAGCAATTTTTAATAAAATAGGAATGTTCAGCATGGCATCTCCACACCAGTCTTCTGTTAAAACAAGGACACGAAGCGATTGATTGCGGATGCTTTCTAGAATGGAAATATCGTCTTCATCCAGAGCAAATCGGCCATAGATAGACTTCATTTCATCCTTGTTCACATTCATTCCATTCATATACTCCTGTGCTGTTAATCCTTTTGCAAACCATGTGTTTAATGCCATGACACAGACCTCTCTCTGAAATGATTTTATGATAACGTTATCAGAATCTCTTGCAAAAATCCAGAAAGATGAACTGGCTTTCTAGATTAAAGATGCCGATATATATTTTAGTTCAGATTCATGTACAAGAATCACACGGGAATAACCGTTCGTTTTCATAATCTCACAATAACCGCTGTCATATTTATGAAAGAGAGTATAGTCTTCATTCTTATAAACAACCATGCAATTCATTGCTTCCCCACCTATCTGGTATGCTTTTCCTACCATGTTGACGACCGGAATGCCCCTAAAGTTACCAGCATTTATAAAAAATAGGGACCAAAAGACGATGAGCTTTTCGAAGAGTTTAGTATAATAGTATTCTGTGTATACATAAGGTATATGAGGTAAGGAGAGAATTTAATGTTAGAAAAATATACGACAACTGATAATTTAATTGAAATAGCGGTAAGCATCGGTATTTTCCTGCTGTTTATGGTCCTTCGCAAGCTATTTACTAAGTATGTATTTAAAATGATTATAAAAATCAGCAATAAAACGCCGACTGATATTTTTACTCATGTGCTTGTAGCGTTTGAAAAACCGCTGCGCATGTTTTTTATTCTGATAGGATTATATATGGCTATTCTTTATTCGCCTTTTTTAGATAATCATAGGGAAATATTGAGCCAATTTTATCGCTCTTCCATTGTGCTTACATTGGCATGGGGTCTTTATAACTTAACGGCATCTTCGTCTCTTTTATTTGATAAAGTGAATCGCCGTTTTGAGCTTGAAATGGATGATATTTTAGGCCCTTTCTTATCTAAGGTGATGCGCTTCATTGTTTTGGCGCTGACTTTCAGCATTATTGCTCAGGAATTTCATTATGATGTAAATGGATTTGTTGCAGGTTTAGGACTTGGAGGACTAGCATTTGCCCTTGCTGCGAAAGAAACGCTCAGCAACTTTTTCGGGGGTATCATCATTATTACAGAAAAGCCGTTTACACTTGGAGATTGGGTGAAAACGCCAAGTGTTGAAGGAGTAGTCGAAGATATCACATTTCGAAGCACGAAAATCCGTACGTTTCCTCAGGCACTTGTGACAGTACCTAACTCAACTCTTGCCAATGAGCCCATTACAAACTGGACGAAAATGGGGAAGAGACAAATACAATTCACGATTGGTGTTACGTACGGAACAACAGAAGCTCAGCTGAAAACATGCGTGAAAAGAATTGAACATATGCTGTACGAACACGATGGCATTCATGATGACACGATTAATGTCATTTTTAATGCATTCGGGGACAGCAGCCTCGACATCTTTTTAAACTTCTTTACGAAAACAACAGCCTATGCGGATCATTTAAGTGTAAAGCAGGATATTAATTATAAAATCATGGCGATTCTTGAAGAAGAAGGAGTTGGATTTGCGTTCCCGAGCAGAACCATTTATGTAGAAGGCGCGAATCAGGATAAGTTTGAAAAAACAAAGCAGTATAGCTGAGGACCGGTGATCTGCTGCCGGTTTTTTTGTTTGGATAAATTTGATAAGATAACGTTAGAAAGATGAAGAGAGGAAGTATTTTTTTGAAAAAGAGTACAATGTTATTTATTGGGGCCGGCCGTATGGCAGAATCGATTATATCAGGACTAGTAAAGTCTCCAGATGATAAGGACATCTATGTATCGAATCATAGAAATAAGGAAAAACTTCTTTACCTTCAAAAAACGTATCAAATCATACCATCTTTTAACTGGAAGGAAGATATCGATAAGGCTGACATGATTGTCCTTGCGATGCCTCCAGAAGTACATCTCGGTTTACTGGAAGAAATGAAGCCATTTATTAAAGATCAATTTATAGTGACTATCGCTGCTGGAATGGGACCTTCAATCTTGGAAAAACATCTGCCGGAGAAAACTCCAGTTGCATGGGTGATGCCTAATACTGCATCAGAAATAGGTGAATCGATGTCTCTTGTGGCATATGGGAAAGCTGCTGCTGAAAACCATAAAACTATGCTTCAGCAAGTGCTGGATGCTGTAGGAGAGGCAGAGGTATGCACAGAAGAACAGGTTCATCAATTAACAGCGATTACTGGAAGTGCCCCGGCATTCTTATATGCTTTTTCAGAGAGTTTAATTGATCAGGCCAGGACATATGGGGTATCGGATGATACGGCAGTAAAGCTTGTCTCGCAAATGATTGCCGGTTCTTCCTTAATGCTGAAAGCAAAGCAATCGCCGAAAGAATTAAGAGAGCAGGTGACAACACCAGGAGGCGCTACAGCTGAAGGGATAAAAACACTTCAAACAGGCGGCTTTGACAGCTTGATTAAAAAAGCGGTCATTGCAACCAATAATAAAGCGATGAACAAATGGCAGGAATAAAACTGCAATAAAAGGGCTTTTTCGCTATCCGCCCTTAATGATTAAAACGAATTTTTGAAAGTGCTAAATAAAAAGAGGGAAGGGTTAAGCGCGCTTTGAATTTTTTATCGTCGATTCACGCTTTCCCGTCCCCTTGCAGGATGGACAGACTTTTTTAAAAAAGGGAAGCTTTGAACGGATTTTTCCTTTTCCATTACATTTTACACAAATATTAATCATTTTCATTCGCATCACCGTCTGAATTTTCTTACTATTAATTTTAGCATAGAACTGCAGCATAGAGTTAGTCACAAGCACCCTGAATAAGGGTGTTTTTTTTTGAAATCAGTCATTTCGGTCTCATTCTATACCTATATTTTAATATATAGATGTAATTGCAAAAAAGTGACTAAAAGGAGGAGGATAAATGGAGATCCATCATGCTGCTGAGGTCAAACAGCATAAAAAATTGCCAAAGGCTGAAGTTGGCAAACGAACGGTGCTGATTTGTTTCGGTGCAGTCTTGATGGCAATTGGTTTGGAAATTTTTCTCGTCCCCAATCATGTCATTGATGGAGGAATTGTAGGAATATCCATCATTCTTTCTCATGCAACAAATGTAAAACTTGGTATTTACCTCTTCTTTCTGAATGTACCCTTTTTCTTTATTGGCTACAACCAGATTGGAAAGACGTTTGCTCTGTCCACCTTGCTTGGAGTAGTGGTCATGTCATTCTCAACTGCGCTGCTGCACCCTGTTCCTGTTATGACAGAAGATTTATTGCTCACATCAGTTTTTGGCGGCATCATTCTTGGAATTGGTGTTGGAATTGTGATCAGGTACGGGGGATCACTGGATGGAACAGAAATCCTCTCCATTTTATTCTATAAGCAATCACCCTTTTCTGTTGGGGAAATCATTATGTTCTTTAATCTTTTTATATTGGGAAGTGCAGGATTTGTTTTTGGATGGGATCGTGCCATGTATTCTCTCATTGCTTATTTTATTGCCTATAAAACGATTGATGTCGTTATTCAGGGGCTCGATGAATCAAAATCGGCATGGATCATAAGCGAGAATCCAGATGAAGTGGGTCAGGCCATTTTAGCCCGTTTAGGCCGAGGAGTCACATACTTAAATGGGGAGGGCGCATACACCGGCGATGATAAAAAGGTCATTTTCTGTGTTATCACCCGGCTTGAAGAAGCTAAATTAAAATCAATTGTTGAAGAATTGGATCCGTCGGCTTTTTTAGCTGTTGCAAATATTACAGAAGTAAGGGGTGGGCGATTTAAAAAACGGAGTATCCATTAAGAGACATCATTTTAATATATTCTTCAAAAAAACAAAAAAAGTTACAAACTCCGCTAAGCAAAAAGACCCTGTTTCTGAATTGATTGTTAGATCCTGTCGCAGCCGGATTTTGGACATATTTCTATTCAAAAACTAACAGAAAAGAAGGATGTAATTGTTCATTTTAAAGACCGCTATTCAAAAAAAAGTCAAATAAATAGGGCAAAATCATTATTTACTAAATTTTCAGATTAATTATGATATCATTAAAGGAGGAGATAAAATGGGTAAAGGAAGAATTCGTGTGGAAGAGAGTATTAAAGTGCAAACGGATGAAGAAATGTACGAAGCAACTTTAATTGAAAAAGCGGACGAGGAAGAAGTTAAGCAGTAATCAGCCGTTTAAAAAACACCGTGTGAATCCTTAATAATTTTGTCTCGAGTCATGATAGCAGATCAACCGGAATATGGATATGACGTAACGAAACTAAAGAATCGAGGTACGTGATATGCCGCTTTGGGCTTGGCTGCTTGTCGGTTTCCTTGTATTGGTCCTGATTGGCTGGATAAGTGATTTAAGAACAAAGCGAAGAAGAAAGTTAAATGTTTATCACTCCGATTCTAAAATTGAAGCAATGAGAGCAGAACAGCAGATTCATAATCACAATAGAGATATGAACAATTTTCATGGACAATAATGGAGAGGCCATCTTAGTGATGGTCTCTTTCTATTTGTGAAAATGAAAACCCAAGGCTAAGCATAGGGTTCCAAAAAGCTTTCAGTGAGGGCTAAAAAACTCTTCCGAGGCGCTAAAATGATATTTGGTTCGCCAACCAATATCTTTCTTCAACCAGCTTCTTAGATTAGTAGGAACAGCTGCCTTTGATGGCAAGTTCTTACCCGCTGGCTCATGGAAACACTGTTTAAATCATTTGCTTAATAGAATCTGCGTCTTCTTCTTTCGAAAGGGAAAAATTCTCTTTCGAAAGGGAAAAACCTTCTTCTTCTAAAGTCGTCACGAAAAAATCGTTCTCTTCGTTCAGATCCAAAAAATGGCATTAAATTCCTCCTCCTTCATTTCAGAAATCTATATGATAAAAAGTCAAATTACCCCAACTACAGGGTGCATGCGAAAAAGCAGCAAAAACTCGATGATTAATTGATAAATGTAGCCTCTTGTAAGGACACATCATAATCTAAACACCTTATTTTCTAACCCGAGGCGTAGATGTCGTGAGAGTTTTATATCAAGATATTTTTGCCTATTGATGTAGTTTTCGTAGAATAAATACAAAATTTTTACTGTACCCCTAATAGTACGAAGTTTTAAATAAAGGACAGATCACTGGAATCTGTCCTTTACATTCAGGATATTTGTCGGTGGAATTAGTACCCTCCGCTACATGAACATCCTACAATAACAAGTAGAACGAAAATAACCACTACAAACGCAAACACTCTTCCAGAGCCATAACCTTCAGACATGTTCTGCACCTCCTTTGTACTTGTTTAAAATACCTGTTTTAAATATATATTTGGCGTTATTATTTAAAAACAGAATGCTGCACCTACGATAATTAAAAGAATGAACAACACAATGATCAACGCAAAACCGCCGCCGTAACCGCCGCCGTAGCCTCCGCCACAACCTCCGCCGTATCCGTACATGTTCTCACCTCTCTTTTTTGTTTAGAGCTTATTCGCTCTCTCTAATAATGTATGTAGTAAGAAGAAGTTGGCTTAGACAAACGTTCAATTTAATAGAAATTGGATGTATGTCTATGAGAGTTATTGATCACTATAATATAAATGCCTATATTTAGAGATATTGTTGCAACAAACGACAGCATTCATCTATAAAAATACGGGCAAAAATCAGCATTCAACAAATTGTACATGATTTTTCTTTTCAACAAAGCGAACAAAATAGATAAAAGCGTATGTATCAAACATACGCTTTTACCTCTGAAAGTGAAAAAGCGCTCCGCGGTCAGAACGGATCTGACATAAAAGTCAAAACCGGACTTTTTTGCAAGGCCTTATCTGCCTGTCAGAACTGATCAAGCCGCTTGCGCTTTTCATCCTATATAGAATAACGAAACAAAGTCGATTTTGTATCACTTTTCACTGAAAAAAGTGCAAAAAAAAACCGCCTGAAATAGACGGTTCATTCTTTGCTTATAGGTCATCAAAGCCGTTATCGATAGAATTTACTTTTGTATACTGTCTTGATTTTTGTTCAAAGAAATCGGATTTTCCGAGATCCACTTCCTCATATGCTTTAATCCATTTCAACGGGTTTGTGCGGTTTTCTTCGAAAGGGCGATCGAACCCAAGCTGGTTGCATCTGACGTTTGCATAAAATTTAATATAATCTTCAACATCTTTCATATGAATGCCGTCGATTTTGCTGCCGATAATAAATCGGCCCCATTCAATTTCAAGATGGGCAGCTTCTATGAAGGTATCTCTAACAAATGCTGCGAGTTCCTCAGTATGGTACTCAGGATACTCACGGAGAATCTCTTTAAAAATTTTCACAAACAAATCAACATGAATTTGCTCATCTCGATTAATGTAATTGATCATTGTACTCGTTGCGACCATTTTTTGATTGCGGGCAAGGTTATAAAAGTATGCAAATCCTGAGTAGAAGAATAACCCTTCAAGAATGACATCGTATACGATGGATTTCAGCAGGCTTTCGACATTCGGATTTTCAGCAAAAGTCTGATAGCCGTTTGTTACAAATTCATTCCGTTTTCTTAAAGTAGGCTCGCTTCTCCAATATTCAAACACTTCATCCTGTACGTGCTTAGGAACGATACTTGATAAAACATAGGAATAAGAGTGGTTATGGATGACTTCTTGCTGTGCTAGCATGATCATTAATGCGTTAATGCTTGAATCCGTAATATAATCAGCTACTTTACCCGCATAGTCTGTCTGTATGCTGTCAAGCAGGGCAAGCAATCCGATAATCTTCAGGAATGCATCTTTTTCATCCTCTGATAATTGAGGGAATTGTTTAATATCACCGGACATATTAATTTCAAACGGCGTCCAGAAGTTTGCCAGCATTTTTTTATATTTTGCGTAAGCCCACGGATAAGACACATCGTCCCAATTTAACACATTTGAGCTGCTGCCGTTAATGATGGCAGTGGAACGATTTGGCGCCTCTGCATCCATGATTGCGCGTACTTTTAATGAGTGTGTCATCTATTTATCTCTCCTTTTAGCTTGCACAAGATTCACAGTCTTCAATGGCGCTTGAAGTGGAACGGACATAGTAAGTCGTTTTTAAACCAGCTTTCCATGCCGATAAATGCAGGTTCAGCAAATCCTTGGCTTTTATCGTGTTTTGTACATAAAAGTTAAATGAAACGGATTGATCGATATGTTTCTGTCTGGCAGCATTTTGTTTAATGCTCCACATTTGATCAATGAAATAGGCTGATTTATAGAACCAGGTTGTTTCAGCGTTTAGATCTGGTGCCGTAACTGGTATTTTATAATCCTTTTTCTCTTCTGCGTACATTTTTTGGAAAATCGGATCGATGCTTGCTGTACTGCCCGCAAGAATAGAAGTAGAAGCATTCGGAGCAACTGCCATTAAATAGCCATTGCGAAGCCCATTTTCCATGACTTGCTGCTTTAATTCATCCCACGGCAAATTTCCTGATGAATAATTTCTGCTTTCAAAATACTCGCCGCTATGCCATTTTGAACCTTCGAATACTGGATAGGATCCTTTTTCTGCAGCAAGGTTCATGCTTGCCTGGATGGTATAGAATGCGATCTCTTCATATAATTTGTCCGCATAGCGAACAGCTTCATCGTCTTCCCATTTCAAGCGTTTTAAAGCAAGCAGGTGATGCCAGCCGAATGTTCCCAGTCCAACTGCACGGTATTTTTGATTTGTCAGTTTAGCCTGCATAACAGGGATGTCATTTAAATCAATGACATTATCGAGCATTCTGACCTGTATGGCAATGAGACGCTCTAAGACTTCATCTGTGGCTGCTCTTGCCAGGTTAATAGATGATAAGTTGCAGACAACAAAGTCTCCAGGTGTTTTAACTGTGATGATTTTGCCGTCTTCTGTATATTGTTCATCCATCGTTGTTGCACTTTGATTTTGGGTAATTTCCGTACAAAGGTTGCTGCAATAAACCATGCCTTTATGGGAATTGGGATTGCTGCGGTTGACCTCATCACGATAGAACATGAACGGCGTACCTGATTCAAGCTGGCCTTTCATGATGCCTTTCATAATATCGATGGCCGGGACCGTTTCTTTTGATAGATCAGGATGGTTGACGCATTCCCAATATTTTTCGCGGAATGAACCAAAACCTTTCCCTTCATCGTAGAAATCTTCTAATGAAAAGCCCATTACTTTTCGGACTTCATGCGGGTCGAATAAATGCCATTCGCCTCGGTTTTCAGCCTGTTCCATGAAAAGATCAGGTAAGCATACTCCCGTAAATAAATCGTGTGTTCTTAAGCGTTCATCTCCATTGTTCAGCTTAGAATCAAGGAATGAGAAAATATCTTTATGCCAAACGTCCAAGTAGACGGCAATAGCTCCTTTCCTTTGGCCAAGCTGATCAACACTGACGGCTGTGTTGTTAAGCTGCTTCATCCATGGAATGACTCCGGAGGACACCCCTTTAAAGCCTTTAATATCACTTCCGCGGCTGCGGATTTTTCCTAAGTAAACTCCGATGCCGCCGCCTGATTTAGACAGATTGGCAATATCTGTATTGCTGTCAAAAATGCCTTGCAGACTATCATCTACTGTATCTATAAAACAGCTTGATAGCTGTCCAACAGGCTTTCCGGCATTTGACAATGTTGGTGTGGCAACCGTCATATAAAGATTGCTGAGTGCCCAGTAGGCTTCTTTAACAAGATGCAGGCGGTGCTCTGTTTTTTCTTTTGCCATTAGTGTCATGGCAATGACAAGATAGCGTTCCTGAGGCAATTCGTATATTTTTTTATCAAAATCTCTTGCTAAATAGCGATCAGACAAGGTGCGAAGGCCAATGTATGTAAAAAGCCTGTCTTTTTCAGGCTGAATGATTGCAGACAGATTTTCAATTTCCTCGGCGGAATATGCTTGCAGCAGGAGAGAGCTATAAATTCCTTTTTTCGACAAGGTTTCTACTAAATTTAAAAATGATCCATATCCTTCTGACTGTCCGCGATTGACTGCTGCTTCCCTATATAGCTTTCTTAAATAAATACGCGCACAAAAGTAAGTCCATTGCGGCTCGTGTTCGCTAATATTGGAAAGTCCCTCTAAGATTAGAAGATTAGTAATTTGAGCAGTGGCATAAGTGTCGCGTCCTTCTATGCTCTGTATAATTCTAGTGCTGTAAGCATCCAGGTCAAGCTCTGGAAAGTCTTGTCCGATTTCATCTATGAAATCTTTTAATCGTTGTTCAGAAAATGGAGCTTGTTCAAGAGTCAGTTCATTAAAAATAACAGTTGCCGTTTTGGTTGCCATGTGACATCCTCCTCACAAAATAAGAAAAAGCGGAAAGCCGCTGAATTTCTGTAAAAAAAAATCCGCTCAGGGACATGAGCGGATCAAACGATAGAATAAAAGGGTGTATTCCTATTATTAACCATCGTTTCATTTCCTCAATCCCCGAAGAATTCGAAACTAAAGCAAGTAATTGGCAGGTCTCCTGACTTGTGATCATTCTGTGCTGAGTCCTTCCCATACTTAAATCTCGTATAGTGGTATTCCCAGTTCGTCACACTTACAGTTGCGGGGACAGTTCCGGATTCTCACCGGATTCCCTTTTAAGCCATAAAAATGGCACCTTCGCTTGCTGTTGTTTTTCAATATGTAGTATGTTTGTTTTTTATTAATATCAATATGTTGTGTTGTTGGCTATTATTATCATAATGGACAGCTAAAGAAATTTCAACAGAAATTTTTTAGAACTTTAAATAAAAATTGAAAATTGTTTTACAGACCAACGTGTTTCATCATAACATAAAGAGAGGAAGTTTATCATTAATTAACAAAGGAGCCTTTAACATGTACATACTTTTAAACGGTGAATTCAAGCAGAAAAATGAAGTTTCCATTGATTTTGAAGACAGAGGCTATCAGTTTGGTGACGGTGTGTACGAGGTGATTCGAGTATACAATGGCACATTTTTTGCTATGAAAGAGCATATGGAACGATTCGTGAGAAGTGCAAACGAAATTAAGATCGCACTTCCACTGTCAGAAGAAGAGCTTTCAGTGCAGTTAAATGAGCTCCTTTTGAAAAATCAGGTGCAAGATGGAGCAGTCTACATGCAAATTACTCGAGGCGTAACAGGGAGGAAGCACCTTTTCCCAGGAAAAGACGTTAAGCCTCAAATTGTGGCTTATCCCATTCCTTGTTCAAAGCCTGTATCAGAGCAGGAAAAAGGAATTAAATTGCATTTGATGGAGGATGTCCGCTGGCTCCGATGCGACATAAAAAGTTTGAATTTACTTGGGAATGTTCTTGCCAAGCAGGAAGCATTTGAAAAAGGGGCATATGAAGCGCTGCTGCACCGGAGTGAGCATATAACGGAAGGATCTTCATCCAATTTTTACGGAATAAGGGACGGAGTAGTTTATACTCATCCTGCTAATAACTTGATCTTGAATGGCATCACACGAATGAAAGTCGTTGAGCTGTGTGAAAAAAACGGTTTAAAGCTTATCGAAGAAATGATCAAAGTAGAAGATCTTGTAAATCTTGATGAAGCTTTTATTACTTCAACAACAAGTGAAGTCATTCCTGTTATTGAGGTTGACTCAACGAAAGTCGGTAAGGGAGTACCTGGGCCGGTAACGAGGGAGCTTCAGCGGCTGTTTGAGGATATGATAATAAATGAAGAGAAAGTATTTGGAAAAGGCATTTAGGTATTTATTTTCCAATTAGAAAAACCGCTTGAAAACGTTCAAGCGGTTTTTTCTGATTTTATCGTATAGGAAATTATAAAAGGTATTAGTTGTGGATAATGAAATAAAGTTATCTGCTTCCAGCTCCGTCGCCTAACTCACTGTGAAAAAGACATTTGCTCAGGAGAAGGCAAAAGTGCAATTCCTATTTTCTTCGCGAGCTGACCAAGTCGCCTCCGCTTTTGTGCTTAGGCTGCCATTATTTGTTCAGCCTTTCTTCTATCAGGAAGAAACCCGAACAATATGCTGAACAAAGGTGAAAGATATAAGAAAAAGGCAAATGGGATGTACTGGATAACGTCAACACCAAGAGTCTGAGCGAAAAAGGCTCCGCTTACTCCCCATGGAATTAAAGGGTTAACGAGTGTGCCTCCATCCTCAAGAGATCTAGATAGATATTTTTTATTAATATTGTATTTTTCATAAACTCCCTTGAAGGATTGACCGGGAATGAAGATGGATAGGTATTGCTCACCTGTAACCAAATTGACTCCTACCGAAGAAGACACTGTTGCAAGGATAAGCTGACCTTTTGTTTTTATCCGCTGTATCAATCCGTTCAAAAGTGTTTGAATCAGCTGCAGCGTGTCCATTAACCCTCCTAAAGCAAAGGCAATCATGATAAGGGAGATGGACCACATCATTGATTGTAGTCCGCCGCGATTCAGCATATTTTGAACCGTTTCTTGTTCGATGCTGAACGCTGTACCGTTTTGCAGCACGTTCAAGAATTGGGCAAAAGTAGCTTGATCTTGAAATAACAGTCCAGTGGCGCCGGCTGTTGCAATGCCAACTGCAAGTGCAGGAATGACAGGAACTCTTGTCATTGCAAGAACTATGACAATAATGGGTGAGATTAACGTCCAGGCACTAATTTGAACATGCTGCTGCATCACTGAAATAATTTCTTCAATATTAGCCAGCGTTGCCGCATTTACGGTTAAAGTGGTTCCTAAGTACCAAAAAAGAAATGCTGTAATCAAAAAGGCAGGAATTGTTGTTTTTGACATATGCTGAATGTGAGTGAAAATATTGACTGATGCTACACCGGATGAAAAGTTTGTAGTATCAGACATTGGTGACATTTTATCTCCGAAGCACGCTCCGCAAATAACGGCTCCCGCGGCCCATTCAACTGGAATACCTGCTGCAATGGCGACTCCCATGAGAGCGACTCCAACAGTACTTACTGTTGTAAAGCTGCTTCCGACCAATGAAGAAATAATGGTACAGCAAATGAGCGAGAGGATGAGCAGCGAACCTGGTTCAATGAGGTTTAACGCATAAACCATGACTGTGGGAATGGTTCCGCTGAACATCCAGGCGCCAATTAAAATTCCTATTAACGCTAGAATGATAATAGGCTGAACACCAGACTGGACTCCTTTTACAAGTCCTGCTTCGATCTCTTTCCAGGAAAACTTGTAAATGAGAGCAATTCCGCTTAATAGGACGAGACAAAGCATAAGCGGCAAATGCGGCTCAGTTTTTAAATAAAATAAACTGATTAATATAATGGCAATCATAGATATAAATATCATGACAGAAGCTGCAAATGAAACAGTTTTAGGATGATTCATGATTTGTAATTCCTTCCTTTTGTGCTTAAACGCTTTTATGCTTTTGTGCATAAAAGTATTATATCAATCTATTAATTATTGTCAACTGGTGAAAATAGTTAATGGAAGAGAAGTGACAGTTCTTTGATTGTAAATAGAGAGAGTTTTGAGATAAACTGAATCTAGGGTGACCGGCTTTTGATAGTTTCTTAAAAAAATAAAAGAACCCTGTTCAAAAGATAAACAGGGTTCTTGGCAATTAAATATTTTTCGAAAGCATTTCAAGGCTTTCAGCTGTATCGTTTATTTGGGAAATGGAATTCGTAACTTCATCTATAACAGCAGTGAAGTTTACTAGTTCAGTCTGTGTTTTTTCACTTTGCATTTTATTGTTATTCATAATGTGAACGACAGAATCAAAAAACTGGTTCATTTTATTTGTTTGCTCCGCACCTTTTGAAGTTAGACGGGCAACTTCATCAACTGATCCTGATATGCTGTCAATTTGCGAATGGATTTCAGATATTAAGCTTGAAACTCCCTGAACGGAATTCTTTGTTTCCTCCGCAAGCTTTCTGACTTCACTGGCCACAACTGCAAAGCCTTTGCCATATTCACCGGCACGTGCAGATTCAATTGCAGCATTTAATGCAAGAAGGTTCGTCTGTTCTGCAATCGAGGTTACGATAGAAACAACGTGATTAATTTTCTCTGAAGTTTGTTCAAGTGACTTCATTTTGTGTGAAATGTTTTCTGTGCTTGTTTCAATGAATGTCATTAATTCATGCTGTTTTTCAAGGTCCTTTTTACCGTGTGTTGCTTCGGTTTCTGCAGCAGCCGCAACTTCCAGGCTTCCGCTTGCAAATAAGGCAATTTCTTTAGACTGGGCATTGATTTCCTGAACAGAAGAATTGGTGTTATCTGTAATACTGGCAAGCATCTGCGCTGTATCGCTTAGCTCTAATCTAATGGCTTCCTTCTCCTGCTCGCTTTTTTGACGTAGCTGCTCATACTCTTTATCATAGGCTTCTATGACAAGCTGTTGTTCAAAGCTGATCATCTTTGTAATGGCTTGCACAATCATCAGCAAATCTTCTTTAGTTTGAGCTTTTTCGCTAGATATTTGAATGAGTGATTTTGTTAATGTTTGGAGAGCGGACATATACCATTTTGCTTCCAGACCTATTTTTACATGGATGTGGGCAATGCGCTGAATGCTTTCGACCCTGCTCTTATCTAGTATTCCATTAAACATGGCTAATATATGACCTTGAAGTGTCTGTTTTAGTTTTTCAATTGAACTGTACTGATTAATGATATCAATCAGTGATTTTTCTAACGCTATTACTGAATAAAAATCATCAACGATTTCAACGATTTTTTCTGTTATTTGAGGCTGCAGGACGGATAAGACACCTAAATCTTTTTTTGTAAGGGAAATCATCTCAAGTTGCTTTGATAAATCATTGTCATAGGATAGATCCAGCTTCAGAGTTTTTTCTGAACCTATTTCATTTATAAAACCTGTCTTTTCTTTTACGCTTTTGCGTTTAAACAATCCCATTTGTAAGGCTCCTTTAAGTTTAATAACTTTTCTACTCTTATTATCGGAAGGAACCTCTTAAACGTTAAATGACGTCAAAAAAAACGAATGCACATGGCATTCGTCCATCAATCATTTATTTTGCAATGAAAACCGGAATCGTTGAGTTATGAGATACTTTCTCGCTTACGCTTCCAAATATTAATTTTTTTAGTCCGCTCGTATCTCTGCTGCCCATTACGATTAAATCAGCATTTTTTTCCTCAGCGAAATGCAGGATTGCATCTGATGGAGAGCCTGATAAAATTTCAATTTCCCCTGCCACTTGATTTTCATCCAATTTCATTCTGATTTGCGAGACAATTTCATCTGAATTGTCATAATAAGGGGTTTGATTATGATTATCTTCAAACTGCTGTGATGGGTCAGGAGCAATTGGATAATTTTGCAGATTATCCGCCAGATATCCATTTGATGGTGTTGCCGGAATAACAGGCGGGACTCCTTTTGGACGCGCTTGCTCAAATACGTGAACAACTGTCAGGCGGGAATCTAATTGTTTGCACAAATCAATACCTGTTTTTAGTGCCTCCTGGCTATCACCGTGTCCATCAAACGCAATGACTATATGCTTAAAGGTTTTCATGGTTATCATATCCTCTCAAAATAGATTAATAAATAAATACCCCTTTTCAGGAAAAAATAATCCATTTTCAAGAAATGATATCCCTTACATTTGGAATGAAGAAGTGATTGTAGACATAGTTTCAAAATTGGGGCGTATTTCTTTGAAAAGTAGGGTAAGTATTATTAGGATTTATTCTTTGTATATTGCAGGAGGTTTTTCATGATTAAGTCATTATTTTCAAGTAAGGGTGTTTTAACGAAGCTCATTATCTTCGTTTTATTATCATTTATCCTTCTATTTATGGTTCATAACGTGGTAATCGCGTCACAGGACGTAAGCAAATTAGAAGAAAGAGCAAATGCGCCTACTATTATTTACGATCAGAATGGCGAGATTGCAAGTAAGATTTCCGGCTCTAAAAATGAGTGGGTTGATTATGAAGATGTTCCGGAGCACTTTTACGAGGCTCTTCAAGCGACTGAAGATCAAAATTTCTACAGTCACGGAGGAATTGATTATTACGGAATCATCCGCGCTGCCTTTAAGAATGTAATGGCAGGCGGGGTCGTAGAAGGTGGGAGCACACTCACCCAGCAGCTTGCAAAAAACACATTGCTTACTCACGATCAGACGTTCAAACGGAAATTTGATGAATATTTTATTGCGAAAAAGGTAGAACAGGAATATTCGAAAGAAGAGATTCTCGAACTCTATGTGAATAAAATTTATTTTGGTGAAGGGGCATGGGGACTAAAAAGAGCAGCAAAAGTTTATTTTGGAAAAGAAGCGTCACAACTTACAGTTAGTGAGTCTGCCATTTTAGTAGGACTCATAAAAGCGCCAACTCATTATTCCCCAGTCAAGAATCTTGAGAAATCATTAGACCGCAGAGATGTTGTATTAAGTTTAATGAAAAAAGAAAAATTCATCACTGATTCACAACTAAATGAAGCGAAAAATCAAAAAATTGTCCTTGAAAGAAAAGAACTTGATGAGTATAAGGGCCGCTACCCATTTTATGTGGATCATGTCATTGAAGAAGCCATACAAAAATACGGTTTGACTCAAAATGAGATTTTGGCTGGCGGATATGAAATTCATACGGAATTGCGGCAGGATATGCAATCTTCTATAGAAGAGGTATATAATGATGATTCAAATTTTCCAGAAAGCCAATCGGAACAGCTTGTGCAAAGCGGGGCAGTCCTAGTACATCCTGAAACAGGAGGAGTACAGGCGTTAGTTGGGGGAAGAGGAGAGCATTCATTCAGACAGTTTAACAGGGCAACCCAGTTAAAGAGACAGCCTGGTTCAACTATGAAGCCAATTTCAGTCTATACACCTGCCTTGGAAAACGGTATGGACATGCATTCTAAATTAAAAGATGAACCGCTTGATATAGGCGGATATTCACCTGAAAACTTTGACGGCTCCTATCATGGAGAAGTAACAATGTATGAGGCTTTGATTAACTCCTACAATGTTCCGGCAGTATGGACATTAAATGAAATCGGAGTTGGAGCAGGAGTAGATGCGACAGAGCGTTTCGGGCTGCCAATTACTGAGAATGACCGTAACTTAAGTTTAGGACTGGGCGGTCTTGATGAAGGTGTAGCACCTCTGAATATGGCAGAAGCATATACTGCATTTGCAAATGAAGGAACCAGGGTTGAAGCACATGCCATTACAAAAATTGTGGATGTGCAAGGAAATACAATTGCAGAATGGAAAAAGAAAGAAACGAAAGTAACCACTAAAGAAATTGCCCAAAAGATGACGCATATGATGCTTGGAGTAGTAAAAGAAGGCACAGGAAAAAAAGCACAGCTTGAAAACCATGAGATGGCAGGAAAAACGGGATCTACGCAGCTGGACTATGACGGAATGGATGGCGTAAAAGATCAATGGTTTGTAGGTTATACCCCGAATGTAGTAGGTGCAATGTGGCTAGGCTATGATCAGACAGATCAAGATAATTACCTAGCAACCTCAAGCAGTGCAACAGCTGCACCTTTGTTTAAAATTATAATGGATGCAGCTTTGAAAAATGAAGAACCTGAGGACTTTAACCTGCCTCCGATGAAGAAAACAGAAAGCAAGTCAGTTAAAAAGGAAAAAGAACGCAGCCAAAAGAAAGAAGATGAAATGAAAAAGAAACAAGAAGAAGATAAAAAAGCCAAACAAGAGGAACAAGCGAGAAAAGCAGAAGAGGAGCGCTTAAAACAGGAAGAAAAAGCAAAAGCAGAAGAGGAAAAGCGCAAAGCAGATGATCAGAAGCGCAAAGAAGAAGAGGAACAGGCAAAACAAGAAGAGGAACGCAGGAAGGAAGAAGAACGTAAAAAAGAAGAAAAGAAAAAGCAAGAAGAACAAAAACCAGAAGAACCGTCTGAACCAGAAGAACCGGCTGAACCTGAAGAGCCGGAACCAGCAGAACCCGAACAGCCGGCAGAACCGGAGGAGCCGGCTGAGCCGCCAGCAGATGGCGGAGGTTCAGGCGATGGAGGTACTGCCGGAAATTAAAAAAAGCGAAAGCTCCCGATTCGCGCAGGCATGACAGAAAAGAATCGAGCAGTCCGGGTTAGACTTTTTTGACGGATTTACTCTGGCCGATGGATCTAGACATCAATACGTAATTTCTTCTTATCTCTTGGCCCTTTTCGTAAAGATTGTTGCTTTTAGAAAAAATGGGTAAAACCTTGAGTGATCTACGCTGCAGGCACTAGACTCCTGCGGGAAATAGAGGGGAATGGGAGACCCCGCAGGCATAGCCCGAGGAGGCTCCCATCCCTCCCCGCGGAAAGCAAGTGCCTGCAGCGGAAACAATCAATCTGAAAAAAGCCTATCTCTTAAAAAAATCTGAACAAGGTCATACTTGTTCAGCTTTTTTGTGGTGTAGGAACCTCTAATATTTATTGATTGAGGAAATAGGAAAATGTCATTTCAGAGCTACGCCATCGCCTAGCTCTAGGATTAACCGATATTTAATCTTATTCTAAAATAGTCTATCTGAAAAAAGGTCACTAATTATCCGAAAACTTTTTTTCAAGATCCGAAATGGCATTCTTACTATCCAAGCAGCAAAACTCGCTCGGTATGAACAGCAGAATCTACGATAAAAATAAAAACACACTCCATAAAAGAGTGTGCACTTTAAACTATATTAGTTCAATTACTGTTAAAACATTGGTAAAATATAAGTAATCAAAAACCAGATAATGCCGAAGAATATAACCAAATATGCCGCATATTTAATAAAAGTAGCTCCAAGAAGACTATTATTTGTTTTATGCTCTTCTTTTCTTTCAACATTTACTTGCTTATGTTCAGACATAAGGTTCCTCTCCCTTGGTTTATCTTTATAGAATTACATTCAATAACCATCCAATAACAACAATTGCTCCGATAACGATTAAAATAGTTCTGATCATAGTAAAATCTCCTTTTCTCTGTTGTAATATAAGTAAGTCATGCTATCTTATCATTTGTATGGGATTGCCAATTTTATACCTTTACCTTTTCAGCTGTATTCAAAATATTTGAGGTAAACCTGGATTCTGTTGAGCAAATGGCATCCATTTCAGTGAGGATTGCACCTGGATTTTTTCCATCGATCAACACTTTGATTTGTTTAGAACCTGTTGACATTAGAAAGAAGGTAATTAATGAAGGAAACTTTGAAACATCCACGATGTTTCGTTTTCCAGATAAGAAATATACCTTTCCTTCATAGTTTTTTGCGAGCTGATTCAAGCTGATAATCTGATCCATTCTAAATTGATCTTGGGTACTTAGACTTGTCGAAACTAACTGGCTCATTGTATTCCTCCTTCAATTTTCCTTATCTTCTGTCGTTTGATACAATACTTTACCTTGTATTCAAGTATTTGAAACATTTACAGAATGAATTTGAATATAAATACCTATTCATCAAGTTTTTTATGGAATTTAATTCCACTTATTTAGTTGAAAAGGCTTACTTACAGAACGCAAAGCGCTCTGCAGAGCTGAGCTGTTATCCAGGATCATTAAGTATAGTAAAGCTGCTTATATGGAAAATCTTTAACTGAATTTTGAAAAATAATGAAAAATCCCAATTGACAAAATAATGAAAAAGATGGTAATCTATCTAGGTGATAAAACAAAAATTGGTAAAGGAGGGGTTCGACATGAAAAAATTAATTGTGATTGCGTTTGATCGTAAAATATTTGCTTGTGCGGCCCCGCCATACCTTCATTCAATTTAGAGCATGAGTCTCTAAATATAGAGAAGGAAAGGCATAGGGGTATGCTGCTTTGTATACTCCTGTGCCTTTTTATGTGTTGTAAAAAGGCAGACTTCCACGAGCGAGGTTTGCCTTTTTCTATATATATTAAACAATTTAAGGAGGAAGAAAGAATGTATCTATTTATGATGAAATCAGAAAAAATGGTGATCCAGGGGGATCCAGAGAGCGGTTAGCAAACGAGGGATTGAAGTGACAAAGGAGATGACGATATGTTTTCAGTTTTAGTGAAACTAGGATGGTTCTTTAAAAAGTATTGGAAAAGGTATACAGCTGCAATTGTATTGCTTTTAATTGTAAATGTACTTGAGATAATTCCTCCAAAACTGCTGGGGAATGCAATTGATGATATACAAGTTGGACGTTTTTCGAGTGAATTGCTCGTTCAATATATTGTATTGTTCATTGGACTTGGTGTACTTGTCTATTTTTTATCTTACTTTTGGATGTACAATTTATTTGGCGGAGCACATCTGGCTGAGAGAATTTTAAGATCCAAATTAATGGGTCAGTTTTTAGTGATGACTCCAAGGTTTTATGAAAAAAACAGAACCGGAGATTTAATGGCCCGTGCTACGAATGACTTAAAGGCAATCTCGACAACAGCAGGATTTGGTATTTTAACATTAGTTGATTCCAGCATGTTCATGCTGACGATTCTTTTGACAATGGGGATACTGATCAGCTGGAAGCTTACCTTTGCTGCTATATTGCCTCTTCCGATTATGGCCATCGCGATGGGGATCTACGGGAAGAAAATACATGCAAGATTCATGGCTGCACAGGACTCTTTTGGTGACATGAATGATCAAGTGCTTGAGTCGGTTGCCGGAGTTCGGGTGATTCGTGCATATGTACAGGAAAAAGCAGATGTGAACCGATTTAACAGCTTAACAGATGATGTTTTTAAGAAAAATGTCAGTGTTGCGAAGATTGATGCCTTATTTGAACCAACAATGAAATTGCTTGTCGGAATCAGTTATTTAATTGGACTTGGGTATGGAGCTTACTTAGTGTTTCACAATGAAATAACACTTGGCGAGCTTGTATCTTTTAACGTGTACTTAGGAATGATGATCTGGCCGATGTTTGCGATTGGCGAACTAATCAATATCATGCAGCGCGGCAACGCCTCACTTGATCGAATCAATGAAACATTAAACTATGAAGCTGACGTGAAAAATGATGCTCAGCCAAAAAACATTGATTCTCCTAAGAAAATAGAATTTAAAGATGTTTCGTTTAAGTATCCATCTTCAGAAGTTGAAAACCTGAACCATATCAGTTTTTCAGTTAATAGAGGGGACACAATCGGAATTGTCGGCAAAACCGGAAGCGGCAAGACCACAATTGTGAAACAGCTGCTCAGACAATACCCGGTTGGAAGCGGTCAAATTACGATGTCTGGCGTTTCAATTGAAAAAATAGCATTGGAAACATTGCAGCGCTTTATTGGTTATGTCCCGCAAGATCACGTTTTGTTTTCAAGAACGGTGAAAGAAAATATTTTATTCGGAAAGAAAAATGGGTCGGATGATGAACTGGATAAAGCGATTGATCTTGCATTTTTCAGAAAAGATCTTGAAATGCTGCCGGACGGACTGAATACTTTAGTAGGGGAAAAGGGCGTTGCTTTATCAGGCGGCCAAAAACAGCGGATTTCCATTGCACGCGCATTGCTGATCAATCCAGAAATTCTGATATTGGATGATTCATTATCTGCTGTTGATGCAAAAACGGAAACAGCTATTATTTCTAATATAAGAAGAGAACGTGCGGGGAAAACAACTTTCATTACAACACATCGTTTATCAGCAGTAGAACATGCTGATTGGATCCTTGTGCTTGATGAAGGAAAAATTATTGAAGAAGGCAGGCACGAAACGCTGCTTGCAAATAACGGCTGGTATAAAGAGCAGTATGAACGCCAGCAAATAGAAGCTCAAAATGAAGGCGGGGTGGGAGCATGAATACTGGAAAAAGACTTTTCCGATATGCAGCCCTCTATAAAAGAACATTAATTCTAGCTCTGATCATGCTCGCTGTGGCAGTCGGTGCAGAGCTGATAGGACCATTTATCGCAAAGAAAATGATTGATGACCACATTTTGGGGATTGAAAGAAAGTGGCATGAGACGATTGAAGGAGAAAATGCTGTTCAATATGAAGGCTCATGGTATAAGCGGGAGGATTACTTTGAAGCAGGCGAAGAAAAGGGCAGTGAAGCTCATATTCTTCAAGTGCAGCGTGATTATTACTTTTTTCCAGGTGAAATCGAATTCGACGGCGACAGGAGAGCTGATGGTAATGCGGTGATTATTGAGAGGGGAACAGAATCTGCTTCCTACGCAGGAAGCAAGCTTTCATCAGAGCAGCTGTTTACCTTTTATCAGCCTGAAATCAAAGGGCTGATCACTTTGATTGCAATTTATTTTGGCTTGCTTGTGTTTGCGTCATTCTTCCACTATGGACAAAGATATTTTCTGCAAATTACATCGAACAGAATCATTCAAAAGATGCGTCAAGACGTATTCGAGCATATTCAGCGTTTGCCGGTGGTGTATTTTGATAACCTTCCAGCCGGTAAAGTGGTTGCCAGAATTACGAATGACACTGAGGCTATCAGGGAACTGTTTGTAGCTGTCCTTTCTACTTTCTTTACAAGTGCCATTTACATTACAGGTATATTTATTGCGCTATTTTTGCTGGATGTAAAACTTGCATTAATCTGTACAATTATTCTTCCTATTCTTGTGATCTGGAGTATTGTGTACCGTAAATACGCGTCAACGTATAACCACAAAATTCGTTCCCTTGTCAGCGATATCAATGGAACAATCAACGAATCGATCCAAGGAATGACTATCATTCAGGCTTTCCGCAGACAAGAAGAAACAAAAGCGGAGTTTGAAGAATTGAATGCTTCACATTTTCATTATCAAAATAAGCTTCTGAGCCTGAACTCTTTGCTGTCTCATAATATGGTAGGGTTTATCCGCAATTGTGCGTTCGTGGCGCTCATATGGTATTTTGGCGGAGCATCTCTAGGTGTAGGTTCAATGGTTTCCATAGGTGTGCTTTATGCATTTGTTGATTATTTGAACAGACTTTTCCAGCCAATCACTGGGATTGTGAATCAGTTTGCACAGCTTGAAACCGCACGTGTTGCTTCTGAGAGAGTATTCAGCCTGCTTGATGAAAAAGGAACAGATGTCATTGAACAAAAAGAGCCGCGATACAAAGGAAATGTTGCCTTTGAAAATGTTTGGTTCGGCTATAAAGAAGGCGAATATGTATTAAAAAATATTAATTTTGAAGCGAAGCAGGGGGAAACTGTTGCACTTGTCGGACACACCGGATCTGGAAAAAGTTCCATCATGAATTTACTATTCCGTTTTTATGATATAAAAGAAGGTAAAATCACAATCGATGGAAAAGACATTCTATCCATGCCCCGTCAATCTGTAAGAGAGCATATGGGAATCGTGCTGCAGGATCCGTTTCTATTTACAGGTACCATTGCTTCGAATGTTAGCTTGGATAATCCTGAAATATCAAGAGAGCAGGTTGAGAAAGCTCTGAAAGATGTTGGGGCGGATCAGCTTTTAAAGCATTTGCCTCAAGGTTTTGATGAACCGGTTATTGAAAAAGGAAGCACGCTTTCCTCAGGACAGCGCCAGCTCATCTCGTTTGCAAGAGCTCTTGCGTATGATCCGGCAATTTTAATTTTAGATGAAGCTACTGCGAGCATTGATACAGAAACAGAAGCCGTTATTCAAGATGCCTTAGAAGTTCTCAAAAAAGGAAGAACAACATTCATTATTGCACACCGACTCTCTACAATAAAAAATGCAGATCAAATCCTTGTGCTTGATCGCGGAGAAATAGCGGAAAGCGGTAATCATGATGAATTAATGAAGCAAAAAGGGAAGTATTATCAAATGTATGAATTGCAGCAGGGGAAACAAAATTCACTTGCGGGATAAAGAAAAGCACATGCTTGGATTTCAGGCATGTGCTTTTCATTAGTTCCTTGCCATGTCTGCTGACTCATTTTAATAAGCTATGCCCACTCGTTTGCAGATAAAATCATTTTTGATAAGGATCTGATAAGCAAAAAAACCTGTATCCTCTGCTGAGATTTGTTGACCGCCCTCAGGCAGAAAATCTGCTTCAAATCGAAATTTCATTGTTAATTCTCCGTCAGGCAAATAAGTGGGACATACTACGGTCCATTCAAGATTTGATGCTTTAAGTGTTTCATAGGCCTTTAAATGTTCATTTGCTGCTCTCGTCAATGTGCGTTTTGATTCATTGGATTGGAATCTGTACAATTCTGGGTTTTGCCTGGCTTGTAAAATACCAGCCGTTCCAATTGTTATAATGCGGCTTATACCTTCTGACTGCATAGCCTCTGCAATTTTCGGCATCACATACGAAAGGGTATCATCTCCGTCTGTGCTTAGACAGCTAACGACTGCATCACAATCTTTAATGGTTTTATTGATGAAATGAGGATCTCGGGCATTTCCAGCCAGTATTTCTATTTTATTATTCAGGTGTTCAATCTTTGAAGGATCCCTTACAAGCACTTTGACCAAATGATCATTGTTTAATGCATGCTTTAAAAAGGAGCTTCCAACTCTTCCTGTTCCCCCGAATAATGCGATTTTCATTTTAATCACTCCAGTCATGTTCCTCTTAGTTTACTCCATTTATATAGTGAGAGAAAAACATATAAAAAACTGAACTGGTTAAACTAACGAAAATAAAACAAATGAATTGACAATAAGACAGTTGGAAGGTAATATTCTATCGTACTTAAAATAAAATCCGATAAGTTTAGTGGGGGTTAAACTAATGAAAAGATATTTTGGTCTATTTGCACTTCTATCGGCATTTATGCTGATTTTATCTGCTTGCGGAACAGGCGGCGATAAAAAGAATGATGGGGATCAAGCAGGTTCAGGCGGCGAAGCTGAACTGTATGATAAAGTGAAAGAAGAAGGTGTTCTTGTAATTGGAACGGAAGGTACATACCCGCCTTTCACTTTCCATGATGACAAAGATAAGTTAACTGGATTTGATGTGGAAATTGCAGAAGAAGTTGCAAAACGTCTCGGCGTTAAAGCTGAATTTAAAGAAACACAATGGGATGCCATGTTTGCAGGGCTTGATGCAAAGCGTTTTGACATGATTGCCAATCAAGTTGGAATTAAGCCTGATCGCACAGAAAAATATGATTTTTCAGAACCATATATTTCATCAGCAGCTGTACTGGTGACACATAAAGACAACAAAGACATTCAATCATTTGAAGATTTAAAAGGAAAGAAAGCAGCTCAATCCCTGACAAGTAATTACGGGCAAATTGCGAAGGAAAATGGTGCAGAGCTTGTTGGTGTAGAAGGATTTACTCAAGCAATAGATTTAATTAATTCCAAACGTGCAGATGCTACAATCAATGACAAGCTATCTGTATTAGACTTCCAAAATCAGCGAGGCAATGCAGCCATTCAAATCGTTGATGAAAGCGAAGATGCTGCACAAAGCGGATTAATGTTCCGCAAAGACAGCGGCAAATTAGTTGAAGAAGTGAACAAAGCATTAGCTGAAATGAAAGAAGACGGCACATACAAAAAAATCTCTGAGAAATGGTTTGGCGAAGATGTATCTGAATAACATTTTTGCAGACCCTGAACGGTTAGAACGCTTGGCCAATATCGCACAAAGTTCCCTTCTCCCTTTGGTGAAGGGAGCTTTGTATTATACTCTTCCCTTAACGCTGATTACGTTTGTAATTGGAATTATTCTGGCTGTTCTAACAGCTTTGGCGAGGATATCAACGATCAAGCCTATCCAGATTATTGCCAGAATTTATGTATCAATCATCAGAGGAACACCTTTGCTTGTTCAATTATTCATTATTTTCTACGGCCTTCCAAGTGTAGGAGTAACAATCAGCCCATTTATTTCTGCAATCATTGGTTTTTCCCTTAATGTAGGAGCTTATGCATCAGAAATCATTCGGGCTGCCATCTTATCAACGCCAAAAGGGCAATGGGAAGCGGGCTATTCGATCGGAATGAGTTATTCGCAGACATTGAAGCGCATCATTTTGCCTCAGGCGACACGAGTATCTATTCCGCCGCTGTCCAACACCTTTATCAGTTTGGTAAAAGATACGTCACTCGCATCATTAATTCTTGTAACAGAGATGTTCAGAAAAGCACAGGAAATTGCATCCACCAACTATGAATTCCTGCTGCTTTATTCGCAGGCAGGTCTCCTATACTGGATAATCTGTTTTATTCTCTCTGTCATACAGCAGCGGATCGAAGGGAAATTGGATCGCTATGTTGCAAGGTAATAAAGGAGCCCATATATGATTTCAATTATAGGATTGCATAAGAGCTTTGGTGAACTAGAAGTATTAAAAGGCATTGATCTAGAGATTGGCAAAGGAAAAGTAGTCGTTGTAATCGGGCCATCAGGTTCAGGGAAAACGACTTTTCTCAGATGTCTGAATGTCCTTGAAATCCCAACAAATGGCGTCATTAAGCTTGATGAACAAACACTTGATTTCTCAGGAAGCGTGCCTAAAAAAACAATCACTGAATTTAGAAGCAATACAGGCATGGTTTTTCAAAGCTATAATCTCTTCCCTCATAAAACAGCGATTGAAAACGTCATTGAGGGTCCTGTAATCGTAAAAAAAGCAGACAAAGAAACGGCTCTGAAAAAGGCGAATGCACTGCTTGAAAAGGTAGGACTTGGCGATAAAAAGGATTTCTATCCTTTTCAGCTTTCAGGCGGTCAGCAGCAGCGCGTCGGCATTGCAAGAGCACTAGCGATGGAACCTAAAGTAATGCTGTTTGATGAACCTACTTCAGCACTTGATCCTGAGCTGATTGGAGACGTGCTGAATGTGATGAAGGATTTAGCTTCAGAAGGAATGACAATGGTCGTTGTTACTCACGAAATGAGATTTGCTAAAGAAGTAGCAGATGAAGTCATTTTTATGGACAACGGTGTGGTAGTAGAGCGCGGAGCTCCTGCTGAAGTCTTTGATCATCCAAAAGAAGAACGGACAAAACGATTTTTAAGAAAACTTGAAGAGTAGTTTCGAGCAGGTGCAAGTTGCCTGCTCTTTTTTTATAGATATAAGAAGGAATTGTGGGCGATCCATTTATTAGAGTGATGAAACTCGATTGTGACCAGTTGAAATCAGCTGGAAAAAAAGGGGGAATCAGAAAGAGTAAGATGAAGAAAATAGATCGTAAGGTGCAGCCCGGCTGGCAAGAGGCGAGAATCCGCTAGTATGCATCTGGGTTCGGCGAGTAAAACTGGGAAATCGGTTAGTAAGAAGCATAAATTAGATAGTAAGAAACTTGCAGCTCAGATGTTTATATCGTGTGAATATTTCAATTAAAACAGTTCAATCTTCGTATAAACGTAGCCATTTTTGACAAGCCGCCAGGTATTATCACTCAAAGATTACTTTGCATCCTTTATCAGCTGCCTTTTTTCCTGTTCAAAATAATACACTTGGGGCAAGTTAAAATGAACAATCATTTCATGTGCGAGGCTAAAACAAACGAACGTGACGGCTCTCCAATCAATGGTTTCAAACATATGCATTCTCCTTCATGGCGTATTACTCATGTATATGGAGAGGTCAGCTTGTTTGATACTAAGATCAAATGAGAAAACCGCAATAGCCTTTGTCAGAGCATGCAGAAAAGTGATAACCGAGAGAGCCTGTTTTTATTAGTCAAATACGGAGATATATCAGTCAAATACCTGGATTTATCAGTCAAATACCAAGATTTATCAGTCAAATACGGAGTTATTCCAGTAAAAAAGTTTTTAGCGGCCAAACTGAAATTGTTTGCTTTAAGAACATCATCCAATGAGAAAAGACCCCGGCGAGATGCCAAGGTCCTTAAGCCATGTTATGAAGTTGTCTTATTTAGAAAATCCGCTCATGTTTGATTGAGCAAATGAAACTAAACGTTTTGTAATTTCTCCACCAACAGATCCGTTAGCACGAGAAGTTGTTTCAGCACCTAAGTTTACTCCAAACTCACTAGCAATTTCATATTTCATTTGGTCAATTGCTTGTTGTGCACCTGGTACTAACAATTGGTTATTGTTGCTTCCACTATTGTTTGCCATGTAAAAACACTCCTTGATGTAATATAGTTTTTGGGTAAGCTGGAGTTGCACCAGTGCATGAATCTTGAAGATTCATGGCCTTGCTCGGCTAACCCATCATATAAGATGCGGTGGGTTGTTCAACTGTTGTTACTACGTATTATGGATTTAACCAGAGAATATATGCACATGTGAAAATGGTAAATATTATGGAAATGATGCAGTTACATAAAGTGAAAGATAGTAAGGGAAGATATAAGAGGAAGTAAGTATATACATGCAGGTGATAAAAATGTACATGTGTCATTTATGTAATGGGTTTCAGTCTAATACGTATGCGAGCTGTCCAAATTGTAAAACATTCATGATGGATCATGGGAAAATAACTGACTACTTGGATGCATATAGCGCATATATGGAAATTGAAACAATGAAGCTTTTTGATGGAGCAATTGACTCACTTGAAGTCCATCATTGTGTTCATTTGTTCTCATGCAGCAATTGTCTGCATGAAGAGATGATAGAGATTCAGGAATAAAAAAGCTGTCTGAAAAGTATCTCAGACAGCTTTTACCCGAATATTTTATTTTTCGCTTGCAGGACGAATACGAGATTCTGAATCTTTGTCGAAGAAGTGAGCTTTATTCATATCAAGAGCAAGCTGAATGATTTGATCAGGCTTCACATCTGTACGGGAATCAACACGAGCGATAAAGTCCTGTCCGTCAATTTTTGAGTAGAGCATCGTTTCAGCACCCATAAGCTCAGATACTTCAATTTTAGCTTCAACTTTAGATCCATGAGAAGATTCAATGAAAACTGGCTCATCATGAATATCTTCAGGACGCACGCCCATGATAAGTTCTTTTCCTACGTAGCCTTGCTCACGCAAATATTTCATTTTGCCTTCAGGAACAACAATGGATTGCGTTCCGATTGAAAACTTGCCTTCTGTTAATGTGCCTGTGAAGAAGTTCATGGATGGTGAACCGATAAATCCGCCTACGAAAAGGTTTTCCGGCTTTTCATATACTTCTTTCGGAGCTCCAACCTGCTGAATGATTCCGTCTTTCATAACAACAAGGCGTGTTGCCATTGTCATTGCTTCTGTCTGGTCATGTGTTACGTAAATTGTAGTTGTTTGCAGACGGTGATGAAGCTTGGAAATTTCAGCACGCATTTGCACACGTAATTTAGCATCCAGGTTTGATAATGGCTCATCCATTAAGAATACTTTTGCATCCCGAACGATTGCACGTCCAAGTGCAACACGCTGGCGCTGACCGCCGGATAGTGCCTTAGGTTTGCGGTCTAAATATTGATCAAGGCCTAAAATGCGTGAAGCATCTTTTACGCGGCGATCGATTTCTTCTTTAGGGAACTTGCGAAGCTTAAGTCCGAATGCCATGTTGTCATATACGGACATATGTGGGTAAAGTGCATAGTTCTGGAATACCATCGCAATGTCACGGTCTTTTGGTGCAACGTCATTCATGCGTTTGCCGTCGATTGAGAAATCGCCCTTTGAAATCTCTTCAAGACCTGCAATCATACGAAGAGTCGTTGATTTACCGCAGCCTGAAGGACCAACAAATACGATAAATTCCTTGTCTTGAATGTGAAGGTTAAAATCTTCTACCGCTGTTACTTTGTTATCATACATTTTATAAATATTATTTAGTTTAAGCTCAGCCATTTGGATTCCTCCTCAGAAAATGAAAACGTTTTATTTATAGATTCAGTGTAATTCATTTCTGAAGATAAGCCTATGGACAGGTTGCACAAAAAAATGTAAGGGTTTTCGTGCAAGATGAACAGCGTCCAATTTTTAGCAGTGTCCTTTATATTGAAGCGCCAGAAAAGCAGCTACTGCTTCATGAAAATGTTTAATATCCATACCTGTTTTTTCAATGAATTTTTCAATTCGATATTGTACGCTATTCCGATGCATGTAGAGTTTTTTTGCTGTAAGGGATACATTCAAGTTGCATTCAAAAAAAACGTTCAGAGTCTGAACAAGCTCTCCATCCTCAAGTGATTCTGCAAGAAACTCAGAAAAGGAATGCTCGGTAATCAGATTTTCTTTATCAAAATTCAGAATCGGCAGTGCTTCATAGAAGGTCATGCATTTTCTGCGGCTGTATGATTTATATATTGTCTCAAAGCAACGCTGCTCTGCCATTATTTTTAATTTTAAAGATTCGTTCATTTTTTGAAGCTGTCCAATGTAAACATGCAGTTCGATGAAAAAATCACTCGTAAAGGTATCAATCCACTGATTGTAACTTTCTTTATCGATAATAGGTTCAGAATTTTCTTCAATAATAATACCTTTATGAAGGCTAATCCAAAGAATGGTTGAGGTTGGAATCGATCCCTGCATCGCTTCTTCAAAATTCTGTTTGTCTATGATTTGGTGTTTGCTGTAAAAGTAATAACACCGGATGCTGTTTGATGATGGTATAAAGGGCGGATCGTTTTCTCCATATAAATAGTTCAGCCATCTCTCAGCGCTGCTGCTATTCTCCCGAAATCCTGTATCTGTATCGTATGATGCATATAGAGCAGAAAGCAAGCAATCCTCTTGCTCTGTAAGTTTATTTTTTTTTATGCCGAACAATTGACCCTCGTCTGTTTTAAACCATTTGTAATCCTTATGATCCTGAGCATAGGCAAGAGAGAAGGCTTCCCTATAATGAGCTGCTAATTTGTCGATCATGATATTCTATCTCCTTTCCCTGCCCTTCTATTATATAAAAAAAAGAGAGCTTGGCGATAGCCTAGCTCTCATGATTTAAGGGAGGTTCTTCTTGTTCAAGGTCGCGTGCCTCTTCAATATTGGCTGAATCGTAGCGCATATGAACTGAACCGCCTGACAGCCCTTCGTTTATCATCCGGTCGATATCAAGATAAGCTTTATCCCTGCCTTCATACTCCGTATCTTTTCTTTCATTCGTATCCTTGTTTTTCATCATGCACCCTCCTTCATTATGTACCTTTATTTTGCGAAGAAGGAACCAATTTTAACCATCATAAACATGAAAAAGCATTAACTCATGGATATGAGAACGAATGATTTCTTCATCCTCGGATGCAGGTGAGGTTGTTCCCCACTCGATTTCGCCGTTTTTATGGTAGATCGCATCAAAATGAGTTCCTTTAAAATAAAAGGAGACCCTCCATCCAGGCAAATTCGTTTGTTTGAATAAAGGTTTCCATTGAAAATGTGTAATCATCTCATTCATCGCTCCTTTATAATTTCATCTTAAAGGATATTGAGATCGAAGTGAAGATGTACCTTTTGATAACTGCAGAAAGAGGGAAACGAGCTGATTGATGCGGTGTTCTTGAATATGGACCTCATCAAAACTCATTGGTTTGCTGTTCACTTCATAAATAATTGGTCCTTTGGATGTGAGTCCGATATCCATAGAAAATTCTCCGATCAGTCCAAAAGCAGAAGCTAAGGCATGGCCTGCACTGTTTGCAAGGATTTGCATCTCCTTAAGATTAACACGATCTGCTATCAACTCAAATGGAAGAATAAATCCTCCATTTGGAACGTGGGTTGTCAGCTGATAATTGTTGCCTGCCAGACGAATGCCTATCCCTGAAATAAGAAAATCATTTTTATTTAACAAAGCAATCACACGCAAATCATACTTTCTGCCATAAAGCGTATCTGCAGCAATCTCTTCTTGTATCATATAATCATTAAAAAAAGGTGCCATTTTTTCTGCTGAATGCTGAATGTAAAATCGTTCAGAAATTCCGTCAAGTGAAGTGAGATCAAGGAAAGTTCCGTGAGATTGTATTCGGTAAATTCCATTACCTTGGCTGTTTTTGACAGGCTTTAAGTAGGCTTTTGGATGGTCAGAAAGGAAATCAGAAAGGTTTGCTGCAGTATCCATTTTTTGAGATTCTGGAAGGTATGCTGATAGTTCCCTGGACAGTACTTGATGAACGTTCCACTTATCAAAAAAGAAAGGATTAAAGAATGGAATATTTGAAGCCATTATTCGCTCTTTAAACTTCTGAAAGAGTGGTGATCCTTCCTCCTTACGAGTGGAAAGCCGATTATAGATGAGATCAGGATAAGGGCATGCAATTTTTGCCCATTGCTGTTTGTTTCTGCTGTAAATCAGCCCTTCAATCTGATCGGGTTTCACACCATTCAGGGTGAATACATAACAAAAACTGCCTGCTTCTCTTGCTTTATGCTGTATGGCTTTGAAGAACTGTCCATCTCCGTTGAAAATTTTCCCGCTGCCGCCTTCACCTGTCAAAATACCAACAATAGGCTTTGCGTTAATCAGACTCATTCGTATAAAGACTCAGGATCTTGAATGATTTTTTTTGAAAGGTAAGTTGCGTACTGCAATGAAAGCTGACGTGAAAGGAGATCAGCTTCTTTTAACAATGGATGGGAAAAGATTGATCTCCCGGGCTTGGAGTTCGCTTCAAAAAGCCATACCTTTTTGCAGGAGTCTATGCCTAAATCGAAACCGATCTCACCAATAAATCCCTTGATTTCCCTATCAATTGTTTCACTGATCAAGGTTGCTGCAGCGGTCAGAGAATGAAAGGCAAAACGGCGTTCATCTTCATTTTTAAAAAGCTCCTTTAATGTTTTAACCATTCCTCCATTATCTAAATGGGTTGTTATACTGCCTTTTCCAGCAATTTTGGCAGCAATTGCAGTAACATTCCAAATACCTGCAGAGTCTTTATTTGTATGAACGCGAAAGTCAACCTGCTGACCATTTATCTTCATTAGCTTTACTCTTTCCTGAAGAAGGTAATCGTCAAACACCTGATTTCCAAATGAGTGTTTCAAGAAAAGATCAAGAGTCTTATATTTCCGAAGAATGTTATCTTCATCTTTCGAACGATATCTGCAGTAATAGACGTTTTCACTTTGTGAAAAAATTAACTGGAATACGCCATGTCCCATGCTACCGTTTCTCGGTTTTAAATAGACACTTTTATAAATCTGCAGCATTTCTTCTATGTCTTCTAAGGTTGGAGCAAGCTTTGTGTCCGGAAGATATTGTGATGATTCAGCGTACGGTAAAAGCAGCTGATGAATGGTCCATTTATCAAAGAAGCCTGGATTGAACCAAGGAATTCCATACTCTGTTGTTAGTCGATCCTTTACGATCTTTAAGGCACGGTGATCTTCCATTCTGCGATTTGGCAAGCGGTCATACACAGCATTTGGGAGGGGAACTTCAATTTGCCGCCAGCCATCGTCCTCAAATATATAACCGTTCACACTGCCCGTCTCCCAATTAATCAAGTGAGCGCCAAAGACAAAAGCAAACATCCCCAAAGACTTTTGTGCAGTCAAATATTTTGCGAAAAATAAAGAGCGATCTCCAATTGGACGCAGAATAGAATCAGTAAAACCAGCCGTGAAAATACCGATAAGAGGGCCAAGGTAGACTGCATTCCGATGAAAAAATATTTTGGTTTTCCCGTAAGAAAGTTTCAGGTTATCAGCTAAGTCTCTAGCAATCTCAATCGAATTGCCGTTTTCTTTAAAAGTGACATGGCAAGGGGAACATGCTGTACCAAATATGACTTGAGTGATATCTTCGCTGATCTCATGTGCGGCTAGAGCCGGCAGAATTATTGTTTTTGAAGTGATTGGAGAGATGATGATGTCATATGAATGATTCAATGAAACACCTCCTGATTCTTTAATTTGCTTTAATACATTGATAATTTAGGATCATGATTATCTTTTTGAAAATTGCAGAGAAACAAGCAGTAATCAATGATCGCGCAAGCGGATGGTCTTGCTGCCTTTGTATTGCGTTCTTCTGCGTTTTTAGAAGGCTTTGTATTGACTTCAATGATCCAAGGATGTCCGCTTGAATCAATGGCAAGGTCTATTCCAAATTCACCGTAATGTCCGCTGGCATATAAGCTCAGAGCCTCAGCAGTTTCAATGGAAAGTTCGTTAAGAAGCTTTCGAATATGGGCGGCTTCTGACCGTTCGAATGAAGAAGAGAGCGCATCCTTAATGGAAAATAGCGATCCGCCTCGTGCTAAATTGGCAACGAACTGATTTTCTGCTGAAACACGGGCCACTGCAGAAGAAATTTTCCACTGGTGAAAATTTTGTTTATGACATAAAAACCGAAAGTCCATCGGCCTGTTTTCATAAGTTAGAAGATCAATTCCCTCTTGAACGATAAACCCCTCTTTCCTGATTCTGGGCAGCAGGCTTTGGAAAAGATCGTGAAATGAGAGATAGTCTCTGAGAAGATGTCCTGAAAAAGTAGAATAATCAAGTTCAAAACCTTCAACTGAATGGCAGATTTTAAAAATACGTTTGCCCTGGCTGCCATTAATCGGTTTTAGAAACACAGATGGATAAAGCTCAAGCATGTTTTCAAGAACGATCCTTGATTCCAGCAGTTCTGTTCTGGGAATAAACGGAGCAAGGTGTGGAGCTGCGTTTAATATTTGGTGGACTTCCCATTTATTGAGGAATCTGTCATTAAAATATGGAACTTTAAACTGAATAAAATCTGCTGTTATTTCTAGAAACCTATGTGAATGTTCAAGTTTTCGGGAGTGAATGCGGTTATGAACAACACTTGGATATGGAACAGCACATTGCTGCCATTCATTATTTTCAAGAATGAACCCTTTCATATTTTCGTTTTGATAATCAGATAGGGAAAAAACATAAAAGAAGAATCCTTTTTCAGTGCAGCAGGATGCAAGTTCTCTGCAAAACGAATCAATGCTCCCCAATGAAAGAGGCTGCACATGATGATTAAACTCAGTTAATACAGCAATAACAGGTCCAAGTTCAAGAGTTTTTTTCTGATCATTGTAGCTCATGCTGAACGTAAATGAGTGGATGGGAAGCGACAATTCCTTTAACAAATCTTCGTGAATAGCAGCATGTGAACTTTCTTCGTTAATACATACGATTATCGCAAAAATACTATTCCTTCCGCAGATAACTTTTACCGGTTCATCACTCAATGGTATTCTAAGCTTTTCTTTTAAAGCATAACTGATTTGAATGCATTTCCCATATTGAGGTGAAAGTGCGGATGAAACAGCTATTTTTTCTATATTCATAGGAAACCCTCATTTGCTCACGGTTCTCGCAAGCACTATAATAAGCTTATAGGCAGATGCTGATATGAGCATCGTATGTAAAATGATTCAATCGGTGATATTTTGGAAGATAAATGGATATGACAGGACATACATTGATTTTTTTTATAGCTGCAATAGGGGCCAGACCACATTGCCATCAAAATGCTCTTTAAACTCACAATCCTAAATTTCCCTTTACACCAAAACTGATTCCGAAATGGCGGGAAGCATTCGCAGAACAAATAGGGAAAATGTTTGTTGATTAGGTTCGAAATGAAAAACTCGGAATAGTTTGTTATAGTTGTAAGGTGCTAAATGGCAAGCGCGAAAAGATGTTAGGAGGAATTTTTATGGCAGTAAATGTATATGATTTAGGCTATGATCTTGAAAAAGCACTTCGTGAAAGTGATGATTTTAAAACACTGAAGAAACTTTATGATGAAGTGAATGCGGACGAATCAGCAAGAACTTTATTTGAAAGCTTCAGAGATATCCAATTAAATCTTCAGCAAAAACAGATGTCAGGACAAGAAATTTCCCCAGAAGAAATTGAACAGGCTCAAAAATCTGTAGCACTTGTTCAGCAGCATGGCAAAATTTCAAAGCTGATGGAAGCAGAACAGCGCATGAGCATGACGATTGCCGAATTGAATAAAATTATTATGAAGCCGCTTGAAGAGCTTTATGGTAGTCTTCAGCAGTAAAATAATCAACGGAGTGAATAAATTATTCGCTCTGTTTTTTTTCAGAATAGAACAAATTATAAAACGCTTACATTTTTTTTAGGGAAATCTCTTGTCAAATAGATGAGAACTTGCAATAATATATGTAAGCGTTTTAATTTATTTATTCAATAATGGCAAACGATTATGGGGATAATCGCTTAGCCATTTATTTAAAGGAATCTGCGGGTAACAGATTCTTAAGCAGTGGTTGGGAGAAAAACAAATACTGGGGTTTTATCTATAAAACAGTTCTGCGAATTATTTCGCGGAACTGTTTTCAATATACAGAGTGCCATTTCCATAGCATGCGGTTGCGCTGTTCTATTTCTATTGGCAGGGACATATTCTCATAATAGAGTTTAGACATCAGCTGAAGGGGGATTCACAGTGATCTACCGACTACTTGCGTTAAACATTGATGGAACGCTGCTTCGTTCCAACGGCCGACTTCAACCTTCTACAAGGGAAGCGATCGATTTTGTGCAAAAAAAGGGAGTCTATGTCACTCTCGTTACAAGCCGGCACTTTCAGACGGCAAAAAAGCTTGCAAAAGCGCTCAAAATAAACAATATTTTGATTACGCATAGCGGTGCGTTTATATCTGATAAGGTTGACAGATCACTCTATGAAAATAGAATATCCGAAGAAAAAACATTTAACCTTGTTCAAGTTCTCGAAACCTTTGACTGCAATGTTCGCATTGTCCATGAACGTTTTTCTCTCGGAAACCGCAAGAAAGTATCTTCCAATATCGTAGGCAAAACATTGTTAAGCCCGACGGATCCATTGTTCTATCCAGTGCAATTCGTCGATTCCCTTGGAGAAAACTTAAGAGATGAGCCGCTTGCAGCGCCAAAAATTGAAGTGTATTTTTCGGGGAAAGACTTGTGCACAGAGGCAGAGAAAGTCCTTTCTGATGCATTTGAAGGCATTGTGACACGGTTGAAAAGCGGTAATGTCCTTGAAATTACTGCAAAAGGAGTTTCAAAAGGAAACGGCTTAAGATGGCTCGGTCAGCATTTGAAAGTTGCGCCTGAGGAAATGGTCGCCATCGGAGATTCAGACGATGATAAAGAGATGATTGAAATGGCTGGTCTTGGAGTTGCAATGGGCAACGCACCTTTTGAGGTAAAAAAAGCGGCAGATTGGATCACCCGAAATAACGATGATCAAGGAGTTTCTTATATGATAAAAGAACACTTCAGAATGCAGCAGCGAATTGAGTTTTTGGATAAACTGAAGGTTGATCGATAAAACCTCTCCACAGTGTTAGAAGCTGTGGATTTTTTTATTTGCTTAGGAAATTGTTTTCCTTGTTAATTGACCCTAAATAAATCGCTATACCTTGTAAAAAAGTGTGATGAATGGAGCAAGAAAAAGTGGCTCCTTGGAGAAAAAGGTGCTTCAAAACGGTGAATAGAGGAAAAAATCTGATTTATTCCTGAAAAAAGCACTTCATAGAATTTCAAAATAGATTTTTCCGTTCCATACTTAATGAAAATTTCAGTGTCCACGGATCATTCGCCTGAAACAATTAATAAGGTCAGGGCAGTTCTCAATCTCTCTTTTATTAGCCATTTGTAAATTCTTTGTTAAACTGTATCCTTTCTTAAAGGATATCTATAGATTAATAAGAAGTTATAATGATGCTAAATAAGGGGGGCACATCATGATAAATAAAGCATCTGTTCGTAAGCCGTTTTTTATGAAATTGTGGGAGCATTACCCGAAGATTTGGAAAGGGTTAATTGACCTTGGAATCTTAATGAAATACAAAACGCTGGATATTAATAAAATTCCAAATAAAATTGTGCTGCCTTCCACAACAATCCTTTATGTTAATTCTGAGGAGAACCGCGGCAGAGCTTTGCTTATCAGCAATGGAGTTACTCAGAAGAGACTTCTTCATTTTTGGCGGCAAGCTGTAGAAAAATACAGACCAGATACAATTATCGATATCGGTGTAAATTATGGCGAATGCATTTTTTCAGCAGCCTATCCTGCCCATACGAAGATTTATGGAATCGAAGCAAATCAAAATTTGCTTACATATATAAATCGTTCGAGAGATGCACATCCTAATAAATCGCAAATCACGATTGTTCATGCGTTTGCCTCTGATAAAGACGGAGAAGATAAGGTGTTTTTTGTAGATAATCATTGGTCAGGAACATCCTCAGCTTCGTACATGCCAACTCATCAGATGGTTGAAAAGGTGTCAGTAAAATCAATAACTGTTGATTCGTTATTTAACAAGGACATGGCAGATGAAACAGTTCTATTTAAAGTCGATGTAGAAGGATATGAAGCTTTTGTCTTAAAAGGAATGACCTCTCTATTTGAAAAAAGCGCTTCTGTCATCGGATTCATCGAATTTAACAGTGAGTATTTTGATAAAACCGGTTTTGATGCAGACGAATTCTTTTCATTTTTAACGAAATATTTTACCATTTTCATCTATAAGGAAAACGACGAGTTAATTATGGCTGAGCAATTAAAAATGGAAGATCTGCATGAGATGTTTGGTTCGGACTATATCCATACGGACTTCATTTTAGCAACGGATGATCGGGCTCCAGAATGGCTGGATCTTATATAGAAGAGGAGAGAGAAAATGGGCTGAACAAGACAGCTCATTTTTTTATTGCAAAAGAACGAAGGGATTTTCGATTTCATTTAGAAATAATAAAGAGAAATCATTTTTTAATTTCTTGGCAAGATTATCGTTACTAACTACAGAAAGAAGGTATAGAGATGAAAGGGGACTTTTTTTCAAATTACGAAAAATTTATTATATTGCCTACGGATGAACAGAAAACAAGTCAAGAATTTAATGCCGGCGAGTATGCATCTCATTTTATCCTGACCCTGTCTCTTTATGACTCATTGATAGTAAGCTGGAGCGAAGCGAGCAAATTTGAAATAGAAATCGAAATGAGTCTTCAAAAGGTGCTGAATGATTTTAATCGGAAACAGGGAGATTGTTATCACATGCAGCTGCTTGAACTAGATCCAGAGAAATCATACTTTGTCATGGCACTTTCTTGTAAAAATAACATTGAAAATGAAGAAGCGAATGATCGGATTTCTTATGTTTTAGAAATTTTGCTCTCTAATCAATTTTATGTTGGACAAAGCTGGTACAGGCTCATAGGTGACAAGGGGAGAATTAAACGCAAGCTGTTCACTTATTCATTTAAAGAGTACATGGCACTGGAGTCTGTTGAAGCCAACTAGACAAGATACATGATGGTGTATTCAGCTTGATTTAGGGATGTCTCTTTGGTATATCCAGCAGGAAAATGGTATCCTATGTAAAGGGTCAACAAGATACAGGAGGAATTACATATGGATATAAAACTCATAGCCTTGGATATGGATGGAACGCTGCTGAATGAAGAAAAAGAAATTTCAGCAGCAAACAGACAAGCCATTAAAGACGCTGAGGCAAAAGGAATACATGTTGTCATCAGTACAGGAAGAAGCATGGCAACACTCAGAGATCTGGCAAAATCGCTAAGTTTATCATCTTATTTAGTAACCGTAAACGGAAGTGAAATCTGGGACGAACATGGTGAACTGGTGGAACGGAATATTGTCCACAATGACCTGATGACGTGGATGTATGACTTATCAAAAACACATAAGACAGGATATTGGGCAACTAGTACGGAAAGAGTTTTCTTTGATGAAATGCCAGAGGATCTGAGTGCATATCAGTGGCTGAAGTTTGGATATGAAATTAAGGATGACAAGGTGAGGGAAACGATTCTAAATGAACTTCGCAGCAGAGAGGCATTTGAGATAACAAATTCCAGTCCGACAAACATTGAAGTAAACGCGATTGGAATCAACAAAGCAAAAGGAATTGAGAAAGTGTGCAGCCTGCTTAGCATTTCAATGGAAAATGTAATGGCTTGCGGGGACAGCATGAATGATATCGCGATGATTAAAGAAGCCGGACTCGGTATTGCAATGGGGAATGCCCAGGATATCGTAAAAGAAGCAGCAGACTGGGTGACTGCATCAAACGATGAAGATGGAGTGGCTGCAGCGATAAAAAAATGGGTGCTGTAAGACCGGCTTCAAAAGAAAAGCGGACTTGGCCGTTTAGCTCCGACAGACAGAAAAGAATCCGGCAGAAAAGTCCGGGTTTGACTTTTCCTGCGGATTTGTTCTGGCCGAGGAGTAGGGCGATGAGTTAGACATCATTGCGCAAAATTTTATACTTATATCATAAAGAGTAACAGATGGCGTCTAAAATAAGCCATCTGTTTTTCTATGTCTATCATTGACCATATCCTTTCTGTTTTGTACACTTAAGGAAGTTTTGAATCTAAAAGAAGATAAAGGTGAGAGTCTTGCGTTTTAATATAAATGGCATAAACGATGACCGTTTTCATCGGCCGCTTCAGTTAATTTCCAACTTGTTTTATGAAGAAACTGAGCTTCTGTTCGAGGAAGCTGCAGCAGATGTAAGTGTTGCTTTTAAAATAGACGTAAGCAATGACAAAGTAATGATTCACGGAACGCTGAAAGATCAGCATGGAAAAGAAAATCATGCCAAGCATGAGAAAGTCATCTCTGCTGAATTGAGTGATAAAGAAAAATTCAAGGTAGTTAAGCATACACTTGTGTTCGTGTATCTAAACATGCTTCAGGATTACACAGGCATGATTCAGCAATGGGGAATCTTAACGGGCATTCGGCCAACCAAACTTCTTCATAAAAAATTGCGTGAAGGCATGACCAAAGAGGAAGCGCATCGAATGCTTTCAGAAGAGTATTTGATCTCAGATGAAAAAATTCAGCTCATGCAGCGGATCGTTGATCGTCAATTGAGTGTTGTTCCTGATTTATATGATCTTTCACATGAAGTAAGCATCTATATAGGGATTCCGTTCTGCCCTACAAAATGTGCATATTGTACGTTCCCTGCTTACGCAATCGGCGGCAGACAGGGCTCTGTCGATTCTTTTCTTGGCGGATTGCATTATGAAATACGTGAGATGGGAAAATGGCTGAAAGAGAAAAAAATCAAAATCACAACGGTTTATTATGGCGGCGGTACTCCAACAAGCATTACTGCAGAAGAAATGGATATGCTGTATGAGGAAATGTTTAAGGCTTTTCCAGGTGTTGATAACATCCGCGAACTGACAGTGGAAGCAGGACGCCCTGATACCATTACAGAAGATAAGCTTAACGTTTTAAAAAAATGGAACATTGATCGGATCAGCATTAATCCGCAATCCTATATTGATGAAACCCTGAAAGCAATAGGCCGGCATCATTCTGTCCAGGAAACGATTGATAAATTCCACTTAGCCCGTCTGATGGGCATGAACAACATTAACATGGATTTGATTATCGGTCTGCCTGGTGAAGGAGTAAAGGAATTTGATTACACCCTCTCAGAAACAAAAAAACTGATGCCAGAATCACTGACCGTCCATACATTATCGTTTAAGCGCGCTTCTGAAATGACTAGGAATAAACAAAAATACAAAGTAGCGGGCCGTGAGGAAATTGAAGAAATGATGGACCATGCCGTAATATGGACGGATGAGCATGGATACGCCCCTTATTACCTGTACCGTCAAAAAAACATACTTGGCAATCTGGAAAACGTAGGGTATGCGCTTGAAGGGCAGGACAGCATCTACAACATTATGATAATGGAAGAACAGCAATCCATTATCGGTCTTGGGTGCGGTGCTGCAAGCAAATTTGTGGATCCTAAGACAGGAAAAATTACACAATTTGCAAATCCAAAGGATCCAAAATCCTATAACGATAGCTTCCAGCACTATACTGAAGCGAAAATTAAAATTCTAGACGAAATGTTTGGCTGATTTTTTAGGGTGAGAGGCTTTCCTATGTATTGGGAAAGCCTCTTTTTTAGTAAGAACTTTTTGTATATGTAGAAAAGGTGAGTAAAAGTGTTGTATTAAAATAAAAAAATTTTGTGTATATTCTTTTTGCTGTTTAGTAATTAATGGATAATAATATTGATGGGTAAGTGTTTTCCTGAAAAAAACATTTGTGTTTTTTAGAGAAGTTTATTATCATAAAATAAGTATTTTGGCGATTAAGATCATTATTTTTTTTCTAACTAGAATGAATTAAGAGATGCCTGCTTTATCATTTCGATACCGAATAGTGAGAGTTTTAACATTTTTGGCTTCAAATTTGGGTGATTAGTAGTGCAAGGGGAGGAAATGGAATGGCAAACAAAGAATTAACGAGAGGCTTGGAATCCCGTCATATTCAGATGATTGCTTTGGGCGGTACGATTGGTGTTGGTTTATTTATGGGATCATCCAGCACCATTCAATGGACGGGTCCGTCTGTACTGCTTGCTTATGCAATCTGCGGAATATTTATCTTTTTTATTATGCGTGCAATGGGAGAAATGTTGTATTTAGAGCCAAGTACAGGTTCATTTGCAACGTTTGGCCATAAGTACATACATCCATTAGCAGGTTATTTAACTGCATGGAGTAACTGGTTTCAGTGGATTGTCGTAGGGATGTCAGAAATTATTGCGGTTGGAGCGTATATGAAGTACTGGTTCCCGGATTTGCCTGCATGGATACCAGGTATCATCGCAATGGTGATTCTTGGTGCAGCAAACTTAATTTCTGTTAAATCATTTGGTGAATTTGAATTTTGGTTTGCGATGATTAAAATTGTAACAATTGTATTGATGATTATTGCAGGGATTGGTCTTATTTTCTTCGGATTTGGAAACGCAGGAGACGCAACCGGATTATCTAACCTTTGGGCACATGGCGGCTTTTTTACAGGTGGCTGGTCAGGATTTTTCTTTGCACTATCTCTTGTTATTGCCGCTTATCAAGGGGTCGAACTCATCGGAATTACAGCTGGAGAAGCGAAAAATCCGCAAAAAACGTTAACAAGCGCGATCCAAAGTATTATTTGGCGTATATTAATCTTCTATATTGGTGCTATTTTTGTAATTGTCACTGTTTTTCCGTGGGATCAGCTTGATACTCTTGGAAGCCCATTTGTATCAACATTCGCGAAAATTGGGATTACGGCAGCAGCCGGCATTATTAACTTTGTCGTAATTACAGCAGCGATGTCTGGCTGTAATAGCGGTATTTTCAGTGCTGGCCGAATGCTTTATACATTGGGAGTGAATGGTCAAGCGCCAAAATTCTTTACGAAGATTTCTCGTAATGGTGTGCCTTTATATGGAACGATTGCAGTACTAATTGGTTTAGCAATTGGTGTTGTTTTAAACTATATTGCGCCTCCAAAGATATTTGTGTACGTATACAGTGCAAGTGTGCTGCCGGGTATGATCCCATGGTTTGTCATCCTTATTAGTCAAATTCGATTCAGAAGAGAAAAAGGTGCTGAAATGGACAAACATCCATTCAAAATGCCATTTGCTCCTGTTACAAACTATTTGACGATTGCCTTCTTAATGATGGTATTAATTGGTATGTGGTTTAATGATGAAACACGTATTTCGCTTATTGTAGGGATTGTTTTCCTGGGCATCGTGATTATTAGTTATTATGCTTTGGGAATAAGCAAGCGTGTTCCATTAGATGTACAAACAGATGATGAAGTGACTAACCGATAATTCACTTGGATTAGCTGCAGAGTAAGCAATAGAAAATCAATAAAGTTATTTTATTTTTGGTTCAAGGCGTGCGAAATTTCAGTTTTGCACGCCTTTTCATTAATTAAATATAGAAAATAGATATCTCCGAAAATATGCATTTTATCAGTGAATAAGTAGAGTTTTGAATACATTACGGAGAT
>NZ_PKLB01000005.1:0-140161 GCF_002858905.1 Bacillus sp. UMB0893 | reverse complement strand
TCATGACAAAGGACCGGGCGGGTTATGCCTGGTTTTTCTTAATACTCTCTAACCCATTCGTCATCATATCTTTTCCGGCTGCTATGGCACCACTCCTCAGGGTAGAAGCGATTTTTCCCAATAGGACTTTAGGAGACTGATTTTCATCATTCACCGATTCACTCACCGCATCATTCATTTCATTGCTGACCCGGGTAGCACCGGTGATCAAAGCAGTTGCAATGATAGGCACGGATTGTTCCCCTATTTTTTTAACGGTCTTCTTAAGAGCATCTTTTGACATGCGTGTCACCTCCTTTCAAAAGTAGCTTTCCCTCCCTATGGCCTGTTGCAGCATGGACTAGCGCTTTTTCTTCTGATTGAGTTTGCGAGGAGTTTCTTCTTTCTTTTGCTGCTCCGCCCAGCTTAGGATCTCACTCCCGGCGGCACGAACGGTCCTTCTTAGCAAATTTGATGTGAGGCTCTCGGGGATCAGTATATGCTCAACAGCTGGTTTTCCTTCCAAAGACTTAAGCTTTAGCTTGAGGAGATGCAGAAAATGAGGATTCTGCGTTTCGTTCATCAGCCTTTTCCAGCACATAGCCGCAGCCTGATTTCGACCGATCCGGCAGTATACCTCGCCAAGTTCGTAGATAAGCTGCAAGTAATTTTCGGTCTCAAGGAAGCCTTCTTCATGCATTTCCCGATCGATGAGAAAGGTGTAATCTTCAATCACCGTTTGGGCCAGTTGGAAATGCTGTTCAGGCAACCTATATGAGGCCCTGCCTCGCAGGAGCCGGATCCTGCTATCCTGAGGGGCGGCACTTACCGCTTCATCAAGAATCTTTAGTCCTGCTTTCGCCCCCCTCAATCTTCCCAACGGTGATGTCTTATCACGAGCGATCAACATCATGGTGATGCCATTGTATGCCTCCACAAGCGGGTGTTCCGGATAGTCGGATCTCGCCCGTTCCACCAACTGCTTCATGTCTTGAACGGCTTTTTTATTGCCTCCCAAGGCATTCTTGTGCAGCGGAACAACCTGCTCCAGAAAAATCTCGATATCCTTCTCGCTTCCATTCTCCACTTGTCTATTCAACTGGGGTGTTCGTTGCAATACTTCATTCGCTTCGCTGAATTTTCCTGCATTTTGGTAAGCAGTACTTAGATCCTCCTTAATTTTCCTGACTTGCTCATTAGTAAGGTAACTGGAATTTTCTTTATAACGATCCAGCAGGAAGGAGAGATCTTCGATTGCTGTCTGTGAGCAATGGAAGAAGGACTCTGGAAGTCGCAGACATACTTTCGCACGCAACAACCGAATTTCCTTCTGGTTGGGATCCATAGCAATTGCTTGATTCAATGAATCTAGTCCTTCTTGCGCTTTATCCGCTTTTTCCAGAGGCTGAACAGCATCTCGTGCTAATAGCGCAAGTGTGCTGCCGTAATAGGCTTCAATAAGAGCATTGTCGGGCTCGGTTTTGCGAAGTTCTAAGAAAATCTCATAGGCGATTTTCACCGCATTTTTATCTCCGTCTGCGCCTTTCATAAGAACCCTTTTTCCTTCCTCGAATTGCTCCATATGGGTGTCGTTTTTTTTCTCTTGAACGGCGGCCTTTTCATTTCCTTCCACGGGGTCCTTGTGTAGTGGAATAACTTGCTTAAGTAAAATCTCGATATCCTTCTCACTTACATTCTCCAATTGTCTATTCAACTGGGTTAATTGTTGCAATACTTCATTCGCTTCGCTCAATTTTCCTGCATTTTGGTAAGCAGCACCTAGATCCTCCATAATTCCCCTGACTTGCTCAGTAGTAAGGAAACTGGGATCTTCTTTATAACGATCCAGCAGGAAGGAGAAGTCTTCGATCGCCGTCTGTGAGCAATGGAAGAAGGCCTCTGGCAGGCGCAGACATACTTTCGCACGCATCAGCCGAATTTCCGTCTGGTTCGGGTCCATGGAAATTGCTTGATTCAATGAATCCAGTCCTTCTTGCGCTTTATCCGCTTTTTCTAGAGGCTGATCAGCATCTCGTCCTAATAGCACAAGAACGCTGCCGTAATAGGCTTCAATAAGTGCATTGTCGGGCTCGGCTTCGCGAAGCTTTAAGAAAATCTCAAATGCGATTTTCACTGCATTTTTATCTCCGTCTATGGCCATCATAAGAACCCTTTTTCCTTCCTCGAATTGCTTCATATGAGTGTCGTTTTTTTCCATTTCAATTTCCTCCTCCCATCGAAAAATCCGGCTTCTCCAAAGCGTTATTGTTAAAGTCTAATAAAAATAGTCCACCCTGATCTGAACCACTGGCTGGACAGCTTATTAGAAGACGTGTATTGAGATATTCAAAATCTTGATCATTCTCCAATCCGAATAACAACACGGATCAACCCCCTCCTTAAAAAACCGATTTGTTCTAGTTACGATATGTATGGTTTTTATGAACGGTTTGGGTGGAATACTCACATTTTTAAAAATGTGTTTTTGTCCGAATCAAGTCTGACTTTCCGTGCATTTCATAAAGAGTATAGGAAGGAGTGGAGAACATGAATGATGGAAAGCTAAATAAAGAAGAGAAAAAAGCAGAAAAAACAAAAAAAAGAGAAGAGAAGGTTGGCAAAAAAAAGAGAAGAGAAGCTGGCAAAAAAAAAATGGAAGAGAAGCAGGTTAAAGATAAACGGAAACGCAGCAAAAAAGATTGAAGCAAGAAATTAATAGAGATGGATCAAAACTGTCCAAGGAAACAATTCGCAGTATATCTGAGGTTGCAAAGTTGTTTATAGATGCGGGATTGGTTACGCCTTTTCGCACAGACCGTGCCCTCACTCGTTCTTTACTTATTGAAGATGATTTTATAAAAATTTATGTGACGTGTTCGCTCTGCGAATGCGAAAGACGCGAATCTAAAGGTCTTTAAAAAAGGTCAAATCAGGTGAAATCCTTGGAATTTACCGGTATATCCTATCCTTATGAATCCTAATCCACAAGAGACCGTTTTAGAAACCGATAAGCAAGCGGTAGGAGATTTCGTTGCGCAGATCCTGTACTGCTTTACATTTCTATAACTCCAAGAGACACAATGAAAGTTATCCGTTGGGACCGCCACAATCGATATTAGGCTTCAGGTGGCTGTAGGATGTTGTACTATCTCATTGCCATTGGTACATGCAGTTTAGACCGCGTAGATTCTAAGAGTACTATGAATGGAGGATTTAGATGAAGTTTCAAACTCATAAGATGACAGTTTCCATTGACGAACATTCATCCCATCTAGAACAATTCAAGGAATTTTATAAGCAATTGGATGATGAAGGAAAAACCATTGAAATCCTTCCTCATCAAAAAAAAGCAGATTATCAGTTAAAAGCTGTTAACGCTACTCTTGCTCATGTGTGGAACCGAAATAAATACTACCGTTCGACGCTGGAAGAGGCAGGCTTCACAGAGCCTAAAATCGATAGTCTAGAACAATTAGCTTCCGTACCGATGCTGAAGAAAGATGTCATTAGAGGTGATAAGCAAAAGATATTATGCGTCGATTCAAAAGAAATAGGCCAAGTGCACCTAACTAGCGGCACATCAGGTAAGCCAATATATACCTCTTACACATTAGCTGATCAATATGTATACGATCTGCTGCCGAAGTATTTGGAGCTGTTTAAGGAGTCGGACGATGATGTCGCGGCAATTGCGCTGCCTTATGAATTTGCGCTGCCCGGCCTTGGATTTCAGCGATTATTTCAATTTGCGTTTGGTACGGCGGTTCTATCGCTTGGCAAAGGCGGTTACATGGCTCCGATCGATAAGTCGTTGGAATTAATGAAGGAATTTCAAGCCACGGTCCTTACTACAACCCCTTCTTACGCAGCACTTCTAGCAGAAGAAAGCGAGAAGTTCGGTATAAAAATTGGTGAAGATATTCGCCTGAAGAAAATTTGGCTTACCGGCGAAGGATGCTCCTCCACCTTCCGCGAACGGCTGGAAAAGTGGTGGGGATGCGAAGTCTCGTTCTTCTACGGCTCAACCGAGTGCGGAGGTGTCGGTGTAGAATGCAGTAAGCATAAAGGGTATCACGTCATGGAAGGGCATGTGAAAGTCGAAATCATTGATCCGGTTTCAGAAGAAGTGCTTCCATACGGCCGGACGGGGGAAATCGTTGTGACGACGCTGCTGCGTGAAGGAATGCCGATGGTACGCTACCGGACCGGGGATCTTGGCAACTTGCAAAAATCAAAATGCGATTGCGGAATCACAATGGACGTTTTGCATCTGAGAGGCCGAATGGAGCACATGCTGCGCCTCGGCACCGAAGACTATTCTCCATTCTTGATCGAGCACTTTCTCATGGAGATTCCCGAAGTAGGTTTATGGTATCATCTTAAGCTGGATCAAGGAGAGCTCACAATCGAAGCCGAGAAGTTTCGGACGAAGCTAAGTGACGAGCAATTGGCGGCAAAAATTCAAAAGCATATGGCTGATCGGATTGGGATACATTGCGAAGTCGTAATCAGACACGATATTCCTCGAACGTTCGGCAAAGCGACCAGAGTATTCAATTAGCTATAAATAAAAAACGAGAGAGGAGGTTGCCTTAATGAGCGACATCGATAAAGAGAGGGCGCGAAAGTTTCAGGAGATGTATGTGCGTATTCTAAAATCTCCTCTTTACAAGAGTAAATTATCGGACTTTGCTTTAGTCGGTATTGGATTGAATCACATCCAGACACTTCCGTTAACGACAAAGGGAGATCTGCGGAAAGCCGGCATCTTCGGGCATCTCGCAGTCGATATGAAGGAAATCGCTCAATACCACGAATCGACCGGCACAACCGGGGAGCCATCTGCTGCCTGGTTTACGCAAAAAGATTTGATCATTGGCGGAAGACAATTGAAGGAATGCGGTGTGCATTTGACGTCTGAAGATCTGGTGCTGATCCGCTTTCCTTACGCAATGTCACTGCCTGCATTCTTAATGCAGCATGCAGCTTGGCAGACAGGAGCCGGGGTCGTTCCCGCAAGCGGACGTACTGTAGTTACCCCTTACCCCAGAGTGTTAAGTCTGATGAAACATCTTTCTGCCACTGTGCTAGCGGGACTCCCGCGTGAGATGGAACTGCTGGCCGAAGCGGCTCGTCTCGGCGGTTCTGAGCCGAGCAAGGACTTTCCGGCTCTGCGCGCGATATGCGTCGCAGGTGAACTAATGAGCGACAAGCGCAGGGAGCATATAGAAAAGCTGTGGAGCGTGCCTGTATTTAATATGTACGGTTCGACGGAAACTGCCAATATCGCTACAATGTGCGAGCATGGCACAATGCATATCGTAGAGCAAGATTTTGTCGTAGAAGTACTGAATGAGGATGGTTCAAGCCCCGTCGCTTATGGAGAAAGAGGGTTTGCGGCAATCACGACGCTTTCCCATCAGGGTTCTCCTCTGCTGCGATACTTTAATGAAGACATTATCTCTGTAGAGCCCTGTTTATGCGATTGCGGCCGGGCTGGAGCCAAGCTGGTTCATTACGGCAGAAGCAAGGATCGAATCCGTTTTGGAAACACCGTCCTAGACGCAATGGATATTCAGGAAGCCGTATATTCGTTGTCTCCTGCTCCTGATGCTTGGAAGGTGCTAGAGCAGGAGGAGGGGCTGCACTTTTTACTAGATTCGCATGATTCCGGGAAATGGTCGGAGGAAAATGTCCGTTCTCGATTATCTTCTCAACTTCAAGTGCCGGTCACCGTTGAAATCACAACGTTGCTCGATCGTGCAGATCTCATGAGTAACATTCCATCGATAAAGCCTGTATATATCAAAAAGCGAAGTAATGGCGAATAGAAAGCATAACGATAATTGGATAGGAAGATTCCAATTAATTTGACTGAAAGAAAGGATTGTTCATCATGAGCGATAAATTGCAACAAGAGAAATCTCCACTTCTCGTAAGCCGCCACAATAAAAGCGAGGATACGATTATTAATATTAAGCAATCGGAAATCGGTGGTTCTTCGCATATGCTGATCGCAGGTCCCTGCTCGGTCGAATCGAGAGATCAGCTCGTAACGGTTGCTTCCGCTTTAAAGAAAGCCGGCTTAACGGTCTTACGCGGAGGGGCATTCAAACCGAGAACTTCTCCTTACGATTTTCAAGGGCTCGGTGAAGAGGGATTAAAAATTATGAAGGATGTGGCGGATGAATTCGGATTAGTGACTATCAGCGAAATTATGAGTCCCACTCAAATCGATACAGCCGCCCGTTATATCGATATCTTTCAAATAGGCGCGCGCAACATGCAGAACTTCGAACTGCTGAAAGCTGTCGGGCAAACGAAGAAGCCTATACTGCTGAAACGCGGCTTATCAGCTACTTTGGAGGAGTTTATTCTCGCAGCAGAATATATTCTGCATCATGGGAATGACCAGGTCATGTTAATGGAACGCGGTATACGCACTTTCGAGAAAGCGACTCGCAATACGCTTGATATTTCCGCTATTCCAATCTTAAAGCAGGAGACCCATCTTCCAGTTCTAGTGGATGTCACTCATTCTACCGGGCGGAAAGATATTCTGCTGCCTTGTGCAAAGGCAGCGCTTGCCGCTGGGGCCGACGGGATTATGGTTGAGGTACACCCGAATCCCCCGGCCGCTCTCTCCGACGCGAAGCAGCAAGTCAACATTGATGAGTTTCATACGTTCTGGAAGGGGCTCTGCGCTTCCGGTTTGTATCATTAACAATTTTCAGGTAACTGTTGAAGAGAGTCGCGCACAATTGTCTGATGGAGGTGAGAGTATGATAGACTCGCAGTTTGAGCGAAAGGCGTCGGATGTTTTACAAGGATTGATATTCGACTTTCTATTAGTAACGGATGGGCGGACAACGGATTTGCTAGAAATGCTGTTGAACGAGAAAATGATTGTACATGTGATCCGGCAAGAACAAATAGGTGGAGAGGATGCAAACCTGATGGGTGAATTCTCGGGAGGTCCGTACTATATTCGAGAATCGGTTTTGATCGGCGAGAAAAGTCGATTTGTCGTGTCACATAACATTGCACTTGTAAATTCTAAGCATGTACCTCCCGCTTTATTCGAGAAAATTGCGCATCGACAAGAGGGAATTGGAAAAGCAATAAGCTCACTCGGAATGCGTACATTCCGAAAGGTGGCCGACTCCGGATTCATGAACGAAGCGGAAACGGTCGATCTTTTCGGGCGGCCGATCAAGATCCACTTTCCTAATCTGCAAAATAAGGTGCCTTACAAAAGATACTTCATTTATTTCGGACATAATCCGGGGATTCAGATGCTCGAATATTTCCATCCGAGCATCATCGGACACCGTTTACAGCAAGGGATGACGAAAGAGCAATCGAACAAAGAAGAATAAGGTTCTAAAAAGAAGTGTAACTGATCAATGGCTGGCTCTTCAGAAAGAAACGCATCCCTTAGAGTCAGCCATTGCTTTTATGCAGGCCTCAGCAGTGAATAATATGCTGACTGCTTCCTTATTTTTTTCTCGATTTTGCTTTCATTTGTTCGAAGATATCGAATCCGGCAACGACCATTTGTTCACCAGCAGATTGTACACCCTTCTTTAGGGCAACGAATAATTTTCCTGCAACGATATCGAGGGGTTGATCACGATCTTCTACAGCTTCAATGATTTCTTGCTCGGCTACGTCTGCTCCGTTTTTGACCGCCGTCGTGTAATTAGCGACAAAGTATCTAAATCCCCGATTGATTTCGCGAAAAAATCTCGAAAACTCTTGATTTTCCCTAAACAACTGTTTCACCTCCTTACGATACTGCATTTAGCCATTCTCAACTCTTTCCTCGTTCAACATACTACTGCAATACTCCGCTCCTGAAAACGATCGACCCGTTATACGCTTCACCAAGTTCGTAGATCATTCTATAATAAGTGTCTTTATCAAGACTGCCCGGTTGACGTAGTTCCCACTCAAGTAAGGATGGATTTAGTCTTCACTGGCTGTTACCACAGGAAACAAGGATCGATCGGGTAAAAGGGAAGCTGCGGAATTGCGGAGCATACGGACGCAGTATCCTGGGGTGAAGCGGTTTGCTTTCCAAATGGAGTCTGCATTTCCTTCTGCCATTTCATCATGAAACTGAATCGCTTTTAGCCAGCCTTTCCTCGTCTGATTCGGCTTTCAAAGCGATCGCAACCTCGTCATCCTGCATCGGAACGGAATCAATCGTTCCCGTTCGTTTCTTGCCGTCCCTAGATGTAAACAATGCAACGATAACGCCCACCACTAGTACGAAAACAAACACGCCGCAAAAAGTCATACCCAGAATGAATAAAATTTTATCCCCAAAATCCGTGTTACTTGTTTTCATTCTCCTTTCACTCCTTCCTTATAAGAATAGTTCAGAATAGTTCAGTATATGAATAAATATCCCAGATCATATGGGTAATGGACTATAATTCGGTGAATTCCGCTTCAGCCCAATCCAGATTCGGTAACTCACATAAACATATAAAGTGTCATCAAATAGAGAGTCATCAAACATATAAAAGGAGGTTCCCAATCAATGGATTATATTCCGAGGAAATCTGATTCTAATCCGGCCGCAGATGAAGAAGCACTTTCGTCAGTTGCGGAACAGGTGGGCGATTTGGAGTGGAAGCGGTTTATCCAAAAAGAGTTAGAGAAACCAGAAAATCAGGTAAAGGATGAAGGGAAAGAAGATCAGAGGAAAACTGATTCTAATCCGGTCGCAGATGAAGAAGCACTTTCGACAGTTGCAAATCAGGAGGGCGATTTGGAGTGGAAACGGTATATCCAAAAAGAGTTAGAGAAACTAGAAAATCAGGATAAGGATGAAGGGAAAGAAGACTTGGAGAAGACCTCGCCGGCTAAGACGGAGTTTAATCTCAGTTCCCTTACCGAGCATATACCTCTAGAACGAATGATCGGTTCGGCAATACAAATTATTAAAAAGAAGACAGAACCGGAAAAAACAGACGACAAATCAAAAAAGGTATCTAATATAAAAAAGGAAGAAGATAAAAAGAAAAAAGAATCTAATAAAGAAAAGGAAGAAGATAAAAAGAAAAAAGTATCTAATAAAGAAAAGGAAGAAGATAAAAAGAAAAAAGAATCTAATAAAGAAAAGGAAGAAGATAAAAAGAAAAAAGAATCAAATAAAGATAAAAAGATAAAAAAGGAGAAGCAAGAAAAAGAAACGAAAGAACGAAATCAATTGAAAGAGGAAAAACGACAAATAGAAGAAAGTAAAAATAACTACCATGAAGAGAAGAAAAAGAAAAAAGAATCTAATAAAGATATAAAGATAAAAAAGGAGAAACAAGAAAAAGAAACGAAAGAACGAAATCAATTGAAAGAGGAAAAACGACAAATAGAAGAAAGTAAAAATATCTACCATGAAGAGAAGAAAAAGAAAAAAGAATCTAAAAAGCATGATTATGATAAATATGAAGATGATCAGGAAGAAGGAACATTATTAATCATCCGTTCTAGAAGAAGATAATAGATTTGTTCAATAAATAAAAATAGACCCCATTATCAGAGGACTCAAGTCAAATCATTCACCTAATTCAATAAAATAAGGATTCCCGCCCAAATTTTTTCTCATTTCGTCTGGGATTTACAATGGTTCAGATGCCGGAAAAAACAGAACTGGAAAAAGAGAAAGGCCAAAGAGGTGCCGAACAAAAGTATATTAGAGAAACCAATAGAACGAACCGTGGAGTTAAAAAGGGTAAGCACTACATGACAAAAGAATCTAACCATGTCCCTTCTGTTTTGGTTGAAGGTGGATTTATGGCGAATAAAAAATCAGCAGCACTCTTAAAATCTGATGCTTATCGTTAGAAAGCAGCTATTGCAATCGTGAAAGGTCTTGTGGATACTTTCAAACTAAAATTAAAACCAAATACATTATTATCAAATGAAGGAAGTCTTCATGTGAATCTTAAACGCGGTGATAAAGGATAACAAGTAAAGGTCCTCATCAATTAGCTTCTTTGGGCTATACATCATGGGACAATAGAGAAGAAGATGAATTCAAACTGTTTACAGAAAATGCTCTTAAACGATTTCAAGCCGATTAAGAGATTTATGGTAACAAGGAACCGACTGGTGTGTATGATTTAGTCTACATTTTAGTTATTCCATTAAAGTCCTTAAATTTAGGGTCTTTTTTCTTTGGTCAATTATCATCAATGACATTTTACATAATCTTCTAATGAAAGATTTCAGATGAGATGAAGGAATTTTCAGAAAAATGATGAATGTTTATAAAGGATTCATTTAAAAGGTAAGACTATCATCTTATTTTTTTGTAAACGCTTTCTATCTAAAGGAGGAGTTTCTGTGTATTTAACAATTGGAAAGACTTTTGATTTGGCTGCTGAGAAATACCCATCAAAAGAAGCTATTTACGATGTCCGCAGGGGGATTCGCTTATCATATGCCGATTGGCAGAAGGAAGTGAATAAGCTTGCAAATGCTTTTTTAGAAGCGGGCATAAAAAAAGGAGACCGTATTTCAACGTATCTTTTTAATACGATTGAGCTCGCAACCGCTTATTTTGCAAGTGCCAAAATCGGTGCAGTCATCAATCCAATCAACTTCAGGCTGAAAGCACAGGAGGTCGCTTATATTTTAAATGATGCAAAGCCTTCCATCGTCCTTTTCGAACGGGTGCTTGAGCCTCAAATAAGTGAAATTCAATCCCAATTTGATCAGATCTCCTTCTGGTTTATAGACAGTGAACCGCCTTCATACGCATCAAGCTATCATGATAATGTGAAGCATATGAAAAATAAACTTGAAGAAATTGAAGTAACTGAAAATGATTTATATGCCATCATGTATACGAGCGGTACGACTGGAAGGCCTAAAGGAGTTCTTCATCGTCACCGCGATATGATTGAGCAAAATCATGTTTGTATTGCTTCAAAAAGGCTGACAAAGGATGACCGGGGATTGGTAGCTGCGCCAATGTTTCACTGTGCTGAGCTTCATTGCTGTTTCCTTCCGCGTGTTCAGGTCGGCGGGAGCAATGTCATCCTGCATCACTTTGAGCCGGAGCTTGTTCTTCAGCTAATTGAAGAGGAAAAAATTACGGTTTTCTTCGGAGCGCCAACGATGTGGAACATGATGCTTCAAGAAAAGATAGAAAACTATAATCTGACATCCTTGCGTTTAGGGTTATATGGGGCAGCGCCAATGGCACCGGCCCTTGTCAAACTGTGCAAAGAAAAGCTTGGAACAGATCTTATTCAGGCATATGGGATGACTGAGATGGGTCCTGCTGTAACGTTTTTGTCAGAGGATGAGCAGCTGACAAAGGTAGGCTCTGCTGGGAAAGTATGCTACGGGCATGAGCTGCGGATTGTAAAGCCTAATGAAGACGGACCATCGGAGCCTGATGATATTATGCCGCCTGGTCAGGTTGGAGAAATTATTGTAAAAGGGCCATGTATGATGGCAGGTTATTTCAACATGAAAGAAGCGTCTGAAAAAGCGCTGTACAAGGGCTGGTACCATTCAGGCGATTTAGGATACCTGGACAATGACGGCTTTTTATATGTGGCAGACCGTGTAGATGACATGATCATAAGCGGCGGAGAAAATGTGTATCCGCGAGAAGTAGAGGATGTTTTATTTGAGCATTCAGGGGTTTTGGATGCTGCTGTTTTAGGACAGCCGCACGAGAAATGGGGAGAGTGCGTAACAGCATTTATTGTAAGAAAGGATTTGAATTTAACGGAAGAAGACCTTGAGGAATTCTGTAAAACGAGTGATAAGCTTGCTCCTTATAAAAGACCTCGAACGTATCACTTTGTTGATGCATTGCCTAGAAACGCAAGCGGAAAAATACAGAAATTTTTATTGAGGGAAAAACTCGCAGAACAGCCAAGCGCATAAAAAGGGGGCCTGAATTATATGCCTGCAGCATACTTGCAAGATGAGCACCAGATATTTCGTGAAGCACTAAGAAAATTTCTTCAAAAAGAAGCAGTACCATACTACGATCAGTGGGAAAAAGCCGGAATGATTCCGCGGGAGCTGTGGATCAAAATGGGAGAGCAAGGCTTTCTCTGCCCATGGACTGATGAAAAATATGGCGGATCAGGAGTAGACTTTGCATATTCCGTCATTATAAACGAGGAACTTGAAAAAGTGGGCTCAAGTTTAATAGGCATAAGCCTTCATAATGATATTGTAGTGCCGTATTTTGATTCCTATGGCTCGGAAGAATTGAAACAGAGATTTTTGCCGACTTGTGTAACGGGAGAAACGATTACAGCTATCGCAATGACTGAGCCTGGTGCGGGCTCAGATCTCTCTGCCATTAAAACAACAGCTATTAAACAAGGAGACTACTATGTGCTAAACGGGGAGAAAACGTTCATTACGAACGGAATCTCCTCTGACTTAATTGTAGTCGTATGCAAAACCGATCCAAAGGCACAGCCGGCACATAAGGGGATCAGCCTGATAGTTGTTGAAAGGGACACACCAGGTTTTAAGAGAGGAAGAAAGCTTGAAAAAGTTGGCCTGCATGCTCAGGATACAGCAGAGCTTATTTTTGAGGATGCAAAAGTGCCTGCTGCCAATCTATTAGGAGAAGAAGGAAAAGGGTTCTATTATTTAATGGATAAGCTGCAGCAGGAACGCTTGCTCGTTGCGATTGGAGCACAGACTTCTGCAGAAAGAATGCTTACGATTGCCAAACAATATACAAAGCAAAGGAAAGCTTTTGGAAAATCAATCAGCGATTTTCAAACCGTCCAGTTCCGATTAGCAGAAATGGCAACGGAAATTGAGATTGGCCGGACATTTTTAGACTCTGTCATTACCGAGCATATGTCAGGGAAAAACGCTGTGACACGCGTTTCCATGGCTAAATATTGGATTACGGATATGGCAAAAAAGGTCGCATCTGAGGTCATGCAGCTGCATGGCGGTTATGGCTATATGGAAGAATTCGAGATAGCCAGACGATATCGTGATATTCCGGTTTCAGCCATTTACGCCGGCACAAATGAAATCATGAAAACGATAATTGTGAAAAACTTAGATCTTGCATAATGAGGAGGAACCCTTTAATGACTATTCATAAAATAGCCGTGATCGGTTCTGGGTTAATGGGCAGCGGCATCGCCCAAACCTTTGCAGCCGCAGGAAAAACTGTTTTTCTATACGATGTTTCGGAAAAGGCTTTGGAGAAGGCACAATACGGGATTGATAAGAGTTTGTCCAGATTTGTAAAAGCCGGTCATTTATCTGAAGAAGCAAAATCAAAAGCGGCATCTAACATTCATACCTATACGGATCTTTCTGAAGCCGTTCAGTCAGCTGAACTTGTCGTTGAGGCCATTCCTGAAAACTTAGAGCTGAAGAAGAAGATGTTTCAAGAACTTGATGAACTGACAGGAAAAGAAGTGATTCTGGCTACAAACACGTCTGAACTAAGTGTAACAGCCATTGCTGCAGCAACATCAAGGCCAGATCAGGTGATTGGCATGCACTGGTTTAATCCAGCCCCTGTTATGAAGCTGATTGAAATCGTGAAGGGAATTGATACGTCTGATCAAACAATAGAAGCAATCAGGCTGTTATCAGAAGAAATCGGAAAAGAGACGGTTTTAGTAAAAGATGCTCAAGGTTTCGTTACGACAAGAGCACTGTCAGCCCATATGCTCGAATGTATCCGCATATACGAAGAAGGAATAGCAAGTGCAAAGGATATCGACAAAGCGGTGAAGCTTGGCCTGAATTACCCAATGGGGCCTCTGGAGCTTGCAGACTTAGTCGGACTCGATACAATGCTGTTTGTGAGCAATGGCATGGCAGAAGCATATGGAGACCGCTTCTTGCCGCCGCAGTTATTAAGAAAGCTTGTTGAGGCTGGACATTATGGGAGAAAAACAGGAAAAGGATTCTACACATATGAAGGAGAGAGAAAATGACACGTGAGGTAGTAATCGTTGAAGCTGTAAGAACCGCTGTCGGAAAAAGAAAGGGGGCTTTTAGAGAATCGCATCCCGTTCATTTGGCTGCTGCGGTGCTGGATGAGGTTGTGACAAGAGCTGGTTTATCAAAGGAGCTCGTGGAAGATGTTGTCATGGGCTGTGTTTCCCCAATTGCGGAGCAGGGCTTCAATATTGGAAGGCTTGCTGTCCTTGAAGCAGGTTTTCCGGTCAGCGTACCTGGCGTTCAAATTAACCGAATGTGCGGATCAGGTCAGCAGGCCATTCATTTTGCATGCCAGGAGATCAAGTCCGGAGATATGGACATCGTGATTGCAGCAGGGGTAGAAAGCATGACAAAGATTCCTATTTTAAGCGATGGAAACGAAGAAACGATTCCAGCAAGCTTACATGAAAAATATAACTTTGTTCATCAAGGCATTTCAGCTGAAATGATTGCAGAAAAACATCAGATTACAAGACAGGAGCTTGATGAGTTCGCCCTTCGAAGCCATCAGCGTGCATTAGCTGCCATTCAGAAAGGAATCTATCAATCTGAAATTCTTCCGTTAAAAGGGTTGAATAAAGATGGCATAGAAATCATGTTTGATCAGGATGAAGGGCCTCGTGCTGACACATCGCTAGAAGCACTCGCAAAATTAAAAACGGTTTTTAAGGAAGATGGGGTCGTCACTGCTGGGAATGCAAGCCAAATGAGTGATGGCGCAGCGGCTGTGCTCTTAATGGATGCAAACAAGGCCAAGGAGCTTGGCTTGAAGGCAAAAGCCAGAATTGTAGCGCAAACAGTTGTAGGCTCTGATCCTACATATATGCTTGAAGGCGTCATTCCTGCAACTCAAAAGGTACTGGAAAAAAGCGGTCTGACAGTCAATGATATTGATCTTTTTGAAATTAATGAAGCCTTTGCTCCGGTTGTTCTTGCCTGGCAAAAAGAGGTAGGTGCTGATTTAGAAAAAGTCAACGTGAATGGGGGAGCTATCGCACTCGGTCATCCTTTAGGCGCTACAGGAGCAAAGCTGATGACTAGTTTAGTGAATGAGCTTGAGCGCCGCAGTGCCAGATACGGGCTGCTTACCATATGTATTGGTCATGGAATGGCAACAGCAACAATCGTTGAGCGAGTAGAATAAGTTATCTGAAAATAATATCAATTCTGGACCAGACAAGCTATAATAAATACGAGGATGGATATTAAATCAATAAGGGGGATGGGTATGGAAACTGTTACATATGCGGTACACGGAAGATATGCAACGATTGAAATGAATCGTCCGGATGTACTTAATGCGATGAACGAACAAATGCTGAAAGAATTGCTTCAGGCACTTAAGCAGGCAGGAGAAAGTGAAGCGGATATTGTGGTGCTATCGGGGAGCGGAAGAGGCTTTTCAGCAGGCGGGGATATTAAAACAATGCTGAACTCAATGGATAACTCAGGCTTTGCAGGGGTTATGGATCTTATTTCAGAGGTGATCACCGCTCTTTATACCCTGCCTAAGATAACAGTCAGCGCAATTCACGGACCAGCGGCAGGTTTAGGCTTCAGCCTTGCTCTAGCTGCAGATTACGTTGTGGCTCATTCAAGCGCGGTGCTTGCGATGAATTTTATTGGCATTGGACTTGTTCCTGATGGGGGCGGACACTTTTTCATGGAAAAACGCCTTGGAGAAGCAAAAGCGAAGCAGTTAATCTGGAGCGGTGAAAAACTAAGCGCTGACGATGCTTACAAACTTGGTCTTGTAGACTTAGTATGCGACGTTGACTTGACAGATGGGGTCCAATCGCTCGTCAGCGAATGGCTGCAGAAGCCTGTAAAAGCAATGATTGCAAGTAAAAATATTTATACAGCTGTTAAAAAATCAGAACTTGAACAAATTCTGTCTCTTGAAAAAGAAACCCAATATAACATGAGACAATCTGAGGATCACCAAGAAGGGATCAATGCGTTTTTAGAAAAAAGAAAACCGCAGTTTACAGGAAAATAAAGAAGTGCGGTTACAATTTTTGTAACCGCTTTTTTATTTTGGCTCTTCTCGTAAAATTTGTTGCTTATAGAGAAATGGTTAAAACCTTTAGTGGATTGTAGCGGAAGGCACTTGACTCCTGAGCGGGAAATAGAGGGGAATCCCCACAGGCATAGCCGAGGAGGCTCCCAACCCTTACAGCGGAAAGCAAGTTCCTGCAGCGGAAATCCACGGGTGAAATTTATAACCAAAAAATAACAATCAATGCGAAAACGCCTTTATTTTTAATAGAAATAGGAGGCGTGTGGAAAAAGAAAAATCAAAATTAAAATAAAAGGACATTCCACAAAAGAAATGCCCTCTTTCACATTATTATCTTTCAAATAAAATCAATTTCCCGCTTTCAGACGTGCAGCGGTGCGTTTTTTTTAGGTAATTTTTCTCTTCAAGCTTTTGCTCTCCAACTTTTTTTGCTTCTTGATCATTGGCAGCTTCAAAGCTTTCATCCATTAGTTTTTCCCCATCTTTATTAAATGCTGTTAAATAATAAACACCCATTTAATAGCCCCCTTTGCATATAAAGTTTCGTTTTTTAATAGGCTTATAACTAGTAATTCTCAAAAACTTGTCTTTTTCCTGCAATGAATGAAACATTTGCATCGCGAAATTCGTACATTAAGTGGACAGGAGGAATCAGGATGACATTAAAACTAGAAGGAATTACGAAACGATTTGGATCGCATACCGCAGTAGATCAGCTCTCATTAACGATACCTGAGAGTGAGATGTTTGGACTGCTGGGTGCCAATGGTGCCGGAAAAACAACGACATTTCGCATGATTTTAGGGCTGTTAAATCCATCGGACGGGCAAATTTCATGGGACGGGAAACCAATTGGATATGATGCGACTGATGCAATCGGTTATTTGCCTGAAGAAAGAGGTCTTTATCCTAAAGTAAAAGTACGTGATCAGCTCATATACCTTGGTCGTTTAAAAGGAATGGAGAAACAGGCTGTATTAAAGGAAATGAATGATTGGCTTGAACGCTTTAAGATCCCTGAATACGCAAATAAGAAGGTAGAGGATCTTTCAAAAGGAAATCAGCAAAAGATTCAATTCATTACGGCTGTGCTTCATCGTCCAAAGCTTCTGATTCTCGATGAACCATTCAGCGGATTGGATCCAGTCAATGTAGAGCTTTTAAAAGAAGCTGTATTAGACTTGAAAAATCGAGGTACGTCCATTGTGTTTTCAAGCCATAGAATGGAGCATGTTGAAGAGCTGTGTCAGCATTTGTGCATCATGCACAGAGGAAAGCCGGTCGTTCATGGAGCTTTAAAGGATATTAAACGTTCCTTTGGAAAGAAAAACGTGATTGTTCATGCTGATTTTGATGTGTCTTATTTACAAGAACTTGATGGAGTCACAAAATATAAGCACACTTCTGAAGGCATTGAATTGCAGGTAATAGGGGAAGAAGTTTCCCAGCAAATCATGGATTCTCTTCATGGCAGAGGATTTGTCCGCAAATTTGAACTTGCAGAGCCATCACTGAATGATATCTTTATTGAAAAGGTGGGCGCGGCATATGAATAAATTTTGGATTATCTTTTGGCATACATATATGAGCAAATTAAAGACAAAATCATTCTTAATTACAACAGGGATTACCCTCTTATTAATTTTCGGCCTGACAAATCTTCAAAATGTAATTGAGTTCTTCAATGGCGGAGATGAAGAAACGACAAAGGTTGCAGTTATGAATCAAACTGGTGATGAAAATGTTTATACGCTCTTTGAACAAAATGCTTCAGCCATTGATGACAAGCTGCAGCTGAAAAAGTCAAAGGAAACGGAAGAACAGCTGAAAAAGGATGTCCTTGCTGAGGACTTGAAAGGTTATCTTATTTTGACTAATGATGAGGATGGACTTCCGCAAGCCGCCTATCATGCAAGCTCCATTGCCAACTCAAGTGTATCAGGGACGCTCGAGCAGGCGCTTCAGCAGACAAAAGTGGCTATAGGAACAGCGAATCTAGGCATAAATAGTGAACAGCTGAATCAGTTATTTTCACCTGCAGAGCTTAAGAAGATTGCACTTGAGGAAAATGCCAAATCAGAAGAAGAGCTGAATCAGGCCAGGGGCCTCGTTTATGTTTTGCTGTTCATTATCTATTTTTCAGTTATCTTATATGCGAGCATGATTGCAATGGAAGTAGCCGTTGAAAAATCATCAAGGGTCATGGAAATTTTGATCAGCAGCGTTTCTCCAATCAAGCAAATGTTTGCCAAATTGCTTGGAATAGGACTGCTGAGCTTAACTCAGTTTGGACTTATTATACTAGTGGGATATAGCTCCATCAAAGGAAATATAGAAAATCTCGCTGCGATGGGAGACGGATTTTTAAATTTTTCAGAAGTACCGGTGGCTACACTTGTTTATGCAGTTGTTTTCTTTATCCTCGGCTATTTCATTTTTGCAACACTTGCTGCTTTTCTGGGCTCGCTTGTCAGCAGAATTGAAGATGTACAGCAAATGATTGCTCCGCTGACGTTTATTATTGCAGGAGCTTTTGTTATCGCAATGTTCGGACTAGGAAATCCTGAAGCGCCTTTTATTACCGTTACATCCTTTATTCCCATTTTTTCGCCGATGATTATGTTCTTAAGAGTTGGAATGCTAAGCGTACCAGCTTGGGAAATTGGACTATCGATTGGTATTTTAGTGATTACAATTATCTTACTTGCAGTAATAGGTGCAAAAGTTTATAAAGGCGGTGTTCTGATGTACGGGAAATCGTCCTCATTCAAAGATGTCAAAAAAGCATTGCAAATGTCAAAGGATCAGTAATATTGAGGGAAACAGAGTTGAAATCTAACTCTGTTTTTTACGTTTATTTATCTAATTTTTCAAGAGCCGACCCGAATTTTTAGCTTTTTTACAGCAGAACGTGCATTCGCCTTTTTGTGGTGTTACAATGAAGAGAAAGAGAGAAGTAAAGGAAGGAAGACGAATGGAACCTATTACATTCATTCATGCAGCGGATTTACATATAGACAGCCCTTTTGCAGGAATGCAGCAGCTGCCTGTCCCTATTTTTGAAAGGCTGAAAGAAAGCACATTTGCAGCTCTGGAAAATTTGGTGCAGCTGGCGGTCCGGGAAAAGGTTGATTTTGTATTATTAGCTGGGGATTTATTCGACGGTGAGAACCGGAGTCTGAAAGCCCAGCTGAAGCTTAAAAAAGCATTTGAACAGCTTGAGTTTCATTGTATTCAAGTATATGTCATCCATGGAAATCATGATCATATGAGCGGAAAATGGCTGGATCTTAAATGGCCAGAAAACGTTCACGTCTTTTCTGATAAGAAAGTGGAGTGTAAAACGTTTTTGAAGAACGAATCAACAGCTGTTCATTTATATGGGTACAGCTATCCGCAGCGTGCTGTTCATGAAAATATGACACCAAATTACTTCAAGCAAGTGAAGGAGGGGTATCATATTGGTCTGCTTCATGGTTCTGTAGCAGGAAATCATGACCATGATGTGTACTCTCCGTTTCAAATCAGTGAGCTGCTGGAAAAGCAGTTTGATTATTGGGCTCTAGGCCATATCCATAAACAGCAAATCTTGCATGAAAATGAGCCGCCCATTCTTTATTCAGGCAATATTCAGGGCAGAAACAGAAAAGAAACAGGTGATAAAGGCTGCTTCGTTGTATCGATCAGCGATGCTGGTGCGTCTTACCAGTTTAAGTCTTTGCAAGATGTAAAATGGGATGAGCTTGAAGTCGAGATTAAGGGTGAGTTTCAAGAGTGGATAGACAGTCTGCATCAGCAATTAGAGCTAATGAGAAGGGAGAATGATCCGCTTGTCTTAACGATTCGCTTATCGGGAACAAGTGAGCTTTATCATACGCTTCAGGAAGAGAATGTTCTTTCTGATTTAATGGACCAATGGAATGAAGATGAAGCAGACCGCAGGAATTTTGTATGGATCTCATCCATTTTGAATGAATCAGTTCCGGCAATCAGCAAAGATTCTCTGCAGCTTGACTCTCATTTTCTTTCGGATTTAGCGGACATCATTAAATCCTTTGAGAATTTGGATGACACAATTCAGCCGCTTAAGCAGCATGCCGTTTTTAGAAAACACATTCCTTCTTTTAATGAAGATGAGAAGCAGCAAATTGTTAAAGAAGCAGAGTACCTCTTGTTTCAAGAACTCTTGAAGCACAGAAGGCTGTGAGGTGAACAAAATTGAAAATACTAGAATTGAATATATATGGCTATGGCCAGTTCCATCATAGGAATTTCACGCTGAAATCGGCTTCGATTCAAGTTATTTATGGGAAAAATGAAGCTGGAAAATCGACAATTATGTCATTTATTCAAAGTATTCTGTTTGGGTTTCCTGCAAAGATTCAAAATGCAAACAGGTACGAACCAAAACAAGTAAACACTTATGGCGGAGCGCTTCTCGTTGAAACGGATCAATATGGAAAGATCAAAATCGAAAGACTGCCTGGAAAAGCAGCAGGTGAAGTAACACTGTACCTTGAAAATGGTGAGACAGGGAACAAAGAGATGCTTGATCTGATCCTTGAGCATTTTGACAAATCTATGTATCAGTCCATTTTTTCATTTGATATTCACGGAATACAGCAGGTGAGTAATGTAAGTGCAGATGAGCTTGGAAGATTTTTGCTGTCTTCTGGCATGCTTGGTACAGACGCGTTATTTCAGACAGAAAGCATTCTTTTGAAAAAACAAGATTTGCTCTATAAACCAAATGGAAAAAAACCTGAGATTAATGAAGCTTTAAACAGGCTGAAGACCATTCATTCAGAAATGTTAAAAGCAAGAGACTACATTGAGCCTTTTGAAGCTCTTGTAAAAGAAAAGGAACTGATAGAAAGTCAGCTGAGTGAGAAAGAAGTACGAAAGCTAAAGCTTGAAGCACGTTCAAGATGGCTTGCTGAAGTAATAGATGCTCTCCCATTATGGCTGGATGAAGACGCGTGTCTGAACGAATTGGCTCAGACAAAAGAGGTAAAGGAATTTCCAGCTGATGGTTTAAAGCGTATGGATGAAATATTAGCAAAGATGCAGCCGCTTCAAGCAGAAAAGAATGCTCTTATTCACACGATTCAGGAGCATAAACAAATTGTGCAGCAGATAAATATTAATGAGCAAATTCTAAGGCATCAAAGTGAAATTGAACAGCTAAGGGAAACGTATTCAGCTTATGAAACGAAAAAAGAACAGCATGAACAGCTATTTCAGCAGTATAAGGACCTTTCAAGGCAGATAACGGAAGAGAAAAAGAAACGATTAAATGAAGAGTTAGATGATGAAGCCGTTCTTTCAATTAATACTTCAGTAACAGCAAAAGAAGAAATTAGAGAAATTGTGTCTGCCTATCAGCAATCTCAGCAGAAGAAACAGATGCTGGATCAGCAATTTGAACGGGCAAAAGAAAATTTGGAAGAAAGCGAACATAAATTAACAGAATATCTAAACGGCATGCTGGAAGAAGAAGAGAGGAAGATCCTGGAGAAAAAGCTCAAGAAGCACGAAGAGATTCAGCTCAAAGGACTTGATGCAAAAAGTTTACAGGAAGAATATGCACGGAACGAAAAGAAAATCGGCGAACTGACTGAAGGAAATCAAACGAAGAATAAACAAAATAAAATGGTGAAGGTCATAACTGCTTTACTGCTAGTATTGTGTGCAGGGTGGGTGATATATCAGCAGCAATGGTTCATTTTGCCGTTTCTTCTTGGAATAGCTGTTCTTTTCTTCCTGTTTCTTTTTCAAAAATCCAAAAGTGATGATGCATTTATAAAGCATTTACGAGAAAAGCAGAAGGAATTAAACGATCAAATAGAGCAAGTTTCTGTCAACGGCAATGAAGATACAGACATTGAAGAGCTTAAGGGTATCCTTTGGAAAAATGAACAGTTTAGACGTTCATATGAAATGGAAAAAATTTCATTCGGACAAACAGAAAGAGCGTATCACCGTATCGTTAATGGTTTCGATGAATGGGAAAAAGAAATGTATCATTTAGAACAAAGAGTGAAGAACGTTTATCATAGCCTGCGAATGAGCAGTGATTTTTCACCTCTTGCTCTGCCTGATCTTATTCAGACATTGATTCACCTTCAGAAGAATGTATGGGATTGCAGTCAAATTGAAAAGAAAATGACAAATTTAAAGGCATCACTGGATTCTTATGAAAATCAGCTTGCCGATGTTAGCGGCAATTGCGGAATCGAAAAAAAGGATCATTTGAATGAAACACTGAGAAATTTAACTTCTAATCTTCATGACGCTTTAGATAAGAAACGCAAACAGCTTATGCAAGCAGAGAAGATATCTGATGCTCAAAGTCGTTTAGCGAAAACAGAAGCAGAACTTACTCTTATGGATGAAAAAAAACAAGAGCTTCTTAACTTGTCTAAAACATCTGATGCAGAAGAGTTCCGGGCAAAGGCAGAAGCGGAAAATCAACGGAAATCAACTGAACAAAAATTAAAATGGATTCAGCAGCAGCTCCAGGCAAAACAGCATCTCCTAAAGGAAGGAAAGCTGGATTTCACTGTGGATTATAAAGAAGAAAAGCTCTTATGTGATAAGCAGCTTAAAGAAGAAATAGAGCAAGGGAGCATCTTGCAAAGACGCCTTAATGAGCTGAACGTTTCACTTGCGAATCTCGAGCAATCCGGGCTTTACTCTGAATTGAAGCAAAAGTACGAGCTTGAAAAAATGGCAGTAAAACAGCTTGCTCACAAGTGGGCTGTGTTTGCCGCGGCGAAAGATATGCTGAATAAGACGATTGAGTATAATCGCTCTGTACGGCTTCCAAATGTATTAAAACAAGCAGAATCCTTTTTCACTTTATTGACAAGTAACAACTATACTAAAATTTTTCTGCCGGATGCTGAGCAAACATTAATTGTGGAAAGAAAAGATGGAAGCCGCTTTATTGCAAACGAGCTTTCTCAGGCAACAGCAGAACAATTGTATATTTCATTAAGACTCGCTCTTGCCCGTCACTTAAGCAGTGAAAAGGGACTCCCGATCATAATTGATGATGGTTTTGTTAATTTTGATTTTGAGCGGACAAAACAGGTACTCTTATTGCTTGATGAATTCTCGCAAAGCCATCAAGTCATTTTCTTTACCTGCCAGGATCATCTAATGCCATTGTTTGAAAAAGAGCAAATTCTTTCCTTAAAAGAAACAGAACATGCTGCAAAACAAGTATCTATTGGGTAGAGATTATTGTAAAATGAACTGACGAAAGAGGTACCTGAAAGGAAGTACATGATGCAGCAAGATAAAAATACGAAAAAGCCATATGGCACGCCGCTTTTTTTACTGAGTTTTAACTTATTCATTATTATGGTAGGCATCGGTTTAGTGATTCCTATCCTGCCTTTTTATGTAGAGAAATTTGGGGCTGACGCGACAACGCTTGGATTTTTAGTAGCAATTTTTGCGTTTATGCAGTTTATATTTGCTCCAATCTGGGGTCGTTTATCTGATCGGATTGGACGTAAGCCTCTCATAACCCTTGGTTTGTTTGGATTTGCATTAGCTGAATTTATTTTTGCTTTTGCAACCGGCTTATGGATGCTGTTCTTATCAAGAATAATAGCTGGTGTTTTTGGGGCAGCCATTATGCCGAGTGCAATGGCCTATGTTTCAGATGTAACAACTCCTGAGAAACGCGGACAGGGAATGGGCTATTTAGGAGCGGCTATGGGTTTTGGAATTGTAGTCGGCCCTGGAATTGGCGGCTGGCTCGCTGAATTCAGCCTCTCCTTTCCATTTCTATTCGCAGGAATTGCCGCTTCATTAGCGGGCCTTGTATCCATTTTTGTTCTGCCTGAATCGTTATCCAAAGAAGCTATGCAGAAAACAATAGATGACAATGAAAAAAGAGACAATCAATTTGACTTAATAAAAAAAGCACTGAACAGTCCTGTTGGTTTCTTGCTGATTCTTGTTTTTATGATGAGCTTTGCCTTAACTATTTTTCAAGCCATCTTTGGTTTTTATGCACTTGAGCGTTTCGGCTATGGACCACAAGAAGTCGGTCTCATTATCCTGCTTACCGGAATAGTTGGTACAGTAACGCAGGGAGCTGCTGTCGGCAGACTTGTTGCTAAATTTGGGGATGAACGTGTCGTCACCTCAGCTCTTTTATTAAGTGCATTCGGATTTGTCATCATGACATTCGCAAACTCTTTTGCTACAGTATTGCTTACAACTTCCATATTCTTTTTAGGAAATTCGATATTAAGACCGTCTTTAAATACTTTTATCTCTAAACTGGCTGGAAGCAAACAGGGTATGATTATGGGGCTGAATAACTCTTTTATGAGTCTTGGAAATGTGGCCGGACCGATTTTAGCAGGATACGTGTTTGAATATCACATTAATTTGCCATATTATATTGGGGCCATCTTAATGCTCACTGCATTAACCTCTACAAAAATTTGGATTTCCAAAAGACAGCACACAAACGTTTCAGCATAGCTGCATAAGGGGAAAAATACATTAAATTTATGCTATACTCAGGGTACTGAGCAATTGGGAGGGACCGTTTACATGATAAAAGGAATCAATCATTATGAGGTTGGCGAGCAAGCAGATGTTTTCCTTCTCGTTAAAACATCGACTAAGGGAATCGCCAGCAATGGCAAACCATTTTTAACATTAATACTTCAGGATCAATCTGGAGAAATTGAAGCAAAGCTTTGGGATGCAGGACCTGAAGATGAAGTTTCTTATAGCTCGCAAAACATTGTAAAGATTTACGGGGATATCCATCATTACAGAGGAAGAAATCAGCTGAAGATCCGTAATATCCGCACCGCATCAAATACGGACAACGTAAAAATTTCTGATTTTCTTGAAACAGCTCCTATTGGACAAGAAGAAATGATGGAAAAAGTAACACAATATATTTTTGAAATGAAAAACCCTAATATACAGCGCATTACCCGATACTTAATGAAAAAACACCAAAGCGAGTTCTTGGAGTACCCGGCTGCAACGAAAAATCATCATGAGTTTGTATCAGGCCTGGCGTATCACGTTGTATCAATGCTTGATTTAGCAAAATCAATAGCAAATCTGTATCCAAGCTTAGATACAGATTTGCTTTACGCAGGAGTGATTCTGCATGACCTTGGAAAAGTAACTGAATTATCTGGACCAATTGGCACAACCTATACAGTTGAAGGCAACCTTATTGGACATATCAGTATTATGGTGAATGAAATAGCAAAAGCTGCAGAACATCTTGGTATTGAAGGTGAAGAAGTTGTGATTCTTCAACATCTGGTTCTCAGCCATCATGGGAAAGCAGAGTGGGGAAGTCCAAAACCCCCGATGATAAAAGAAGCTGAAATTCTTCACTATATCGATAATCTCGATGCAAAAATGAACATGCTTGATCGTGCACTTGAACGCGTAAAACCTGGAGAATATACTGAGCGTGTATTTGCACTGGATAATCGCTCATTTTATAAACCAACTTTTCATAACTAATTATATGTGAGCCTTTCTTTGAAGATGAAGTTCTTCAAGGGAGGGCTTTTTCTATATTTACAGTTTGGCAGATGAAATCTTGAAATAGGTGGATAAAAATAAAAAACAGAGATAAAAAATGCCATCTGAAAATAAAGGTATAAACCCCTCAAGACACTCATATAGTGCATTAAAGGCTTGTCATAATAAAGGGGGAAGCGGGAATGATTTTGCTGCCGTGGTGGATTTACCTCTGCATACTTGGGATACTATACAGCGGATACATGGCTTTTTCAACGACGCGAAAAGAAAAGATTGTTGAAGAAGCATATATAGAAAAAGAGGGAAACGTTTATATCGAGAGAATGCTGAAAGAACGTGAGATTCGCAAAAACAAACAGGACAACGAGGAGATTTAAAACACAAGCCCCCCATTCTGATGAGTGGGGGGCTTGTGTTTTCTTATTGTTTAGGAAATTATAAAAGGTAATAGGTTGTGGAAAATAAAATAAAGTTATCTGCGTCAGCTAAGGCGCCTAACTCCTCGGTCAGAACGGATCTGCCATGCCCGCGCTTTTGTCTATTATTGTCCTTCAGCAGGCGCTGCTGGCTCAGCAGGTGCTTTGAATGTATCTTTTAAATCTTCATCTTCAACCTTTACGTCTGCTTCTTTAAGAGCTTTGTCGAGTGCTCCTTGAACAGCATCTGGCTGGCTTGTTTTTTGTGTTTTTACTTCTTTTTCAAGCTCTTTTTTCATTTCTTCATATGGCTTCACGGTTTTTGTAACCTTGATGATGTGGTAGCCGAATTCAGATTTAACAGGTTCGCTTACTTCGCCTTCTTTTAGAGCGAATGCTGCTTTTTCGAACTCAGGAACCATTTGTCCTTCGCCGAACCAGCCTAAGTCTCCGCCATTTTGTCCAGATGGATCTTTAGACGCTTCTTTTGCTAAATCCTCAAATTTTTCACCTTTATCAAGACGTGATTTAATTTCTTTTGCTGTTTTTTCATCTTCAACAAGAATGTGGCTTGCTTGGACTTTGCCTTTTAGGCTTTCATAATATTGTTTTGTATCTTCTTCCGTTACTTTTACTTCTTGTTCTGCTGCTTTTTTGCGGAGAAGATCAACCTTTACCATATCTTTAACAGTCTTTTCGCCTTGCTGCTGAATGACTGCTTCAAATTGAGGGCCATACTGCTGAGTTAAATTCTCAATTTCTTTGTTTACCTCTTCGTCAGATACTTTGTATTCTTTGCTTAACACTTTTTCATGTACAAGCTCAGTAAGAACATCTTTTCCGAAGCGGTCCTTCATTGCTTCATAAAATTCATCCTTTGTTACGTTGCCTGCTTTTGTTTCTGCAATGACCTCGGAACCGCTGTCATTATTGCATGCGCCGAGCGCCAAAACACTTGATGCTGCTGCTAATGCAAGAACAAATCTTTTCATCTGATACAACTCCTACTTCTATTTAATTTAAGGACTGCCTAAGAATTGGACACTATACCACATTGTGCCATGAACTAAAAACTTTTGCAATAGGACAGGGGCAATCATTGGGCATTCGTCTAGTCAAAATGGGAAACCGTCCATATGATGTATGGAACGCCGATAAGGGAGGTTTTAACATGAGTGGAGGATATTCAAACGGTTTTGCATTACTTGTGGTTCTGTTTATTTTGTTGATCATTATTGGTGCTTCTTACCTGTGTTAGGAAGCAACAGGATGACCTTTAGACCAGGAAATTAAATGTGATTGCTTACAAAAGATGATAGGTGCCTATTCGTTTCATGATGATCGTGCATAGAATAACTTACCGATGCATAAAGGAGGTGTCATTATGGGAGGATACGCTGGAGGCTTCGCGTTAATCGTAGTTTTGTTCATCTTATTAATCATTGTTGGTGCTGCTTGGCTATAAGCCAAATAAACATAGCTGACAAACTGTCAGCTATGTTTGTATAAGCTGTGTGCTATTATATTTTGCATACAGCTTTTTATTATGGGTGAAATCTAAGTAAATAAGATTTCTATGTAAGAAGAAACTAATAAAATTGTAATCAGAACGTTAATCGTCCGGAATACTTTTGTTTGTCGGTCTTCAGGAATCTCTCTCACCAAGCATAGTGTATTCGTCAATTTATTAATATAGAACAAAATGAACACGGCAAACAAAATGAAAAAAGCTATCATATGAGATTCCCCCTTCCCTCACTGATACATATTACATTACCAAAAAAATTATGAAAAAGATAGCGCGGACTCCTAATAAATAGCAAAACAAAAGCATCCTGTCTGCAGAATGCTTTTGTTATCACAGACATGCAAAAGCACAGTGCGGAAGATTGCTTCTGCAGTTCTATTTTTGAAATAAAATTTCGAAGCTTTCGTCTGCTTCTTCAATGACACACGTTTTTGGCGCTTTAACCAGCTGCTTCAAAAAAATGAAATCCGTTACGCAAAGGCCTGTATGAAAGGCAATTCCTAAACAAAAATAATGCAGATATGATGGGTTAGTCACTAGTCCCGCAATCATGAGTGCAGTTACGGTTAAAAAGGGTGTGATAAGTGACAAAATCATATTGGTCTTATTTACGTTGCAATTTGTTTTAATATATATGACAGGCATGTATGTCTGCAGTTTTATTTTTAAGGAAACGCGGTATCCTGACATCCATAAAGGAACAGCATGAAGCAGCTTATGACATGGCACTACACCAGCTATAAAAAGCAAAAACAATAAAAAATGTCCTTCTTTTAATTGCACAGAAGGAAAAGCAACGACAAGAGGCAAATATATGCTAATGAAGGTAAACATCATTGTTAATACAGAGACTATAAAAAGTCTGTGGAATCCATAATCTTTTGAAAGATTAATGGTTTTCCAGCAATTCATTCCAATCACCATCCGAATATATTAAATATAATTTTGCTCAATTCCTTACATACTTTACGATGTTCAATTGGAAAATGCAATATGAATTTTTCTATGTAAACGATTAACTTGAAAATAAGTTTTGATAAGATAACTTTCGAAATAAGGAAATATGATTTAAAATGGATAAACGAAGAAGAATGAAAGAAGTGAACATAAGTGGAATCATTGGAAAAAAGAATTGCAAAATTGGAATACTACCAAACTTTGCTGCAAAAAATGGTGGATCCAGACAAATATCCTTTTTATGTTTCTGTCATGAACAGCGGTTTATCCGCTGAGGAAATTGAGGAGATCTATCGCATCTGCGACGAACTGAGTCATCTGCTTGCCGAACAAAAAGAGCAAGGACTCCTCAATTATATGAGTCTCCTTACTCGTTTCGCAGGTCAGCTGAATTGTAAGCTTTCTGTAGATGACACCATTGTATCCCTGCATAATCAGGGAATGTACGTCCCGCTTATGACGGAATTTTTAACCCTTATTCAGAAATAGCTGAAGCAGGTTCTGCAGGCTCTTCTCTCTTTTTTAGCTTCCGGTTTTCCTCGACAAATTCCTTCTCTATATTTGTAAAGGAATGTTCGAAGATTTCCATAAAGTCATCCCCGTAAATATTTCGAATGATGCACATCATCTCCATAATTTCAGGGAATTTTCCATATAAATTCTGAAGCGGCAAAGCACCCTTAAAAACAGCGTTTCTGCTCGGATCGTAATCTTCAAGCAGCTTTAGTAAAATTTCTTCCCCTTTTTCCGTAAGCTGAATGTACGTATTGCGCTTATCATTCTGTTTTTTCGAAAACTCAAGATAGCCTCTTTCTTCAAGCTTCTTTGAAAAGTTAAATGCTGTTGAAACATGCATGACCCCAAATTTAGCAATCTCTGAAATGGAAGCTCCTTTTAAATGATAGGCAATCCATAAAATATGGTGCTCATTAATATTCAAATCATAAGGTTTAATCCATTGCTGCCAGTCTTTTTCGATGGACTTCCACAATGCTTTGCTAAGCTGAGCGATCCTTTGACTGAATAATAGTGCTTCTTTTATGGAATAATCTTCGTTTCGTTTCATCCCCAGTCACCTACTTTTTCTCTTTTGCTCTTATATTCTATTATGCCAATAAAATAAAGATTAATAAAGATTAAATTTACAAAATTTTTAAATAAATCGTAAAAGCTTTGTAAAGCGCTGTTTTATAAATGAAAAAAAAAGAGCGGCATGTGAGAGAATATGCCGCTCGTTCAGATTTTTTGGTTTGTCTACAAAAATATTCTATTTGTTTAGTGTCTGTTCTAATTCTTTAATTTTCTGCTCAATTTCATTAATTTCTTTTTGCAGTTCATTTTTATGCGGCTCAATTTCTTCTTGCCATGTTTGAATTGATTTTTGCAGATCTGCTGTTACATCCTTTAAAACAACAGCGCTTTCTTGAGCAGTTTTAACAACTTGATCTTTAAGAGATATGCTGTCATCTTTGAGCTGAACTAAAATATCTTCAAGCTTTTGCTTATTTTGTTTTAATTGGCTGCGCATATCTTTTCCAGAAGAGGGAGCAGAGAGGATGGCTGCGATTCCTCCTATAATGCTGCCTGCAATAAAACCAGCTGCTAATGATTTTCCATTTGCCATAGGTATCACTCCATTAAACGAAATTAGTTGTATGTACTTCTTCAACAGTAAGCTGGAAAGTCCTTCTTTTTGGCTTTGTTCGCAAAGATTGCTGTTTTCCATAGTTAGAATGTTCATGCCGATTCATAGAATATCATGCTAATAAAATTGATCGAAGCTTCCCAAAAATAAAACTATATACTATTGAAAATCACCAAGTTTTAGAAGGGATGTTTTCGCATTGATTGTTGTTTTTGGATATAATTTGTAACCATGGATTTCCGCTGCAGGCACTTGCTTTCCGCGGGGAGGAATGCGAGCCTCTATTTCCCGCAGGAGTCAAGTGCCTTCTGCTACAATCCACTAAAGGTTATAACCATTAGCAGCAAACTTTACGAAAAGAACCTTCTTCTTTTATAAATACCCCTTGCTTAAATTGATAAACGCCGTTTTATTCATAGTTGATTCCATTCGGACATACACATGAATAAAAGGGGGGAGGAGCTTGGCTGGCGTCATTTTCCTGTTTTTTCTTATTAGTTTGCTGTTTTTCCTAGGTGCTTTTCATTATGTCAAATTAGCACAGCAATCAGCATCCTACCCGCCAAAACGGGTCGTGCATCAGAAAGCCGTTGTTTTGGCAGGCGGAGGTGCCATCTCCTTGCTGATCGGTATATCATTTTATTATTTCCTCTAGGTTCCATTTTCATAAATGGTCAAAACAAAAGTGAAGGCGGCAAGTTATCTTTGACAGTTAAATCCGTTTTGATCGAGGAGTTAGGCGCCGGAGCAGGATGCAGATAACCTTGAACACTATTCTACAATTAAAATAACTAAAAACCCGATCGCAGAGGATCGGGTTTTCTTTCTATTTCGTTTGAAGAACGATCTTTGAGCGCTTCAAAATGGTCTGAACGATTGGATAAATGAAAACCATTGCGATTGTATTTAAAACGATTGTCGGTAAAACAACTGTGATAAATAGTGCTGTAAAGCCTGCTCCGCCTGGAAGTCCGACAATAAACAATGCGGCTGTCAGGAAAACAGTTCCTGAGACAAGGGTTCCGACTGCTGTAAGAATTCCTGCTCCAATTGTAGATGAAGCGTATTTTCTTATGGCTAAGACTAATAGATAAAAGACAAATGCTGTTACAAACTTATCCATAATATTTGGCAGAAGTCCGCCTGGAAAACTTGTTGTTAAACCGGATAAGATACCTGTAACCGTCCCAAGTAAAAACACATTTCGTATGTGCGGGAACAAAAGAATGCCTAAAAACATCATTGTCAGCATCATATCTGGCTTCATTCCGTGAAATAATGGCGGGATAATCCCGTGCAATGCTAATCCCATTGCGACAAATAAAGATAAAACAACTAAAACTTTTGTATTCATTTCTCAGGCTCTCCTCGGACTATGCTCTTATTTTTTGAACTCCCCAATAATGACCTGTGTCTTATTGCGGGAGAACTTAACAATTATTATAACAGGTATGACTGACCTTGTAAAAAGGATTACGCGTGCTTTTTCTGAAAGTTTGCCATGAAATCAGCAAGCGCTTGACATGCTTCTAATGGGACTGCATTATAGATTGACGCTCTGCAGCCGCCAATGGAACGATGTCCGCCAAGACCTGAGAATCCACTTTCAATTGATTCTTTAATAAAAGCTTTTGTCAGTTCTTCGTTTTTAAGAGTGAACGTTACATTCATAGCTGAGCGGCTTGTTTTTTCAGCATGACCCCTGTAGAAGCCTCCACTTTGATCGATGCAATCATAAAGCAGGCTCGCTTTTTTATTATTAAGTGCTTCTATTGCCGCTAATCCTCCTTGCTCCTGAATCCATTCCAGGACAAGGGAAAGCATGTAAATCGCAAATGTTGGCGGCGTATTATATAAAGAGTTTTGTTTGGAATGTGTGCTGTATTTCAGGATCGCTGGAATCTGTTCATTTGTCTCTGCAAGCATGTCTTTTTTTACAATGACAACTGTTACGCCTGAAGGACCGAGATTCTTTTGTGCACCTGCATAAATAAGCGAAAAACGGCTGACATCGAATTCTCTGCTCATAATATCACTTGACATGTCTGCAATTAATGGCAGTTTCGTAATGGGGAAATCCTGCCATCGTGTACCGTAAATCGTATTATTGGAGGTTAAATGAATATAGCTTCCTTCTGCAGGATCTTCAAAGGTTTCAGGAATATATGTATATCGATCATCTTTACTAGAAGCAAGTATGTTTGTATTCCCGATTTTGCTTGCCTCCGATTGAGCTTTTTCAGACCAGACGCCCGACATGATGAAATGTGCATCAGTTTCGCTTTTTAAAAAGTTCATCGGAATCATTGCAAATTGAAGACTTGCTCCCCCTTGAAGGAAGAGAACCTCATATTCTTCAGGGATACCCATCAGTTCTTTTAATAAAGCGGAAGCCCGATTGTGTACTTCCTCATAAGGCTTGCTTCTGTGGCTCAGTTCCATAACCGACATGCCTGTTCCATTAAAATCGACAAGCTCGCTCTGCGCTTTTTCCAAAACAGCAAGTGGAATGGCGGCTGGTCCTGCATTAAAGTTATACGTTCTTTTCATGGGAAAATGACACTCCTTACTTTGTCGCGTTGCTTGATTAAAATTCTTTTTCCTATCCTAACATGAAAAAGAGGATTAGAGTCGCAATTTTTCAAAAATAATTCTAATCAATAAGAAACCCCGCATGTGCGAGGTTTAAAGAAGGCCTTCCTGTATGGATGACGCGATCTGCTGCAGATCTTCAGGTGAATATTCTTCAGTATGAGTTTTCCATACAGCGCCAAATCCGTCGCCTTTTCCGTAGCGGGGGATGAGATGAATATGATAGTGAAACACAGATTGTCCAGCTTTTTCGCCGTTATTATTAAGGACATTCAATCCAATCGGTTCAAATTGTTTTTTGATGGAGTTTGCGATTTTTGGAACGACCTCAAATACATTCCTGGCGATATCAGGTGTGAGTTCATAAATGTTTTCTTTATGTACTTTCGGAATAACCAATGTATGTCCTTTTGTTACTTGACTGATATCAAGAAATGCAACGACATGTTCATTTTCAAACACTTTAGCGCTTGGGATTTCTCCATTTACAATTTTACAAAAAATACATCCGCTCATCGTGTTTCACCCTTTCTCAATATAAACTGCTCATGACCGTATTTTACCATAAACCAGAGAGGGATAAAATCACACAAAAAAGAAACAGGATGATCGTAATGATCACCCTGTCCTGCAAAGGAAATACAACTGCCGCAGCTTAAACGTAAGGCACACAATTCTCTTTGTCATACACCTCATATGCTTAGAAATGAAGGATAATAAAGAGTGAATGTTGATTGTTAAACATTGTTCAAAGCAACCATCCCCTAGTTAAGATCATCATGGAAGAAAAATTCTTAACAAATCAGTAAACGGTCTTTGACGAACACCTCATTCGCAAAATGAATTCTTATATGAGCTTCTATTACAAAAAGTAACGGCCCGTAGACACCTCATCTCGAAATGGAAATAGATCATCATTATATTTATCAATGTTAACTTGCTCACTATAAACTGTCTTTAACACACACCTCATTTGAACTGAATGTTTGTGACAGCTGCTTTCCTTTACACTCATTATGATGTCCGAAACTGGATTGTTTATGTATTGTAAAATAATTGTAAATTAGCAAAAGTATCCCGTGTTTTGTTAAGATAGAAGAAAAGGGGAAGGGAAGTTAACATGAGCTTATTAAATGTAAATCACCTGACAGGCGGGTATTCACGCAATCCTGTCCTGAAAGATATCTCGTTTGAAATTGAAAAACATCAAATCGTCGGGTTAATTGGACTGAATGGTGCAGGGAAGAGCACAACCATTCGCCATGTGATTGGATTGATGGAGCCTCATAAAGGTGACATCACCATCAATGGCATTTCTTTTCAGGAAAAACCGACAGACTATCGCAGCCAGTTCACCTTTATCCCTGAAACGCCGATTCTCTACGAGGAATTAACTCTATATGAGCACTTAGAGCTGACCGCAATGGCATATGGATTAAGCCAGGAAACATTTAAGCAGCGCCTGCAGCCATTATTAACAGAATTTAGAATGGAAAAAAGGCTGAAATGGTTTCCAAGTCATTTTTCAAAAGGCATGAAGCAAAAAGTTATGATTATGTGTGCTTTCTTAGTGGAGCCTGAACTGTATATTATTGATGAACCTTTTGTAGGATTGGATCCGCTTGCGATTAATGCACTGCTCGATATGATGAACAAAGCTAAACAGGACGGAGCAGGCATTTTAATGTCTACTCATATTTTGGCAACAGCTGAGCGCTATTGTGATTCATTTATTATTTTACATAATGGCAAGATTAGAGCAAAAGGAACTCTTGAGGAATTAAGAACAGAATTTGGAATGAGGGACGCAGCGCTCGATGATTTGTATATTCAGCTGACGAAGGAAGATCAAAATGAATAACGTTGATGCGATTTGGAAAGGACGCTTAGCGGCTCACCTGAAAGAAGTGCAATCTTATACAAAATATATGATTAATGACCACCTGATTTTTGTCCTCGTGTTTTTGGGGGCAGGCGGTGCTCTTTCTTACCAGGAATGGCTGAAAACGATGCCTGATGATTTTCCGGCACTTTTCATTTTGACAATTGTTTTTGCTTTGATTATTACATCATCAAGTGTTCGAACTCTTTTAAAAGAACCTGATTTAGTCTTTTTATTGCCGCTTGAAGAAAAAATGGCAGCTTATTTTCAAAAAGCGCATATATACAGTTTTTTTAGCCAAATGTATGTATTTTTAATAGCGGCATTAGTATTAGCCCCAATGCTTTTTAGAGCTGAATCCTTAACGGGGACAGACTATTTGCTGATTTGCATTCAGATTCTGATTGTAAAAGGATGGAATCTAATGCTCAATTTCAGAATATCTTTTTATACTGAACCTTCAGTAAAAATATATGATTTTATCGTCCGTTTGGCCATTAATGGGCTGACGATTTTCTTTTTGCTTTCAAATGCACATGTCTATGTGTTCATTATGTATGTGTTAATGATTCTACTGTACATCTATTTTCAAAAAGCAACAAAAACAAAAGGGGTTAAATGGGAAAAACTGATTGATGCTGAATTGCAGAAAAAGCAATCCTTTTACAGAATAGCCAACTTGTTTACAGATGTTCCAAAGCTAAAAAGAAAAGCAAAACGAAGAAAATATTTAGATGGACTGCTTGCGTTCGTAAAATACAAGCAAGAAAGCATGTACAGTTACTTATATACAAGAGCGTTTTTCCGATCCAATGATTATCTGGGCATTTTTGCAAGGCTGACTATTATTGGAGGAATTGTTCTCTATGTTATCCCTACAAATCAGTATAGTGTCCTGATCATTGCGATTTTGGTGCTTTATTTGACAGGCATCCAGATGATTGGCTTATACATGCATTACGATATGCTGTCTTTGCCGGACCTATACCCTGTACATAAGGAATATAAAAAAGCAAAATTCCTTAAATTACTTTTTGCTGTAATTGCAGTCCAGCATGTGATTTTAACGATCATTTCTATGCTGGCAGGAAATATCATTCCTTCATTAATTCTTTTCATTGCCGGATTTATCTTTGTTTACAGTTTTGTTTATCTTTACGTGAAATCACGATTGGCCAAAATGGATGCAAGCGTACTTTAAAGTAAAGGCAGCTGATAATTATGATATACGAGCAGCAGCTTCAAGAGGATCTTTTTCAATGGAAAAAGAAATTGTTAAGAAAATCTTCAATGTTTGAGCGGGTTTCTAAAAAAACACAAACGAAGATCAATGATCGGATCCCAGAAAAAGTCCACACTGTGATTACGGAAAGCATTAAGAAGATGGTGCAGGCGACACTTGCCGGGTCAAACTTAACGACAAGCGAAAAGAAACTTGAAGGAAAGACACTTGAAGACAAAGAAAAACTAGTGAAGCAAACGATCGCGGCCTTTCAAAAAACAGCTGCAGTAGAAGGTGCAGGAACAGGAGCCGGAGGAATTTTCGGATCTGTTGCCGACTTCCCTTTGCTGCTTGGCATAAAAATGAAATGTTTATTTGAAATTGCCAGTTTATATGGCTTTGATCCGAAGCAGTATGAAGAGAGAGTGTTTTTGCTTTATGTCTTTCAATTAGCCTACTCAAGTGATGAACATCGGAGAACTACGTTTGAAATCATTGAAAATTGGGAGACGAAAAAAAAGGACCTGAAAGAGATGGATTGGAAAGTATTCCAGCAGGAGTACAGAGATCATATTGATCTTGTTAAGCTTCTGCAAATTATGCCTGGAATTGGTGCTGTAGTAGGCGGGGTTGCAAATTATCACTTGGTTCGGCATTTAGGTGAAACGGCAATGAATTGCTATCGAATCAGGACTTTGAAGTAAAGAGGGGAGTGCGATCATGGATTGCACTCTTTTTTTGATTCAAGCAATAGATCCCAAAATAGCTGAAATCCCTAAAAGGGGTACACAAAAGCACGCATTAAAGCCTGTAAACAGAAAAAATCAAACAAAGTGTCCTCAAAAGCATGCATTGAAGCCCGGAAACGGCTGAAATCGAAAAAAAGGTCTTCAAAAGCAGGCTGTTCATATCGTTTATTCCTTTGAATCACGCTAAAACAAAAAACGGTGCATCAACACCGTTTTTTCAAAAAGCTCTTCATTTTTCAACTGCGACCGCAGAATGTTCAGTTTGACTTTGCAATATAGCCAAGCTGAATGTTTTAGCAGCAATCAGCATCGCTTTCTCATCGATATCAAACTTAGGATGATGATGAGGATAAGATGTTTCTGAGTATGTTGGCTTTGCACCAGTGAAAAAGAAAGTTCCCTTAACGTGCTGCAAATAATAGGCAAAGTCTTCACCACCCATTTGCATTGGACTTTCTTCAACAATTTGTACTTCAGGTACTTTTTCTGCAAGTTTTGCGAGCTGTTCTGTTTCTTCGAGATGGTTCACTACAGCAGGGTAACCTCTTTCAAATGAATATTCGTAGGATGCATCATATAGTCCGCATGAGGCCTTTACCACACGTTCAATTTCTTCTTTGATCAATGTGCGGACTTCTTCATCAAATGTGCGGACAGTTCCAATCAGGACGGCAGAATCTGCAATTACATTAAAAGGATTTTCCGCAACGAAGGATCCGACAGATACAACGGCAGCGTGAACAGGATCAACTTTTCTGCTGACGATTTGCTGAAGATTAAGAACGAGCTGTGACCCGATGACAACGGCATCTTTTGTTTTATGAGGCTGTGCGCCATGTCCGCCTTTTCCTTGTATGGTAATTTGGAAGCGATCCGCTGCAGCCATTATTGGTCCAACACGATATTGGATTTTACCTGCAGGTTCGCCTGCCCATAAATGTGTGCCAAATATAACATCTACACCGTCTAAGCAGCCATCTTCAATCATCGAAACGGCTCCGCCTGGGGCATATTCTTCTGCATGCTGGTGAATGAAAACCACGCTGCCCTCAAGATTGCTCCGATGTTTATGTAAAACCTTAGCAAGAACCAGTAATGTTGCTGTATGTCCGTCATGACCGCATGCATGCGTTACACCAGGAACAGTTGATTTATAAGGGACATCCTTTTCATCTTGGATAGGAAGCGCGTCAAAATCAGCACGAAGAGCGACCGTTTTTCCTGGCTTATCGCCTTTAATTACAGCGACAACTCCGTTTCCGCCAACACCAGTTCTAGCCTCAATTCCAAGCTTTTGATAATATTCTGCAATGTATGCAGCCGTTTTAAATTCCTGAAATGAAACCTCAGGATGCATATGAAGATAACGTCTGATCTCCACCATTTCTTCAAAACCTGCATCTAATTCCGAACATAATTCATCGTACAAAATTCTTCATCCTTTCTTTTTATAGACTTATATTCACGAAAACATTAATAAGTTAAAATAAATATTGGAAAATCATATCAGTATAAATTTTAGATAAGTTTTTAGAAAATTACAAGAATTAAGTTTGGAAGGGGATTTTAAATGAATAGATTATCCTTGATTGCTATTTTGGTAATTATGACATTTGGAATTATCTTTGCATTGGAAACACCGTTTAATGAACAAGCTGATGCCGCAGCCCGTGGAGCCGCAGCATGGTTTCATAACTCAGAGACAGTGCTTGCTGCTGTGTATGGCATCGGTCTTCTAGCATCCAAAAAAGGAATCATCAGTTTACTGGCTATTGCAATTATTCTATTAGGGATCTTGTACAAAAAGATCTTGCAGCCGCTCATGCTCGTACTAGCTGTTTATCTTGGCGACCTGCTGAACAAAGCTTTAAAAGAATTCTTCGGGAGAGAACGCCCTCTTGAACCCCTTCATTTTGAAGAAGGCTTCAGCTTCCCAAGCGGACACGCTATGGTTGGTGTCATTTTTTATGGTTTTTTCATTTATTTGATTGCCGGCAAACTTTCATCTGCTTCAGCAAGAATGGGGCTCTATGGAGCTGTGTGCCTTCTTATGTTATTGATTGGCATGAATCGGATTGTGATGAATGCACATTTTCTATCTGATGTGGCCGGAGGCTATTTCATTGGATTGATTTGTTTAACGATGGTAATCACAATCTATGAAAAAATAAATCCCCTTCGAACTGAAGCTGGAAATCATAAAAGCAGCGTTTCAGTTTAAGAAACGCTGCTATTTTAAGAGAAAAGGAAGAATAAGATTTTGAGCATTGATGGCGAACGGAATCGCCCAGCTGCTCGACCAGAACAAATCCGGCAAAAAAGTCAAAACCGGGCTTTTCTGCCAGCTTCTTATCTGTTATGCCTGCGCTTTTCTTATTATATTAGAAACATCGCCACAATCGTAGTCACAATTAACCCAATCGTCACAGGCAGGATATTTCTTCTTGCCAATTCAAACGGATCAACACCGCAAATTGCTGCAGCAGGAATCAGGGCCCATGGAATAATGGTTCCTCCGCCAACCCAGATGGCTGTAATTTGTCCTAGTGCAGTAAGCACGGCAGCACCTTTACCGATTGCTGCGGCAAATAGATTAGCGATCGACCCCGCTAATGAAATACCCGAAAATCCTGAACCGTCAAGTCCGGTCAAAACTCCAACTCCTGTAAGAGTAATCGCCCCGATTTCCTTTGTTAATGGAACAATTGAAGCAAGCGCTACCCCCAAATCGTTTACAATTCCATGAGAAGCTTTCGGCAAATAGTCACCGACAATCTTTGGAAATCCTGCATCTCCTAAATAAAAGAATGCTGCAATCGGAATGACGGGTCCAAACACTTTAAAGCCAAATTGAAAGCCCTCGATCATATATCCCGTGGTTTTTTCAAGACTTTCATTCCGGTGTGCCAATAGACAAACAGCAAGCAATATCACAAGTGCTGTACCGCCTATTAAGGCAGTTGCATCTCCTCCTTGTAATTTCAGCTGAATCATCAAGACAATATCGATGACAAATAAAATTGGGATAAACAGGGCCATGAATAATTTCATTTCGGCTGTAAGCAGCTGGGTTTTCTGCTCATTAGGCTGTGGCATGGAGAGAGAAGGAAATGGCTTACCGAGTTTCATATCTCTCATTAAGAAAAAATAAGCAGTGATTGTTGTCACGGCACCCATCACAATAACAAGCGGAATGGAGGCGCTTATGACATCTCCAATTGGAAGCCCTGCAGCATCTGAAGTCAGTTTTGGAGCTGCTTGAATGACAAAGTCACCTGAAAGTGCAATTCCATGGCCGAATAAGTTCATTGCCATTGCGACTCCGAGTGCAGGAAGTCCGGCTTTAATAGCAACTGGCAATAAAACAGCACCAATTAGCGCGACTGCTGGAGAAGGCCAGAAAAACCAGGAGATCGTCATCATTAATAGCCCAATCGTCCAATATGCAAGAGTGGGATTTCGGATGATTTTAGTAAAAGGAGAAACCATCGACTCATTTATTCCAGTTACCTCTAAAATTTTGCTCATGGAAACAATGATTGAAATGACAAGGATTGTCGGCAGCAGCTCAGTTATCGCAAAGATAAAGCTGTTAAAGACACTTGTTATCGAATGGCTGATGGAATGGCTGGCAACGAATGAAATCACTATAATCCCGACAATGCTGATCATTGTCGTGTCTCTCCTGAAAAGCATGAACCCGATAATACTTATAATGAAAAACACATAAAACCAATGAATGAGCGTTAACGATAACTCAGCCACCATATGAATCACTCCTGTATATGCCTATATTCTAATTGTGTAATACAGGTTATGTGAGGGGGATAAGGGTGTGATTGTTATTTTAAAAGAAATAAGGGGCAGTATTTGATCTCAGCAGTGAAGAATGCTGTCATTTCCAAGGAAATATTGTCTATAATATAAAAAAACCTCCGCTTATAGCGGTGGTTCAATTCAATTCTATTTTATTCGACTTCTTCAGTTTTTTTCGACAGCATGATATGTTGTAACAAAGGAAGGTCTTGGGAAAATTGACTTTTGATCTACGCCTTCACTTGTTCCCCGTTTCTTGTGGGCCTGATCATAAGCTTTAGACTCCTGCCAGTTTTTAAAGGATTTTTCATCATCCCATAAAGTAAGGATGACGTATGTATCATCATTTTTGGGTCTTAATACACGAATGGCAATAAATCCTGGTTCGCCTTCAATCATACGTGCACGCTCTTTAAAACGCTGTTCAAACAATGGTTTACCCTCGTCACTTACAGGAATGTTATTCAGCACCGCATAGCTTCCGTTCTGGAAATTTCCTGTTCCATCAAGAACTTCATACTTTTTTGGTTCTTTAAAAACAGAAGACGTTTCGGTCTCGTGAAAAAGAATTCCTTTATCTTCGTTTTGCATCAGCAGCATCTTTTCATCTTTATTTTCAGCTGCTGTTTTTGATAAATAGTCTGCAGATCCAAATGTGACATAAAAATTCATTTTACATTCACCTCTTTTTGTTTCATTATAACAATGATTATATAAATATGGCTATTTTCAACCCAAGTAATACATATTCATTCCTTTATTTAACAATAATAAATAGTAATAGTGAAAGTCCATGTGACGACAAATATTGAATCAATTTTTTCTATATAACACGAAGAAACGGGAGGTGACGACATGTGGAAAAAAGTCATTATTTCAGCTCTGGTTGCACTTTCAACAGCACTTATTGCTCTTGGTGTCTATCTAATTATCTTATTGATTGGAGATTATTCCATTGATGAGAAAAAGCTTGTTATGGATTCAACAACAACGTTAGTGGACTTGCAAGGCAAAAAAGTTACAGACCTGTATTTACAGAACCGCGAACCTGTCACGATAAAAGAAATTCCGGTTCATGTTCGCAATGCATTTATTGCTGTGGAAGATCAGAGGTATTATGAACATAATGGGATTGATATGAAATCCATCTCAAGAGCTATATATAAAGATTTGCTTGCAGGTGAAAAGGTGGAAGGAGGAAGTACGATTACCCAGCAGCTTGCGAAAAATACCTTCCTCTCAAATGAAAAATCTTTTTTTAGAAAAATGAAAGAAGCAGCAATCGCAATGAGCCTAGAAAACAAATACAGTAAAAACAAATTGCTTGAGCTGTATTTGAATCAAGTTTATTTTGGTCATGGTGCTTACGGAATTCAAAGTGCTGCTCTCTATTATTTCAACAAAGATGTCTCGGATTTGACGGTTGAAGAAGGGGCGATGCTTGCAGGAATTCCTAAAGCTCCGTCAAATTATTCGCCGCTTCTGCATCCTGAGCGAAGCAAAGAACGCCGCGATACCATTTTAAGCCTCATGGGGGACCAAAATTATTTAACGTCTGAGGAAGTGGTCCGGGCACAAGGTCGAACCCTTGGATTAAACATATCAGAAGAATCGGAAACTCCTTGGCTGACAACATACATTGATATGGTAATGGATGAAGCGAAAGAAAGGTATGCATTATCCAATGAAGAATTAATGCGCGGAGGATATACAGTGACAGTTCCTCTGAATATGGAAATGCAGGAAAAAGCGTATGAGTTATTTAAAAAAGAAGAGTATTTTCCTGGAACAGACAAAAATTCAGAAGGGGCATTTGTCCTTCTTGATAATAAATCAGGCGGGGTTTTAGCCGCAATAGGGGGAAGAAATTACGCACAGAAAGGCAATAATCGCGTGAATACAAAAAGACAGCCAGGTTCAACATTTAAGCCGCTTGCTGTCTATGCGCCAGCGATGGAAGAAGATGAATTTGGCCCATATTCTCTGCTTGAAGATAAACCAGTATCGTACGCAGGATATCAGCCGAAAAATAATGATCAGCAGTATGACGAAGAGGTGACAATGTATGATGCCATTGCTGTTTCTAAAAATGCACCTGCTGTTTGGGCATTGAATGAAATAGGCATTTCCAAGAGCAAGCAGTATTTGGAGAAAGCAGGTCTGCAAATAGAAGATAACGGATTGGCTATTGCTCTCGGAGGATTAAAGGAAGGGGTTTCTCCTTTGCAGCTTGCTAATGCATACAGATCGTTTGCAGATCATGGTACTTATAGTGAACCATTTGTCATCCGGAAAATAGAAGATCGTGATTCTAACTTGATCGGTGAAATGAAACAGGAGAAAGAACGGATATTCTCAGCTCAGACAGCATGGAATATGACGAGAATGCTGCAGGAGGTTGTGGAAGATGGGACAGGAAAAACGGGTGCATTCGAAGGTGATCTTGCCGGCAAAACGGGAACAACCTCGTATCCTGAGAAGAAAGGTGCTGTCAAGGATGCGTGGTTTGTAGGCTATACACCTGAAGTTTCTGGAGCTCTTTGGATGGGATATGACATTACAAATAAAAAACAGCATCTTGTTTCTGGCAGCTCATATCCAACAAAGCTGTTTAAGGATATATTAAGTGATTCTTCTCTAGATCAAAATGTTGCCTTCAATCTTCCAAAAGGCATAGAGGACCTGGAAGAACCAATCAGGCTGAAAAACCTTGAGGATGTAGATGCAAAATTTTCGTTTAAGCCGCTCGGTTTATTTACGGTTACGCTGAACTGGGAAGCTCAAAAAGATGAACGTGTTATATACAGAATCTATGAAACAAGCGGTGGCAAAGAGAAGCTTGTGGGGTATGTTAAAGGAAAGAATTCCTATGAAATACCATACTCTAACCTATTTTCAGAGGCTTCATATAAAGTTGTTCCATATAATGAGCAAACTGACCAAGAAGGGGAAGGCTCAAAACCAGTTAAACCAAAACTCTTTACTTCTGCACCTTAATAAATCAAGCAGAATGCCTGGATTTTATCCTGCATGCTGCTTGATTACGTCAATTTTTTGACATTTATTTGTGAAATCTATACTTCTTTGAATGAAACAGTTATAGTGTAAGAAGCAAAAAACATAGGATAACGTGTTTGTTTTAGGCACTTTTCTAAGAAATTGTTGTACTTCCGCACAAAATAGCGTGAAAGGGTGTATTTTAATAGATTTTATTAGAATAGAGCAAGAAACGCTTGGAATTTGCAGGAATTAGTAAATCAACGAAAAACAACAATTTTTGCGAAAGCAGCCTTGTTTTACATAGAAAGGTGGATATGAAGGTTTATGACGGATACAAAGCAATTCAATGATACATTCTTGAAAGCGTGCAGGGGTGAAAAAACAGACCATGTTCCAGTATGGTATATGAGACAAGCAGGCAGATCTCAGCCCGAATATCGTGCAATTAAGGAAAAATACAGTCTGTTTGAAATCACGCATCAGCCTGAGCTATGTGCGTATGTCACACGATTGCCTGTTGAGCAGTATGGTGTAGATGCGGCTATTTTATATAAAGATATCATGACACCGCTTCCATCGATTGGTGTAGATGTCGAAATCAAGTCTGGTATTGGTCCCGTCATTGACAATCCGATTCGTTCTCTTCAGGATGTTCTGAATTTGGGAGAGATCGATCCTGAAAGTGACATTCCATATGTTCTGGATACAATCAAATTACTGACGACTGAACAATTGAATGTCCCTTTGATCGGGTTTGCGGGAGCGCCATTTACAATGGCTAGTTATATGATTGAAGGCGGTCCTTCGAAAAATTACAACAAAACAAAAGCATTCATGTATGCAGAGCCTAAAGCGTGGTTCGCATTAATGGACAAACTTGCGGATATGACAATTATTTACCTGAAGGCTCAAATTCATGCAGGGGCAAAAGCGATTCAAATTTTTGATTCATGGGTCGGCGCTTTAAATGAATCAGATTATCGTTTCTATATCAAACCTGTAATGGAAAGAATTTTCACTTCCATGAAAGAAGAGAATGTCCCAATGATCATGTTCGGAGTCGGAGCAAGCCACCTTGCACATGTTTGGCATGATCTTCCTCTTGATGTTGTAGGGCTAGATTGGAGGCTGCAAGTGGAACAAGCGCGTGATATGGGCATGACGAAAACGTTAATGGGGAACCTTGATCCAGCTATTTTGCTTGCTCCTTGGGATGTTATCGAAGAGCGTGCAAAGGCCATTCTTGATCAAGGAATGAAGCAGGATGGTTATATCTTTAATCTTGGACATGGTGTTTTTCCTTCTGTAAATCCGGATGTTCTTAGACGATTAACAGCATTTATTCATGAATATACAAAAACTTCCAAGCGTGCTCAGAGCATCTGATTTGGAAACTTGAATAAGTAATGGCAAAATAAGTTTCAGATCATGATTTTATACAGATTTATGCAGCTCCGGCGCGTAGCTCACTGTGAAATCTTCGTGAGCTGACCAGGGTGTCTGCGCTTTCGTTCAGAGATAAGAAAGGATAAAGTTTTTCGCATTGATGTCTAGCTCCATCGCCCAACTCCTCGGTCAGAATGGCTCTGCCATGCCTGAGCTAAACGGACGATTCCGCTTTTCTATTGTAAGACTAACCAATGAGGTGTATGAAAATGACAAAGAAAAAAATGGGGCTTCTCGTCATGGCCTACGGAACTCCATACAAAGAAGAAGATATTGAACGGTATTACACGCATATTAGACACGGGCGCACACCAGCACCTGAAATGCTGCAAGATTTAAAAGACCGCTACGAGGCAATTGGAGGCATTTCTCCTCTGGCTAAAACCACTTTGGATCAGGCAAAATCACTAGAAGAACATTTAAATGCGATTCAGGATGAAGTTGATTTCAAAATGTACTTAGGACTTAAGCATATTGAGCCATTCGTAGAAGATGCAGTTAAACAAATGAAAGAAGATGGAATTGAACAAGCAGTCAGCATCGTTCTTGCTCCTCATTTCTCAACTTTCAGCGTTAAATCATATAACGGACGGGCAAAGCAGGAAGCAGAGAATCTGGGCGGATTAAAGATCACTTCTGTTGAGAGCTGGTATAAGGAGACTAAATTTATTGATTATTGGACGAAAAAAGTGAAAGAAACGTATGCAGCAATGACAGCGGAAGAAAGAGAGAAAGCTGTATTAATTGTCTCTGCACACAGTCTGCCCGAAAAAATTATTGCAGCTGGAGATCCATATCCAAATCAGCTTCAGGAAACGGCAGATCTGATTGCTGAAGCTGCAGGCATTGAAAACTATGAGATTGGCTGGCAAAGTGCAGGCAATACTCCCGAACCGTGGCTTGGACCTGATGTACAGGACTTAACAAGAGATCTTTATGAAGAAAAAGGATATCGTACATTTGTCTATATTCCAGTCGGGTTTGTTGCAGACCATCTTGAGGTTCTGTACGATAATGATTATGAATGTAAGGTCGTAACAGACGAACTTGGCGCCAAGTATTTCAGACCGGAAATGCCAAACGCTAAGGATGAGTTCATAGATTGCTTAGCGACAGTAGTGCTAAAAGAGCTATCAATGAAAAAGTAAACAAAAAAGAAGGCGATAAACAATGACTGACAAAAAACAGAAAGTTGTCATCATTGGCGGAGGGATAACGGGGTTATCCGCGGCATTTTATTTGCAAAAAGAAATGATAGATCATGATCTTCAAATAGAATCAATCTTGATAGAAGCGAGTCCAAGGCTAGGCGGAAAAATTCAAACCGTTCACAAAGATGGATTCATTATTGAACGGGGTCCAGACTCGTTTCTTGAAAGAAAAGCAAGCGCACCGCAATTTGTAAAAGATGTAGGACTGCAAACGGAACTTGTAAATAATGCAACGGGGAGATCTTTTGTCCTGGTGGGAGATCGGCTTCATCCGATCCCGGCTGGTGCCGTTATGGGTATTCCTACACAAGTTCTCCCTTTCGTCACTACGGGGCTATTTTCTATTTTGGGGAAGGCAAGAGCTGCTGGAGACTATATTCTTCCTGCTGGAAGAGAGTCAGGCGATCAATCGCTTGGGCATTTTTTCAGAAGGCGACTCGGAAATGAAGTCGTTGAAAATTTAATAGAGCCTTTGCTTTCAGGCATTTATGCCGGAGATATTGACAAGCTGAGCCTAATGTCAACTTTTCCACAGTTTCACAGAGTGGAACAGGACCACCGCAGTTTGATTTTGGGGATGAAAAAAGGGCTGCCGAGAGCAAACCAAAAACATGACCCTGCACGGAAAAAAGGAATTTTCCAAACGGTTAAAGGCGGCTTGCAAACACTCGTGGATGCTGCTGAAAGCAAACTTACAAATACGAAAATTTTAAAAGGTGTTAAAGTAGAAAGCATTACTAAAAAAGTTGTCGGGTATGTACTGAAATTAAGTAATGGCGATGTGATTGAAGCAGATACATTAATCGTGACAACTCCTCATCAGCAAACAGCAAATATGCTTCCAGACAAAGAAAACTATCATTATTTGCAAGAAATGCCGTCAACATCAGTTGCAACTGTTGCTATGGCTTTTCCTGAAGAGGCCATCGATATAGAAGGTAATGGGACAGGGTTTGTTATTTCTCGAAACGGTGATTATACGATTACTGCCTGTACATGGACCCACCGCAAATGGCCGCATACAGTTCCGGCAGGCAAAGCGTTAATCAGAGCTTATGTTGGAAAAGCAGGCGACCAGGCGATTGTCGAACAGCCCGATCATGAAATCATTGCAGCTGTACTTGAAGACTTGAACAAAATTATGAAGATCGAACAAAAGCCTGATTTCACAGTGGTGTCGAGATGGAAAGAAGCGATGCCGCAATACAATGTCGGACATCAAGAGCAAATCCAAGAAATAGAGGAAAAAATCATAAGTTCCTATCCAGGGGTGTTTTTAGCTGGAGCCTCATATGCAGGTGTTGGAATCCCAGATTGTATCGATCAAGGGAAAATAGCTGTTGCAAATGCATTGGACTATCTTAAGAAGGCAACTCTTTAATAGAGAGTTGTTTTTTTGTTCTTGATAACTGCTGAATCATATGATATATTATTTTTTGTACTAAATGACTGATTTTCTCATTCGGTCATTTTATTGGAGGTTAGTGTGTTGAGCATTGATCGAAAACATTTAATTGTGGAAGCTGCCACAAGATCGTTTACTCATTTCGGATATAAAGCGACAACGATGGATTCAGTTGCAAAGCTTGCCAATGTTGGAAAAGGAACGATTTATACGTTCTTTAAAAACAAAGAAGAGCTCTTCGATGAAATCGTCTCTACGCTCCTTGCCGAAATGCGCAAGGAAGCCGAAAAAGTGATTGATGAAGACTTGCCTTTTTTTGAAAATGTTCATCGTGCACTTTACAGCATCCTTGAATTCAGGAAAAAGCATCAATTCACCATTAAAATTTTTCAAGAAAGCACGGATGTAGGCACTCCTGCTGTAAAAGAGGTTGTTCAGCGTCTTGAGAAAATGATTTTGCAGTTCATTGCTGTAAAAATAGAAGCAGCAGTTGCTAAAGGCGAGCTTAAAGAATGCAATCCTGAAGTAACAGCATTTGTCATGATGAAGCTGTATATTTCCCTGATTTTTGATTGGGAGAGACATCATGAACCGCTGGAAAAAGCAGAAATTGCCAAGCTGTTTGAGCTTTACCTATTAAAAGGATTGTCGAAATAGATAGTCCTCTCTTTTTTTCACCAATATGACTAAATGAACAAAATGGTCAATGTGTATATTTATAGGAGGAGATTTTTTAATGAGTTTACTTGCGAAAGAATGGAAGGCTCTTGTTTCTAACAGAAAGGTACTGGTTCCAGTACTTGCGGTCTTATTTATTCCGCTTATGTACGCAGGGATGTTCCTTTGGGCATTTTGGGATCCATATGAACAATTAGATCAGCTGCCTGTTGCCGTTGTGAATGAAGACAGCGGAGCAGATTATGAAGGCACGGATTTGAAAATTGGATCTGAACTCGTAGATAATTTAAAGGATAATCCAAAATTTAAATGGGATTTTGTTTCAAAGAATGAAGCCCAAAAAGGGCTTGAAAATGAACAATACTATATGATGATTGAAATTCCTGAAAATTTTTCAAAAAATGCTACAACCTTAATGGATGAAAAGCCGCAATCATTGGAATTGAAATACGTTCCGAATGAAGGCTACAACTTTTTATCAGGGCAAATCGGCGGAACAGCAGTTGCCCAAATCAAAGAGGAAGTATCAAATACACTGACAAAAACGTACGCAGAAAGCATCTTTGAAAATATCGATAAGCTTGCAGACGGAATTGGCGAAGCAAGTGATGGTGCAAGTAAAATTAACAACGGTGTTGGCGACTTAAAAGAAGGTTCATTCAAACTGAAGGAAAATCTTCAGGTTTTAGCAGAAAAATCGATTACGTTTAAAGACGGGCTAAATGACGCATCTGCAGGCTCTAAAGAGCTGACAAGCGGTTTAACTAGCTTAGACAGCGGACTTGGTCAATTGCAAGAGGGCGGAGAAAGGCTTTACAGCGGTTCTGTTCAAGCTGAACAAGGGACCGTAAAGCTGAACGAAGGACTGTCAGCATCTCTTGCAGGCATGAAGCAGCTGCAGGAATCAGCTCCGCAATTAACGGATGGCTCAGCACAGCTTAGCTCAGGTGCGGAGCAGCTATCTAACAAGTTAAATGAGCTTTCAAAAGGAAACGAAGCAGCAGCAGCAGGTGCAGCTGAACTTTCAGCGGGTTTATCTAGTCTGAATGAACAGCTGGCAGTAATGCTTCCTCAAATTGAGAAACTGCCATTGCCGGATGCAGAAAAACAGAAACTAAAAGAAGCAGCACTTGGTGTAAGTCAATTATCTGAAGGAAGCAAGCAGCTTGAAGGCAGTCTCGGGCAGCTATCTGCCGGTGCCTCAGAGCTTGGAAAGGGTGCGGCAACTCTTTCAGAAAAATCCGGGCAGCTTGCCGCAGGACAAACAAAATCTGAAGGCGCAGTCAATCAATTGGTTTCAGGTCAAGAAGCCCTATACGATGGTTCAACACAGATTATGAAAGGTCAGCAGCAGCTTTCAGGCGGATTAAAAACGTTTGGCGAAAAGCTTGCTGAAGCAAAAGAAGGATCTGCACAGCTAGCTGCAGGCGGCGGAGAACTTAACTCAGGAATTGCTAAACTTGCAGATGGTTCATCTTCACTTCAAGACGGCACGAATCAGCTTGCAGATGGAGCGGGTCAGCTTGATGATGGAGCCCAAGAGCTTTCAGAAGGAACTGGTGAGCTCTCATCCAAACTTGGAGATGCAGCTGATGAAACGAAAGATACAGGCGGTTCGGATGATGTTTATGAAATGATTTCAGATCCTGTGAAAGTGAAAGACGAAAAAGTGAATGCTGTTCCTAACTACGGTACAGGGTTTGCTCCTTATTTCTTATCACTAGGATTATTTGTCGGAGCCCTGCTGCTGTCCATTGTTTTCCCATTGAGACAGTCAGCTGATGTTCCAAAAAGCGGACTAGGCTGGTTTATGAGCAAATTTGGCATTCTCGCCGTCATTGGCGTGATCCAGGCATTGCTTGCAGATGCTGTTCTGCTTTACGGATTAAACATAGAAGTCCAAAGTGTCCCTTACTTCATCTTGTTCAGTATCATAACAAGTCTAACATTTATTACACTTGTCCAATTCCTGGTAACTTCATTAGGAGACCCGGGAAGATTTGTAGCCATTATTATCCTGATTTTGCAGCTCACAACAAGCGCAGGCACATTCCCGCTTGAACTAATACCAAATGCACTGCAGATCTTTAATGCTTGGCTGCCGATGACATACTCAGTCTCGGGTTTTAAAGCGGTCATCTCTTCTGGCGACTTTGAATTCATGTGGCAGCAGGCAGGAATTCTTGCCATTTTTATCGGAGCCATGATGATTGGCACGATTGCTTACTTCTCCTTTGCTATAAGAAAGAATAAGAGTGATGAAATGGAAGAAGCTGCTGTTTAAAAGGAAACGTCTAAAGCATTTTGCTTTAGGCGTTTTTTTATGTGCAGTAAAAAAGATAATATCTCACAAATATTCTTCCTGTATAATAAAAAGCAGCAAATCATAATTCAATAATCTATCAATCTATTGTTGTAAGCCCTTACATTTTGAAATATAATGAGAAATGAGAACGATTTCATGTTACAGCGTGATGTCGTGCGTTCGCGCGGTGAGGGGGAAAGCAAGTGTCTACAATTGAAGATGTCGCCAGACTTGCAGGGCTGTCAAGAACAACTGTATCAAGAGTCATCAATAACCATCCGTATGTATCTGAATCTAAAAAAAGGGTCGTATTAGAAGCGATGGAAGACCTAGGCTATGTGCCTAATTCTTCTGCCAGAAGTCTTCGCAATCAAAAAACTGAAATTATTGCTGTATTCATTCCAAGAGTCTTAAATCCTTTTTTCAGCCAATTCATTGAGTCATTGGAAATGGCTTCTTCTGAACGCAACTATCAATTAATAGTCTGTCAAACACAGTATTCGCCAGAAAAAGAACTTAAGTATTTGAATCTTCTAAAAACGAAACAGGTTGATGGCGTGATTCTCGCTTCACTTGAGAATGAGTGGAGCAAAATTGAGCCGTTTTCGGAATATGGACCAATTGTTTTGTGCAATGAATTTGAGGAAAGTGCCAACGTACCAATGGTCAGACTGGACCAAGAGTATGGCGGATACATAGCAACGAAACATCTAATTGAACAAGGGCACAGGCAAATTGCTTATTGCTGCGGCGGTCATAGAAGCAATGTGGCAAGAGCGAGAGAGAAGGGATTTAGACAAGCTATGTCCGAAGCCGGATATCTTTTTGTCGAAAATTTGGCTTATAGGGATGCCTTTAACATTGAAGACGGAAAAAGAGTGTTCCGTGAAATAAGGGAACTCGATCAGAAGCCGACAGCCGTTTTTACAGGTGCTGACGAAGTTGCTGCTGGCATTATTTCCGAAGCTAAAAAAAGCGGGTGGCACATTCCGGCTGATTTGGCAGTGGTGGGCTTTGACAATCAGGCTATAGCTGAGCTGCTGGATCCAATGATCACAACTGTACAGCAGCCAGTCAAAGAGATGGCTAAAAAAGCAATGGATGTCATGATCGATAAAATTAATAGTAAAACACATCAATCTCATGAAATCTATCAGTTTCCGTTAAAGCTTATTGTAAGAGATTCAACTGTTTTAAATACAATTCAGAGCATTTAAACAAAAAAAACTCATGAATATATATGGAAATGCTGATCTATGAGATGTCTTTTTAGCATCTGCCTAGATCAGCACTTTTTATTGCGATTAACGAAACTTAACAGTCAAGCTATCATCAACTTTGGCATGCTTATTAGAACGAACTATTAATCGGTTATTGGTTCTCTCGACATTGTACTCATCACTATCCAGGATTTCTTTGTCTGTTTCAAATGTAATGATGTCTTTAGGCTGTGTCAGACGGAAGGTTATTTGATTCCTTTCCACATTCACAATTTCTGCTGTAGAATAAACAATTTTCACTTCGTCAAATGTCATATTCAGAGGCAGCATTACACCATCCTTGCTTTGGAGAAGGATTTTACGCCCATTAAATAACTTTTCATCCTGATCATAAATATGAAATTCCTTATCCAATCCATCTAAATTTAGAAGGTGCAGCATGCGTTCTCCATGCTGGTTAGCAGCAGAGGTCATAAAAATTCCATGATGTTTAAAGTCATGAACAAGCTTTGCCTTTGCACCCAGTTTTTCTAATGCTTGTTTAAATAAATCTACATCACAGCTATAAGCTGTAGCAATTACAATTGCCCTTCCAGTGCCAACCTTTGAATCAAAACCGCAAGATTCTTCAGTTCCATAGATTGAGAGTATAGAATCAGCGTTATTGCCCAGTTTAAATGTTTGAGAGAAATTTGAGCGCACTTCAGGGCGCGAAGCAGCCCATCCTTCTGCACAAACTGAGAGATAATAATGCTCGGAAGACTTTCGGCTTCCAGCAGGTTTGACATCTAAAACCTCTGACAGAACACTGCAAGGTTTCCCTTCCATATCATATTGCGGAACTTCTCCAAAAAGCAGCATCTTCCCTCCATCCAGAAGATATGAAGCTAGCTTTTGTTGAATTTCATGGCTCATATATCGTGCAGAAGGTATGGCCAGTACAGGAGTTTTCTTTGGATCTAAAGGCTGGTTCTGGATATCCGCCGCCCCAAATCGATACCCTGAGATCAACATAGCCCGAGCCATGATTTCCCATGCGCCATATGCCCGGTTTGCTTCTATATTTGTAAGTATTTCTTTCATTTTCTCGCTGTTTGGATAACGATATTCGGTCATGTAATAATCAGGAATAAAAGCAAATGAAACATCATCGTGCTCTTCATTCATAGCAGCAAGCTTTTTGGATACGGCCATAACGGTTTTCGTGACACGTTTCATTCGCGGGTACGTATAATTCAATTCTCCTTCTGGACTGACAGGTGCAGCAAATCCGTGTCTTTCACCTGTAAAAGCAACGCGGTCATTTCCATCATTACGCATGGTATCTAAACGATAATTATAGCCGCCGGTAAATAAGTAATAATTAATCAATCTGTTCCCTTGTGCAAGACACATGCGAATCTTAAAATCAGCTGCTGATGGATCGTACCTGCCGCCAAAGGTTGAACCGAAATTTCCATCACCGCAATTAAATTCAACAGAAGTTAATGGCTGATCAGGAGTGTGAACGGCGTCCATAAACCCATTTATCAGATAAAGATCTTGAAAATTATTCATTGTTAAATCTTCAAAATAGATATCAGAACCGGATAGATATCCAGGGGCTTGCGTATAGGATTCATAAAGCTGGCTTATTCCGATCGGATAAGTAAAACCTCTTCCGCCGCTTGTACCATGGATGTTAACAACGAAAGGTATATCCTTTATGCCAAATTCCTCTGAATAGGAGCGCAGCTCGTCAATATATCGAGCAAAGCGATTTCTCATAAAATATCCAAGATCTTTATGTAGCGCTGCAGTATAGTCTTCTTTAGGAGATCGGATATGCGAATTTCTGATTTCCGGGCTGCTCAAGTTGAAAGGATATCTTTGTGTAAGCTCTTCAGTGCTGTATTGATTATTTAACCAAGCTGTGAAGTCATCTAAAAGAAAGTCTGTCAGGTCTGGGCTGTTGCTGACCCATGATAGCATTCCAATTTCATTGTCCAGCTGCACTCCAATAATATTTCCCCCGTTTGTGATTAGGCGAGGTTCTATAACCGACATTACTGCTTTGTACCAATTCCGTGCTGCTTTTAGAAAATTAGGTGCTAGGTAATCAATTGTAGATGTTGGAACTTTTTTGTTATCCCATGCTACAGGAATAATTTCAGGATGCTTTTCGTATACCCAGTAAGGAATGCCCTCGTTTTTCATTTCTGCCATAATAAAAGGTCCAGGCCGAACAAAGAAATAGAGATCATTTTCATGACAAAGATCAATGAACGCCCCTAAATCAAGCTCTGGTCTAGTGCTGCCATCTAAATCAAATTTTCCTTCATCTGGTTCATGACACAGCCAAGGAACATAGGATGCAACAGCGTTACAGCCGGCATCCACCAATTTAGTAATCCGATCCTGCCAGTCTTTTCGATCAAGCCGATAATAGTGAATTTCTCCGCACATAATAATGGCTGGCTCACCATCGATAACGATTTGCTTATTTTTTATTTCAATTGCAGATCCCATCCCCATCCCCCTATTCATTAAAAATATACTTTATTTTCTAAAAATTGAAACGTTTCAATTAGCATTATAAAAGAAAGGGCTTACATTATCAATCGCAAAAAATATGCTTTTTTTAACTGAAGAATAATTCAGACTCACAGATTATAGCCTCATTTTGTGAAAAAAGGTGCATGAAATCACCCTTGGACATTGTTTTAGTCTGTTTATGCAATTTAATAGAAATCCTATTATAAGAAATAAAATAAGAATTCAGTTTATTCATAAACACATATATTAAGTGAAACGCTTTCATGGTAGAATTAATCATATTGAAACGTTTCAAATAACGTTTATTAAGTTCATTCAAATATGACAAGTTGAAAATCAGCCGCAAAAAGCTAAAACTTTAGAGGGAAAGGATACGTGAATGATGACATCTACTAAACTAATTCCGCTATTGCAGGTGTGTAATTGGATAATGAGAATAGCATACTTAAATATTCTTTGGATCCTATTTACCGTATCTGGGCTTGTCGTTGCTGGTATTTTCCCGGCAACAACCGCAAGCTTTGCTATTTTTAGAAAATGGCTTCAGGAAGAAGAAGAGTTTCCGGTTTTTAAAACATTTCGGAAGGAATTCAAACAAAATTTTTGGATGTCTCAAATGAACGGAATCATCATGATAGCTGCTTTTATTATTCTCTACTTAGATATTCTTTATTTCTCAGCCAATAACTCTTCCATATTTTTTTTCTTCAGATCATTCTCTGTTTTGTTAGCTATTGTTTTTTCTCTAACAGCCATCATTTTTTTCCCTGTCTTTGCTCATTACAGGCTTAGCAGTCTGGAGTATTGGAAATACTCGTTTGCTTTAGTCTTTATTCGGCCGTTTCAATTAATTTTTATAATGGCAGGAATCGCAACACTTGTCATTATCAACGTAAATATCCCAACCTTGATTCCGTTCTTTGGTGTAAGCGGAATAGTTGCCTGGACGAGCTGGAGAACACAAAATCTATTTCATAAGATTGAAAAGATGAAAGAGGAAAAAGCCTCGTGAACACCATTCTTATTAAGAGGTCTGCCAGAAAAGCGTAAAAAATCTGAAAATTTTACAAATACTGATTGATTTTAAGCGCTTTCATTTGCTAGAATGGAAATAAATAAAAACGTTTCAAAAGAAAACATACTGTTGTTCTAAGCAAAATTGGATGTAAAACTATATTTTTTAGCTTTTTATTGAAACGTTTCAAGAGTGATAGTGTTTGATATGGAGGATGTAATGACTACAATAAAAGATGTCGCAAAATTAGCTGGAGTTGCTGTCTCAACAGCATCATATGCGTTAAACAATAGCTCGAAAGTAACTCCTGAAACAACAAGGAAGATAATAGAGGCTGCGAAAACGCTGAATTATAGGAGAAACGGAATTGCAAGAGATTTAAAACTCAATAAAACAGAAACAATTGGCCTTATACTAAATGATTTATCAGGATCATTTTGGTCTGAGGTTATCAGAGGAGTTCAAGAAACATTAACTGCAAATGATTATGGGTTAATTGCCTGCAGTTCCATTGAAGGGAAAACATCAACAGTAACTAAATTTTTACAAGAACGCAGAGTAGATGGAGTCATTATGCTGGCATCAAATATTTCGGACGAAATGATAAACCAGTCAGTCCGTGACGACTTTCCTATTGTATTACTTGATCGGGAACCTGCAGATCAGAAGATTATGAGTGTACTGGTTGATAATGAAAGAGGGGGATACGAAGCAACAGACCATTTAATTAAATTAGGTCATCGGGAAATAGCCTTTATGAGCGGTCCTCAAGAAAATCGGGACAATGCAGAGCGGTTTCTAGGCTTTCAAAGAAGTATGATGGAACATAATCTTGCATTGAAATCTCATTGGACCCTGCAGGGGAAATTCACAAGAGAGGGAGGATATTTGTCTGCAAAGATGCTTATTCTGCAAGGTAATATACCGACAGCAATCTTCTGTGCGAATGATGAAATGGCAATCGGCGCACTTCGTGCATTTAAGGAGGCAAACTTAAAAATCCCTGAAGATGTGTCAATTGTAGGCTTCGATGATATCGAAATTTCACAATATGTACATCCGCCTTTAACGACTGTCAGTCAATCCAAATTTGAAATTGGATCATTGGCTGCGCATCTTGTCTGCCAATCACTTACTGAGGAAGTAAATAAACGAAATTTTATAATGCCTACTGAATTGGTCGTTCGAAAAACAACAGGTGTTCCACGAAAATCATTGATTGCACATTAGAGGGGGTGAGCAGCTTAAAAAACCCAATTCAATTATCAGGAGGAGAAGTGAGTGAGTGTCGTTTCAAAAGAAGGGAAATTTATCATCAATGGTAAAGAAGTCTTCTTATTCGGTGGCGAATGTCACTACTACCGAGTACCGAAAGAGGAGTGGGCAAATAGACTGGATTCGTTGATTGAAGCCGGCTGCAACTTAGTTAGTACATATGTGCCCTGGGTATGGCATGAATTTGAAGAAGGAATCTTTGATTTTACAGGAGATACAAGACCTGAAAGAGATTTGAAGTCCTTCCTTCAGCTGGTAAAAGAAAAGAAATTGTATTGCATTGTCCGTCCTGGACCATATGTTATGGCAGAAGTTAGATACGAAGGAATTCCGCCATGGCTGCTATCTGATTATCCAGACGTCATTGCCAAACAGCGAAACGGCCATGAACATCCAACAAGAGTAGTATCATATCAGCACCCGATCTTTCTGGAAAAAGTACAGAAATGGTATGAACAAGTGAACACTATCATTGCCCCAATGCAGCTTGAATTTGAAGGGCCAATCATTATGTACCAATTATGCAATGAGATTGGAATGCTGCATTGGGTAACAAATACATCCGATTTTAATGCGCCAACATTAAAACAATTTGAAATGTATATGCTTGATAAGTATAAAACTGTCGATTCTATTAATCAAGTTTACGGCATCGAAGAGCACTCTATTAAATCTTTTGTCGATTCATTTTCAAAAGATTCGAATGTGGATGCTGCTTCCCTCCACTATGAATGGGGAGAGTTTTGGAGAGTTTATATTAAGGACTATGTAGGACATTTAAGGCAGTTTGCAAAGAATACAGGAATATCAGTTCCTTTTATAATTAACGTTCATGGTTTTAAAGATTATTCGATTTATAGCCGTGGAGTTGATTATCCAATCGGTCTTTCACAGCTTTACAAGACAGCTGAATTTGATGATGTGATCCTTGCAGGGGATTTTTATCCAGGTCGTATTGGATACGATAATTATCATGATTTAGTCCTTGCATCAGCATATACGAAAGCAATTTCCAATCAAGATCAGCCATTATTCTCAGCTGAATTTCAGTCTGGCAGATTAGCAGACAGGCCAAGATTATATCCGCAGGACTTAGACTTAAACACACGTACTTGTGTTGCTCATGGTATGAACGCTTTGAACTATTATATGTTCGTTGCAGGTGAAAACTATGAAAATATTGGACTATTTGGCACTCGTCATGAATGGCAGGCACCGATCGATTCACAGGGAAATCCTCGTCCCAGTTATTTTAAAGCAAAGCATTTAGGCCAAATGTTTGAAACGGTTGGAGAAAAGTTGGTTCATGCAAAAAAACAAATTCACACATTTGTAGGATTTAACCCAGATGATTATATGACTGAAACAATCGATGAGAGAGATCGCCATCTTGTTGGTGAAATTGCCGGTAAAAGAGAGAATTATTCATTTGATGGGATTGTTCGATTGCTTGTTGCAGCAAATATTCAATTTGAAGCAATTGATTTATTGAAAGCGCTTAATCCTGGGGTAATCCCTTCTATTTGGGTCTTTTCAACTCAATATATGAAGAAAGATTTGCAGGAAAAGCTGGTTCACTATGTAAAAAATGGCGGAAAGCTTATTCTGTATCCTCAGATTCCAATCAAGGATTTAACGGGAAAACCATGCACGATTTTATGTGATGAATTGGAATTAGGGGAATGGGATGTTCACGAAGGTGTTACTGCTTTGGATGTACTGACGATTCCATCTGTCATGGCGAGACAACGGTTAAGTTTCTCCAAATTTAATGGTGAACCTATCGCTTCCTATAATGGTGAAACTGCTGCATATAAGAAAAAAGCAGGCAACGGTGAAATCCTCGTTTTTGGATTAGGCATTGGACATGATTATCAGTACAAATTAGAGGTTATATTAGCAGTTGCAAACCAAATAGGCGTTACTCGTCATTTGTCGTCAGATAACTCGGACTTATCGCTCGTAGAACGGAAGAATAATCAGGAATCATTTGTTTTTATCTCGAATTATGATGACATCGAGCAGCATGGTGCGGTTTTCAGTCATGATCATGCTTTGTTTGACGGTAAAGTGGTCAAGCTTCCGCCGAGATCAAGTTTACTCGCATTACAAAATTATCAAGTGCATGAAGATGTTACGATCGTGTATAGCACACTGGAACTGATTTCCTTGAAAAACAGCGGCGGTACCACTGAAATAAGACTGGTTCCAATTGGGAAAGATGCCTTTATTAAGGTACAGCTGCAAGGCAAGACTGTTATTGAATATAAAGGATCCATTTACAATGGGGAATTTATTGAGCTGGATCATTTAAATGAAGAAGTCTTACTTCTTTTAAAAAATGAAAATGCTTTAGTGAAAAATTAGCACATTCACATGTATTTACAAGGGAAAAGCATCATGTTTGGGAGATTTCGAAACGTTTCAATTAATAAAGGGGGATTATGAATGAAAAGGTTGATTAGTATCTTTTTTGTCATCATGCTAAGTTTTGCAGCCGTATTAGCGGGATGTTCCAGTACTAGTGAAAAAACTTCTGGTCAAACAGAAGGAAAAACGGAAGAAAAGAACGGAGAAGCCGGGAAAGATGAAAAAGTTACGATAACTTATGCAAGCTGGACTGAACCTGAAATTGAAGAAAAGCGTATTGCTGCTTTCGAGAAATCTCATCCGAATATTGAAGTTAAACGGGACGAGTCGATTACTTGGCCATGGGATGAAAAATTAGCCGCTTCTGCAGCTGCTGGTAAGCTGCCCGATGTATTCTTCGTATTCAGCGTGCCGCCAAGTATTGCAAATGGCTGGGTTGAAGATTTAACACCATTCTTAGAAAAAGACAAAGAATTTAATAAAGAGAATATTTTTGGAAACTTAACATCAACAGCTGAGTACAACGGTAAGCAATTTGCCTTGCCGCATAGCATGTATGCTCAAGGAATCATGATTAATAAAGATCTTTTTAAAAAGGAAAATGTGGAAATTCCTTCTCCAGATTGGACAATCCAGGATATGAGAGATACCGCTCTAAAGCTTACTAAGGTGAATGAACAGCAATTTGGATTTGGCGGAGTAGGCGGTCTGCGCGAAGTCATTATTCCGCAGCTTGATCCAAGCCAAGGCTGGTTAACATGGGATGGAGAAAAATATAACTTTGATAAACCTGCTTTTATTCAAGCTAACCAGCTTGTAAGAGAAATGAAGTATAACGATAAAGTATCACCTGAAATTTATACAGATGAAGATCGTAAAAAATGGTTCGGCAAAGATGGAGATGCATGGAAAGCTGGAAAATTGGCTATGCGTGTAGGCGGAACTGCAGACTTTTCATGGCAAAGATCTGAAATCGGCTTCGAATGGGATTTATTGCCGATTCCTAAAGATAAAGGCCAGCGCGTACCAATCGTAACAGATTATATTGGCATGTCAAAAACGTCAGATCAAAAAGAAGCTGCTTTCGAATTTATTAAATGGATGACCTATTCTAAAGACGGCTGGATGGATCGTATTGATGCAGAAGCACCGATATCAAGCTTGCCATTAATCAATGATGAAGAGGTTTGGGATAAGTACTTGAACAGTGAACATGTTCCTGAAAGTGTGAAAAACATTGTACCTATGATTTCAGATGGATTTGTGGATGGCTGGAAATGGTTACCTGGATATCAAGAAGTTATGACTAACATTGTAGGTCCGAATTATGAAAAGTTTGATAAAGGGGAAGTAAAACCAGAAGATTTCGCGAATGATTTCCAAACCCGTTCAAATCAGGCATATGAAGATGCTATGAAAAAAATGGAGGAATCCTCTAAATAAAAGTTCAATCAATTGGGGCCGGTTTTAGAAAGTGGCCCCAATATGATTGTTGCGAAAATGATCTTCACAAGGTTGCTGCTTTTTGTACCTGCAACCATTCGTAAAGGAGTTAAAACAATGAGATCTAAGTGCTTTCTGCTAATCGTTGCATGCCTATTGATCTTTCAGACTTTTATCTATACAAATCCTGTTTTTGCTGAAGAAAAAAAAGATTCAAAAGGCGTTTTGGATCAATTGTTTAATAATAAACAGAATGTTGTAGATAAGAAAAAGAATGAGTCTGCTGGAAAGAAAGAAAATTTAGATGAAAACCTGACTTCGAACGTTGTAGAGAGTTCATATCTCGACGTGCTATCAAAATGGAAAAAAGAAGGGGCAAAGGAATCAGAAAAAACAAAAATCATTGTTTCCCCTGTAAATTATATTAAATCAGATACACATATCCAGAAAGACACTCAATATGGAAAACAGGTCGTGTTATCTGATGAAAAACTGAAGGAAATTCAAATACCAGTTAATGTCCCTGAATCAGGTTTATACCAGATCTCATTCGATTATTACCCTATTAAAAGTAAAATGAATCCTATTGAACGCGGAATCAAGATAAATGGAAAATATCCTTATTTCGAATCTAGAAGGATTGTCTTTGACCGAAAATGGAAAAATAAATCGGAAACGTTCCCGCATGACGAAAAAGGAAATGAGTATCCCCCAGACTCAGAAGAAGTACTTGAGTGGCAAAACACCTATGCGATGGATGCCAGTTATTTTGAAGATGAACCCTTGCTGTATTTCTTAAATGAAGGCGAAAATACGATTAGCTTAGAATTCCTGAGTGATCCAATGCTTCTCGGAGATATGACGATTTCATCGCCAAAACAGGCAAAAACCTTTGAGGACTACAAAGCTGAGCTGCCAGCTGCAAGTAAAGCAAAAGACACGATTGAAATAGAAGCTGAGCATCTTTCCAATAAAAATATCCCCTATATTCAACCGATTGCTTCACAGGATCCTGGTGTTACCCCTTTTAAAGTTGAAAAGCGATTGCTAAACACTTTAGGAACTCAGGGTGACCAAACGAATCAGCTTGGAGGACAAAAAATCACTTGGGATTTCAATGTGAAAGAAACAGGTTTTTATCGGCTTTCATTCAAGTATTTACAAGACAAGAAAGTGAATATGCCGGTTTTTCGAACCGTACTCATAGATAATGAACTGCCTTTTGAAAATTTAAAAGCTTACCCTTTCACGTTCTCTAAAACATGGCAAAATGAGACGTTAAATGATGGTGAAGGGACACCCTATGAATTTTATTTAGAAGAAGGAAAACATAGCATCTCCCTTATTGTAAATGGTCAGCCGATTCAAAGGACAGTGAAGACAATAAAGGATGTTATGAGCAATATAAAGGAGCTTGCTATTAAAGTTAAGATGGCTACAGGCAATAATGCAGATCGAAATCGTGATTGGAAAATTGAAGCTCAGATCCCGGAATTAAAAGAAGAATTAACACGGAATGCTAAGCTTCTAAGAGAAGAGTACAAATATCTTCAGAACTTATCTGGAAAAAAGCCGGATGAAGCAAGGAATATCAGCATGGCTGCAGAGCAGCTGGAAGAATTGGCAAGTAACCCAGACGAAGTACCGGTTAAGATTGGGATGCTTGATCAAGGATCAGGATCTGCTTCTCAAAAACTGGGGGATTTACTTGCAAAGTTTCCTAATCAGCAGCTTCAGCTGGATAAATTATATTTGTCAAACGAAGAATTGCCACATGCCAATGCATCATGGTGGGCGAAAGTACAAACGCAAACATTGAAGTTTTTCCTTTCGTTTGGAGATGACTATTCATTAGCAAACAATAAAAATAGTGAAGAAGAGCTAACGGTATGGGTCAATCGCTCGCAGCAGTATGTGAACATGATGCAGCAATTGGCGGATCAGCAATTCACTGCAGAAACAGGCATTAAAGTAAAGTTTTCAATTATGCCTGATGAGCAGAAGCTTGTGCTTGCAAATGCAGCTGATAAAACACCAGATGTTGCACTTGGTGTAAGTAATCATCTCCCTTATAACCTTGCACTGCGCGGGACAGTTTATGACTTGTCACAGTTCTCTGACTATGAGGAAATATCGAAACGTTTCTCTTCAGGAGCATTACTTCCATTTTACTTTAACAAAGGTGTCTATGGGATTCCAGAAACACAAAACTTCTGGGTGATGTTTTATCGAAAAGATATATTAGATTCTTTAAATCTGGAAGTTCCGCAAACATGGGATGAGGTATTAACGACTTTACCGGAATTGCAAAGGTATGGAATGAATTTTTTTACGCCGCTTTCTCAAACAGGCGGCAATAAACCGTTTCATCTAACTGTGCCATATCTTTATCAATTTGGAGGAGACCTTTTTTCAGAAGATGGAATGAGTGCAGGAATAGGAACAGAGCAGGCGCTGAAGGGCTTCGAGCTCATGACAAAAAGCTTCTCCATCTACAGCATGCCTCTGCAGGTTCCTAATTTTTACAACCATTTTAGAGAAGGATCTTTGCCAATCGGCATATCGGACTTGGCTACATATATCCAATTAACTTCTGCTGCCCCTGAGCTTGCCGGCTGGTGGAAAATAGCTCCTTTTCCAGGTGTGAAGCAAGAAGATGGAACAATTGCAAGATGGGCGCCTGGTACAGGACAATCAGCGCTTATTTTTAAAAAGACGGAAAAGAAGGATCAATCATGGGAATTTATTAAATGGTGGACATCAAAAGAAACGCAGCAGGAATATGGGTTTAAGATGGAAGCAAATTACGGGCCTACGTATAAATGGAATACTTCTAATCTTGCAGCCTTTAATGAGCTTGCCTGGCCAAAAGAAGATATTGAGGTTATACAAACACAATGGAAGTGGTTAAAAGATGTTCCGCATGTTCCTGGAGATTACATGCTTGAGCGTGAAATAAGCAATGCCTGGAACAAAATTGTCTTTGATGGCGAAAATCCCCGTAAAGCGCTAGAGGATGCCATCGTCATTTCAAATCGGGAAATCAAGAAAAAATTAGAGGAATTCGGCTATATAAAAGATGGAAAAGTTGTAAAAGAAATAGAGATGCCGGCATTTCCTGAAGATAAGAGGTGATAGTGTATGGGTTCACCATTAAAAAGCGAAGCAAGACTGGAGCATTTTCAGCCGATAAAGAAAGATGCTTCTGCAGAAAAAAAACGCAAGCCTGCATTTTTTCAAAACCGAAAGGTGAAAAATGAATTAATTTCTTTCACCTTTATCGGTCCGTTCTTGCTCTTGTTTATATTCTTTATTGTGGTGCCTGTTCTAGCTGCAATTGGTTTGTCATTCACTTATTTTAATACCGTTGAAGCGCCAAAATTCATCGGACTTCAAAATTATGTAAATCTTTTAACTCAGGATAATGTGTTCATGATGTATGTTCTGCCTAATACTATTAAATTTTCATTGATAGTAGGGCCAATCGGCTATGCCCTTTCCTTTTGGCTCGCCTGGCTGCTTGCACAAATTCCGAAAAAGTCGCGAACGGTCTTGACGCTGATTATTTATTCTCCTTCGATGACAGCGGCTGTCGCAATGGCTGTTGTATGGCTTGTCATTTTTAGTGGAGACCGTGCAGGCTATTTAAATAGTATTCTCATAAACTTAGGAATTATTTATGAACCGATTCAATGGACACAGTCTCCAGATTTCTTAATGCCAATCATGATTGCTGTCTCTTTGTGGGGAAGTATGGGTGTAGGTTTTCTTGCAATGCTCGCAGGAATATTAAATGTAGATCAAGAGCTTTATGAAGCTGCTTATATTGACGGTCTTAGCAATCGGCTGCAGGAAGTGTTTTATATCACCATTCCATCCATGAAGCCGCAAATGCTTTTTGGGGCAGTAATGGCTGTTGTTGGGACCTTTCAGGCTGGTGCCATAGGTGTTCAATTATCCGGAGCCAATCCAACACCTCAATATGCCGGACAGCTTATTATCAATCACATTGATGATTTTGGATTCATCCGGTATGAAATGGGGTATGCTTCAGCAATCTCTGTTATCCTGCTAATCATTGTTTATGGTTTTTCAAAGCTTTGCTGGAGGCTGTTCGGTGAAAAAGACTAATGCCTCTTTGATGAAGGAGCTGAGTGAGTATGTCATTTAAATCTACAAAAATTAATCCAGATGGTTTTCACATCAGTCAATGGAAGTTTTACACCATTTTGTCAGCACTGAGTGTATTTATGGTTCTGCCGATTATCTTTATGTTTTCACAGGCATTAAAACCAATTGATGAGTTATTTTTATACCCGCCTCGATTTTTAGTTGACAAACCAACCATGCAGAACTTTACAGATCTAGTTGCTCAAACGTCTAAAACGCTTGTGCCCATGTCAAAATACTTGTTTAATAGTGTGATCGTAACAGGGAGCGTCGTCCTGTTAACCTGCTTAATCAGCGGAATGGCTGGATACGCCCTCTCTAAAAAAGAGTTTATGATGAAAAAAGCTGTGTTTGAAGCCAATATCATTGCGATGATGTTTGTTCCTGCAGCGGTAACCATTCCAAGATATTTTATCATCGATAAACTAGGGTTAACAGATCATATGCTTGGTCATATCTTACCGCTTTTAGCATTGCCGGTGAGCGTATTCTTGGTGAAGCAATTCGTGGATCAAATCCCAGATTCCTTAATCGATGCCGCTTCTATTGATGGTGCAAATGATTTTATTCTTTTTAAAAGCATTATTTTGCCGATGATCAAGCCGGCATTGGCGACAGTTGCCATCCTTTCTTTCCAGATGGCTTGGAACAATGTCGAAACATCCGTCATTTATATGAACGATGAGAACATAAAGACGTTTGCTTTTTATATGAGCACACTTGTCTCTCAAATTGAAAATAACATTGCTGGTCAAGGGATGGCAGCAGCTGCAGCCTTGTTTATGTTTATTCCTAACTTAATCATCTTCATCTTTATGCAAAGTAAAGTAATCAATACAATGGCTCATTCTGGGCTTAAGTAGGGGGAGGACACAGTGAAAAGAATAATAGTACTCTTAAGTGTTTTCATCGTCCTCATGCTTCCTGCAAATGTGCTTGCCAAATCTCCGTATGTTACTTGGACTATTGGTTCAGATGGAAATTGGACGATTACACAGGACGGATACTTGCCGACTGGAACCATGAACGGTTTATCTGCGCTTGGAGATGTTGAAAATCAAGGGCAGATGAGGAATGATTTGCCTCTTTCACAGCCAGATGATCTTTACATTGATAAAATGGATCAAATGTATATTGCAGATACCGGGAATGCAAGAATTGCCGTCTTAAGTCCAGATGGTGTTTTTCTAAAAAGCATCGGAGAAGGTACTCTATCTCAGCCAACTGGAGTATTTGTTCATGAAAATGAACATATCTTCGTTGCCGATTATGGCAATCAAATGATTTATGAATTTGATCAGCAGGGGAAGAAGATAAATGAGTATGGAAAACCAAGCTCTGTTTTATTTGGCGAAAAAACCGATTTCACCCCGAAAAAAGTAATTGTGGATAAAAGAGGCAATATTTATGCCGTACTTGAAGGTGCAACAGAAGGACTGGCACAAATTAGCTCAAAGGGTGAATTCCTCGGTTACTTTGGTGCGAACCAAACCGGGTTTGATATGACTAGAGCCGTCCAAAAAATCTTCTACTCACAAGAACAATTGAAAAAGCTTCAAAGCAAGCTTCCGCCATCTGCTACAAACCTGGCGATTGATGATGAGGGCCTTATTTATACAAGTACGAATGGCGTTAAAGAAAATGGATTAAAGAAATTAAATATATCTGGATCGAATTTAATACCTTCTACTTGGACAACTAGAAATATTTCAGATATCACCGTTGATTTTATGGGGAATATTTTTGCTGTTGATTCAGCTGATGGGAGTGTTTATGAATACGACTCAAATGGAAATATGGTCTTTTCATTTAGCGGGACGGATCTTGGAAATCAGCGTTTAGGTTTAACGAAAGCCCCATCTTCTATTGCTGTGAATACAAAAGGAAGAATATTTATCTTAGATAAGCAGAGGGGAGTCATTCAAGGCTTTAAACCCACAGAATATGCAAACCTTGTTCATATGGCAATGTCTTTTTATGCAGAAGGAAAATATGAAGAGAGTGAAACCTACTGGAAGGAAGTGCTGAAATACAATAGTATGTTCGGTCTTGCTCACCTCGGACTTGGAATGGCAGCCTTTAAAAAGGGAGAGTATGAGGAAGCTCTGAATAAATTTGTTATTTCAAATGATGTTGAAGGGTACTCTAATGCTTATTGGGAAATCAGAAGGCAATGGATGATTGACAATATATCTTCCATTTTATTAATAAGTGCAGGTGGTATTCTATTCGTTTACCTTCTTCGCTACCTATATCGCAAAAAGGGCTTTGGACAAGATGCAGTTCGGATCTATCAGTCGTTTAAAAATAGAAAATATGCAAGTCAATTTTTTCATAATTTTAGAATTATGAGGCATCCAATTGACGGCTATTATGAGCTGGTACACCTAAAAAAAGGTTCTGTACTGGTAGCTTCCATCTTATATATACTGCTATTCATAGTTTATATCTTTGATTTACACTATACAAACTTTTTGTTCAGCGGTGTGGACACAAGGAAAGTAAATATAATGAACGAATTTTACAAGATTTTCGTTCCAATTACAGCTTGGATCACAGCTAATTATTTGGTAAGCACGATTAATGATGGAAAAGGAAAGTTCAAACATGTATATATGGGTACGGCGTATGCTCTAAGTCCTTATATCCTGCTTGGAATTCCTATCGCTGTCATGTCAAATGGTCTTACGCTGATGGAGACAGTTATATACGATATTGCGAAAAATGGTACCGCGTTGTGGAGTGTTATTCTTATGTTTTTAATGGTCAAAGAGGTTCATCACTTTGAACTTGGCCAGACAGTCAAGAACATCATGTTAACATTTTCGGGAATGCTGGTCATGGGATTTTTGGCCTTTATTATGTTCGGTCTATCAAATCAAGTCATTGATTTTGTTTATGCCATCTTCCAAGAGGTGAGGGCGCGTGTTTAAGACGAAACGGTTCAAATACACAATCTTAATGTTTGTCATAATTGGCAGCATTTTTTCAACAGCCATGTTAGGAGAGACAAGCCTGTTTACGGCTAAAAAAGAAGTCCCAGTTCAAAAAACATTAAAAGAGCAAAAAGAAACTTCAACGGTAGAGCTTACGACAAATCGCTACACACAGCCAGATCAGCAAGAGAAAAACAACCAAAAAATAGACATTCCTGCTGATTTTGAAAAGGCGGCAAAAACAGAAGAGCTGGAGCTCTATTTTAATAAAGACACGTTAAGCTTCTTCGTGAAGGATTTGCGTTCTGGCTATGTCTGGTCTTCAAAGCCAACTGATCAAATGCTGGAAAAAGAATCTCTGAATGAAGATTGGAGTCAAATAATTCAATCACCGGTGATGGTTGAGTTTTTCAATAGTAAGTCTGGTCTTGAAAGAGGAAGCTTTTCCTCCTTAGACGGCAAAGTTAAAAAGATCGAATCAATAGAAAATGGCATACGCTATACGATCATCTTAGCAAAGCTGCAAACAGAATTTTCAATCGAAATTCAATTGGATCATCATCAAGTGACAATTAGTGTTCCAGAGGAAAGCTGGATTGAAAAACAGGGGAAAATTGGTCACCTTTATGTTTATCCATTTCTGGGAAGCACAAGAGTTGATGATGTTCCAGGGTATATGATGATACCTGATGGAAGCGGAGCACTGATCCGCTTTAAACAGCCAACAATGACCTATGAACAGCCTTATGTTGGAAGAATTTACGGTGATGATTTGTCTGTAAAAACCTCTGATAATTTATTCGCTTCAGTGGCAGCTGAACGTGTGTCAATGCCAGTGTTTGGACTTGTACACGGAGAACGGCAAAATGCAATGCTCGGTGAGGTGAAAGAAGGGAAATTCAGCGCAGAGATCGTAGCCTTTCCAAGCGGGGTAAACACGAATTTTAATTGGACAGCTGCTCGATTTATTGTGAGAAATTCATATTTTCAGCCAACGAGTAAAAGCATGGGCGGCTTTAACACGTATCAAAAGAAGCGGATTGAACAGGACTTTAAAGTAAGCTATACGTTCCTGGAAAATCAAGATGCTACTTATGTAGGGATGGCAAAAGCTTATCGTGATGCACTGGTTGAAGAAGGTGTTCTTAAAAAACTAGAATCAAAGAAAACGGTTCCAATGCAAGTTGACTTTCTAGGCGGTGAAATGGAACCTGGAATGTTTTGGAATAAATATGTGAAAATGACGTCCTTTGAGGAAATCGGGCAAATTGTTTCCCTTCTAAAAGAAAAAGGTATTTCCGATTTAAACGTTAATGTAGCCGGGTGGGAGAATGGCGGTCTTACTGGGAAAAATCCTGATAAATTTCCTGCTGCAAAAGAACTTGGCGGAGCAGATGCTATACGGAATCTTGCAGAAAAATTAAAACAGGATGCAGTCAGCTTATCATTGCAGGCAGATTATACGTATGGATACAAAGATTCAAATCGTTTTAATGAGAAAACAGAGGCTGCCAGAAAAATCACAAATGGGGTACTGGAACAATCTGTTGGATATGAGAGGTTAAATGAAGATTTTCTTGATTTAAGCCGTTATTATATAAACCCTGCAAAGGCAGTCAATCTTTTAAAAGAGGATATAAAAGAGTTTGAGAAATTAAATGTTGCGAATATCGCATTAATAAATACAAGCACTCTCTTATTCTCTGATTTCAAAAAGGGATCTCCGATAAGCAGAGAAGAGGCAGCGGAACATTATCTTGAGATTGGCAAGCTGCTGAGTGACAGCATGCAAGAAGTTTCCATGTACAAGCCGAATGATTATTTGCTGCCATTTGCCGATAAAATTTATGATCTTGGAATGGAATCATCTCAGTACATGTACGCAACAGATACCATTCCGTTTACCCAAATGGTTTTACACGGCTATGTTGATTACTATATGCCGCCTTTGAATTTTTCTTCAAATTCAGAGGAGGATATTCTGCAAATGATCGAAATAGGCGCAATACCATCGTTTTATTTTACAAAGGAACAGGCACATTTATTAAATCATGGTCCTTCTAATCATATTTACGCTTCTTATTATAAAGATTGGACGAAAGAGGTTAAACAAGTCTATGACAAAATACAAGAACCGCTGAAAGCCATTTCTGGTGAAGCGATTGTTGACAGAGTTGTTCATAGCCCTGGTGTTGTTGAAGTGAAATATTCAAATCATGTATCGATCATCGTTAATTATCAATCCAATAAAGCAGCTGCTGCAGGTCAAGCTATCGCACCCCGCAGCTTTGTTGTACTAAAGGAGGGGAAGAAACTTGAATAGCCGATTTTCATTGACGAATAAGCGAAAAGATACGTTTATCGGTTTGCTGTTTATTAGTCCATGGATTATAGGTTTCCTGCTATTTATGGCCTATCCAATCTACTCCTCCTTTAAGATGAGTTTCGAAAAGGTTTTTGTTACACCTGAGGGGATTCGTTCTGAATTTATTAAATTTGAAAACTATCATTATGCTTTCTTTAAGGATCCGTATTTCCTTGAGGAACTGGTTAATTTTTTGAAAACAGTTGTATTTATGGTTCCCATAGTAGTTATTTTCTCTCTTATTGTTGCTTTATTAATCAATCAGCCCATTAAGATGAAGGGGATGTTCCGGGCAATCTTCTTCTTGCCTGTCGTAATCTCAAGCGGTGCTGTCATTAATGAATTGTTTTTGCAGGGTGCTGGCACGATCCCAATCGTTGAAAAATATGGGATTGTAAATGTTATAAAGGATAGTTTGAGTCCTTCTATCGCTGATCCCATTATCGAGATCATTCAAAAATTCATTCTCATTCTTTGGTTCTCAGGAGTTCAAATCCTCATCTTTCTTGCCGGTATGCAAAAGATTGATCGCAGTGTATATGAAGCTGCAGCCATTGATGGGGCTTCGCCATGGGAAACATTTTGGAAAATTACACTGCCAGGGATTAAACCGTTTATTCTTGTTAACTTAATCTATACGACTGTAGATTTGTTTACAAACTCAGTTAATGAAATAATCCAAATGATTAAGGACAATATGTTTAAAATCGAAACAGGGTTTGGCTATGCAACAGCCCTTTCCTGGATTTATCAGGCCTTGATCTTAGTTTTCCTTTTAATCATTTTCTTCTTTTTTCGAAACAAAGAGGATAAGAGGAAACAAAAGTTGAACATACCGTTTTTGAAAAGGAGGAAAGCAGCATGAAACCAGTTATTAACGAAGAGAAGGTTTCGTATAAACACTCCATTCTCAAAAACAGTGAATCTATTCTAGAACGGGGATTGCCGAGAGCAAAACGCATTTTGCTTGGTAAACAGGGAAATGACGGGATCATATTTAAGTTTTTTCTTTATTTCTTAATCATAAGCATAGGATTTGTTTACTTGTATCCCATCCTTTTTATTGTTTCACAAAGCTTTAAAAGCATTGATGATTTGCTGGATCCGACCGTGCAATGGATTCCAAGAAGCTTCTACTTCGAGAACTATATTCAGGCATGGCGAGTATTGGACTTTCCCAAAACACTGAGTTCAACGCTATTAAACTCAGTGCTGCCTGCAGCTGGTCAAACGATTTCTTGTGCATTAGTAGGATATGGATTTGCAAAGTTCCATTTTCCGGGTAAGTCCATATTGTTCGTTCTTATGATGCTGACGTTTATCATACCTTCTCAAGTGGTTATGATTCCGCTTTTCTTATTATTTGAGCAATACGGGATGCTCGGTTCCCCGTTGCCGTTTATCATACCTGCATTCTTTGCGATGGGGCTGAAAAGTGCATTGTTCATCTTGATTTACACACAATTTTTCAGGTCAATTCCGGTTGCCTTAGAGGAAGCTGCTCAAATTGATGGGGCAAGCCGCCTCTCGATTTTCTTTCGAATTGTCCTGCCGATTTCAATACCTGCAATGGTTGTTGTCTTCCTCTTCTCATTCGTTTGGCATTGGAATGAAACCTATACCGCTTCGCTCTATTTAGGAGATGCGATGTCGACTCTCCCTTTAAAGCTGCAGCAGTTTAATGATGCATTTATGAGTATGTATGGAAGTCAAAGTACGACAGGAGAAAGTGCAGATATTAATGAATCAATCAAACTTGCAGGAACAATGCTTGTTATCTTACCCCTGCTTGTTTTGTACTTCTTTGCTCAAAAATGGTTTGTTGAGGTTACTGATAAAACAGGAATATCTGGTGAGTAACAGACTAAAGTAAAACAGAGAAAGACGCTCCGTAAAATTTACTGGAGCGTCTTTTCTTTTGGCTGTTTTCGCATTGATTGTTGTTTTTGGTTATTCATTGTACCCGTGGATTTCCGCTGCAGGCACTTGCTTGTCGCGGGGAGCCTCTATTTCCCGAAGGAGTTAAGTGCCTACCGCTACAATCCACTAAAGGTATTAACCATTTTTTCTAAAAGCAGCTAACTTTACGAAAAGAGCCTTTCTTTTAACAATTCCGGATGAGTGAAGGGGCTGTACCCATCCATTTTTTGAACATGCGATTGAAATAGGCTTGATCACAATAACCGAGATACTCGGAAACCTCGCCTACTGTCATATCAGTATTTTCAAATAAGTTAACAGCCGTGTTAATGCGAGTTTGATGCAAATACTGAATAGGGGTGCTCCCAAGCACTTCTTTAAAAATGACTGTTACATAGTTAGAACTTATACCTGCTAATTCAGACAGTTCATCAATTGTGATATTTTTTCGGAAATTATGCAAAATGAATGATTGAATTTTTCTTGCCATTTGCTCTTTTGCAGGAGAGGATGACTGTGATTCAGCATGCTCTTGAGCAATGAGGGTTAACAATTCATATAAGATATGCTGAGACATTTGTTCGTAAAATGGTCTTTTCCCAAGCCATTGGATAAACAAAAAGGCAAATCTTTGCTCATAATAAGCAGAATTGCGCAATTTTAAACGAATAATCTTGTCCGATTTAACAAATGGGAGAGGATTCAGTTTTTCAGTTTGAGTAAACACTGCTGTATATTTATGATGACCGTCAATTTGGTGACTTTGCCAAGCACGATTTAACATCGATGGGATGAATAATACTTCTCCTTTTTCAACCTCCATTTTGTGATCCTCAATAAAATAAAAAAGCTTTCCTTCTGTTACAAATACAACCGTATCACAGCCGCCGCTTTTTCCTATGCTCCACGTTGGATTTACATCATGGTAAATGCCTTTAATATTAAGCAAAATTCACACTCCTGAAAAAATAATTGATGAAATATTCAAATAGTTTGTTTTTGTTAATTTTATCATTTTCTGCAAGCAAATATAATGAAAATATGAAAAATGAAGGAGGGATTCCTTATTATTTGTATCTGGTAAACCTTCTAATCCCTTTTTACTGTGAGAGATTAATAGAAAAATACGAAAAAATCTACTTGTTTCATGAATGATCACTCAGTCACAGTCTGAAAAAAAATACCGCTAATTGAAAACGTTGTCAGTATTTATCGAAATCAAGTTGTTATTGTTTTACACAAACTAAAAAATCTAACTTTGCAGGAGGATGAAAATGAAATATTCAATTGCTTCCTATTCTTTTAATGGACTTTTCAACCAGGGGAAAATCGATATTTTCGGATACTTAGAAAGTGTAAAATATCGCTATCACTTAAACAATGCCGATATTTGGAATATGATGTTAGCCAGTTTTGAGGAAGATTACTTGAAAAAAGTAAGGGAAGCCATGGATGAAAAGGAGCTGTATCTAGCAAATCTATGTGTAGACTGTGCGGAGGTATGGGATCCAAATCCTGAGGCTAAGAAAAATTGGTATGAAAATGCTTTGAAAAATTTGAAGGCAGCTGAAATCTTAGGAGCAAGAACTGTTCGAATTGATATGGGCGGCAGGGACCTGGAAATGAGCGAAGAACAATTTGACTATACAGTTAAGCGATATAAAGAGTACGCACATATAGCCCATAATTGCGGATTTATGGTAGGTCCTGAAAATCATTGGGGAGCTTCCAGAGTACCGGAAAATATAAGGAAAGTATATGAAGCAGTGGATCATCCTTCTTTTGGAATTCTTCTGCATTTTGAAAACTGGGATGTTGATAAAGAAAATGGGGATCAGCTTTGTGCAAAATATGCGTTTCATACTCATTTAGCTGCTTGGGTCATACCAGCTTGTGAGGAAAAACTGAAACTCATGCAGGATACAGGCTATAAAGGACATATTGGAATTGAACATCACTCTGGAAAAAATGAATACAGTCAAGTAGCGTGGCAGCTTGCAACCGCTCAAAACACATGGAATGCACTTGAAGCAAAGAAATTAAGCGAAGGATGTGCAGTCTCTTGAAAAAAATAAGAATCGGAATCATCGGGGTAGGAATCATCGGTAAGGTCCACTTAGATCAATATGCGAAATTGGACGGAGCGGAAGTGGTGGCAGCCTGTGATCTAAATGAAATTGAGCTGCAGGCTACTGCTGAAAAGTATAACATCCCATATACATACAGGGATTTTCGTGAAATGCTGAAACGCGATGATCTAGATGCAATCGATGTGTGTCTTCATAATAATCTACACGCTCAAGTGACTATTGAAGCATTAAAAGCGGGTAAACATGTTTATTGTGAAAAACCAATTGCCGGATCGTATAAAGATGGCAGGAAGATGCTGGATATGGCGATTGAATGCGGTAAGCACCTGCATGTTCAGCTGAGCTTCCTGTACTCCTTTGATACAAAAGCAGCTAAACTATTAATAGATGAAGGAAAACTCGGGAAGTTATACCACGCGCGATCTACAGGCTTCAGAAGGAGAGGGCGTCCTTTTGTAGATGGATATGGCACAAGCGAATTTAATCAAAAGAAAATCGCTTCAGGCGGAGCTCTCTTTGATATGGGAGTGTATCGCATTTCCCAGCTTCTGTACTTAATGAATATGCCTCAGGTAAAAACAATCACGGGCAAAACGTATCAGGAAATGGATATGGACGAGGTTCGAAAACAAGTAAGCGGTTTTGACGTTGAGGAGCTTGGAGTAGGTTTTGTTAGATTTGAGGATGGTCTGACATTGGACATTATTGAATCATGGGCGATTCATTTAAATCATTTTGAAGGTAGTTCTATTGTTGGAAATCAAGGCGGGATCAGGTTTCCAAGCCATTCAAATGGAGCACACGTACCTTTCAGCTACCACACAACGTTCTGTGATATGGATATGGACAGCACCTTTGATTTAGGAGCAGCTGATTACCGATTCCATCAGTTAAGAGAAAATATGGATGCCTATGATTCTTCACAGCATCACTGGATTGCTGCACTTCAAGGAAGAGTGGAGCTGCTTCCAACCGCAGAGATTGCTCTTCAAACGATATTGATTAGTGAAGGGATCTATCTGTCTAATCAACTCGAGAGAGAAGTGACTGCTGAGGAAGTCATAAGTATGTCTAAAGACCTCGCGTTAAAAGTGTGAGATGAAAGCTATGAGTGTCAGTTTTGAAATAACAGCTGTTGGGCTAGCCCAACAGCTGTTTAAATTTCTATGAATCTTTTAGATGCTCTTTTTTATAAATCCTGCCATCTTTAAGCCTTTTTGAACATACTCATTTTTCATGAAATATTTCCATACAAGGCCGGTTCGATAATTCTCAAGCATAAGCAATGAAATCCCTTTATCTATACCAATAACATCCTTCCCGTACCAAGCTGGTTCTACATCGAGATTATAAGCATCCTGAAAACCGTACTTGCCCCATAGTTTAGGTTGTTCATTATAATAGTATTGCATAGCATCAAGTACCTCGTCCGGCGTGAAAACAATCGAACCAATTGCTCCAGCCGGAGGAACTGTTCCATCTGGTTTATGCTGATCGTTTGCACTGTTTTTTCCAGATGGCGGAGCTCCGTAATTCCCCCGGTACCCAAATGGCCCGTCGCATGCAGTTAATCCCCAAGAGCGGGCTCCAAATGTTTTAAAATTCTTTGATTCATCTATACAATATTGACGGTGTGTTCTTGTAGCCGTAATCGAGTTTTCCCACCAGTCCACATTTTCCAGATCCACCTTGTTTCGGAGATCAAACCAAGCGTGTGAAAACTGAAAGGTAAACAATGAACCAACCCATGTATAGATAAATGGAGGCAAGCTGCCATAGGAACCTGTCTGACGTTTAAAATCATAAAAAATCTCTTTATTAACAGAATGCGTGGGTGAAGCTATGGCTAAAAAGTACATCATAAATTGTTCTGCATACATATCCCAAGATGCCCAATGTCCTCTTTCAGGTGTATATCCCATATAAAATTGGTTGGTTTCAGGATTACGGTACCATTCCCAATTTACCCGCTCATAGAGCTTGTGTGCAGCTTCTTTAATTTCTGCACCAAAATATTCTCCTATGGTTATCGCACCACAAATAGCTATTGCTGTATCAATAACAGATACCTCTGATTGATGAGCCCGTTTAGCTGTTTCCATATCGATAAAGTGATAAAAAAATCCATTAATGTGTTCAGCATTATACAGCAAAGTATGTAATGTGCCGAGCGCCCTTTCTTTTGCATGACTCTTTGAAATCCAGCCTCTTTCAGCAGCAATCACCAATCCCGTTAAGCCATATCCGACAGAAGCAATTGAACATATATCTTGACCTCCAGGTGCGCGATCACGGATAAGACCGTACCCGGGACTTTCCGGATTTATGTTTGCTTCTTCCCAAAAAAACATGAAGGACAGCCTGCTTTCTAATTCCAGCAAATCTTCGTTTGAAATGGTTGCCATGGTTCGATACACCCCTTTGTATAAGTGAAAGTGCTTACATAGTGAAAGTTTATCATATGTAAAGGGTCGTTCATATATTTGTATTTGTTAACCTGCAAACAGATCTTTATTTAATAGTTTCATTTCATGTAAGGGAGTGTTAAACAAAACGGGTTTCATTTTCGGAATTATGTGGTAATTCTTTAAGTGTGTATAAAAAAGAACGGAAGGAATGAATCGAATGGACAAGCATACAAAAAACAGCAAGGATGAACAGTTAGATGCGTACCGGGTTGATGATAAAGGAAAAAAGCTGACGACAAATCAGGGTCTGCGTGTTTCAGATGATGAACATTCATTAAAAGCGGGTGAGCGCGGTCCTACGCTGATGGAGGATTTTCATTTCAGGGAAAAGATGACTCATTTTGACCATGAACGCATTCCTGAGAGGATTGTGCACGCTAGGGGCTATGGGGCTCATGGTTATTTTCAGGTGTATGAATCGATGAAAGAGTTTACTAAGGCTAAATTTCTTCAAGATCCGACTGTTCAAACACCTGTTTTTGTGCGATTTTCAACTGTTGCCGGGTCTAGAGGATCTGGGGATACTGTACGCGATGTCAGGGGATTTGCAACAAAATTTTACACGGAAGAAGGAAACTATGATTTAGTCGGAAATAACATCCCTGTTTTCTTTATTCAGGATGCGATTAAATTTCCAGATTTGGTTCATGCTTTAAAACCGGAGCCGCACAATGAAATGCCGCAGGCTGCATCAGCTCATGATACGTTTTGGGATTTTATTGCAAATAATCAGGAATCTGCACATATGGTGATGTGGGCAATGTCAGACAGGGCGATACCGCGAAGCTACCGGATGATGGAAGGGTTTGGCGTACATACCTTTAGATTTGTGAACGAAGAAGGAAAAGGACGTTTTGTGAAATTCCACTGGAAGCCGAAGCTTGGAGTTCATTCTCTTGTATGGGATGAAGCCCAAAAGCTTGCAGGAAAGGATCCGGATTTTCATAGAAGAGATCTTTATGAATCTATTGAAAAGGGAGATTTTCCTGAGTACGAGCTAGGTGTTCAAATAATAGAAGAAGAAGATGAATTTAATTTTGATTTTGATATTCTCGATCCGACAAAATTATGGCCGGAGGAAATCGTTCCGGTAAAGTTGATCGGAAAAATGACACTCGACCGCAATCAGGATAATGTTTTCGCTGAAACCGAACAGGTGGCGTTCCATCCGGGAAGTGTTGTGCCGGGTATAGATTTTTCAAATGACCCATTGCTGCAAGGGCGTTTATTTTCATATACAGATACACAGCTCTCAAGACTTGGAGGTCCAAACTTTCATGAGCTTCCTATCAATCGTCCTGTTTGTCCGTTTCATAACAATCAGAGAGACGGCATGCACCGTATGACGATTAATCGAGGGCAAACGGCTTATCACAAAAATTCACTTTCGCAAAATGATCCTCGGCCCGCAAGTGAGGAAGAAGGCGGCTATGTTCATTATCAGGAAAAGGTCGATGGGCGCAAAATCCGTCAGCGCAGTGAGAGCTTTAAGGATCACTTCTCACAGGCTAAGCTGTTCTGGAACAGCATGACAGAGGTTGAAAAGCAGCATATTATCTCAGCTTTCCGATTTGAGCTCGGAAAAGTGAAGAGCAAAGATGTTCAGCAGCAGGTTGTCAGTATGATCAGCAGCATTGATAATAAACTTGCGGAAGAAGTGGCAGCCGGAATAGGAGCTGAAGTTTCTAAGGACAGCACAGATTCAGGTGTTACGAATTCATCAGATGCGCTAAGCCAGGAAAAAACAATCAAGATTCCAGATACCCGCAAAGTGGCTGTTCTTGCTGAAAATGGCTATAATGCATCTGAATTGAATCCGTTATTAAGTTCTTTAGAGGAAGCAGGTATGACGCCAGAGGTGGTCAGTCACACCTTGAGCCCACTTAAAAGTGAGGACGGTCAGGAACTGAAAGTGGATCATACATTCCTGACAAGTGATTCGGTCTTATTTGATGCCATTTATGTAGCAGGCGGCAAAAAATGCAAAGAACTATTACTCCAGAATAAAGAATCAATTAAATTCCTAAAAGAAGGCTACAGCCACTTTAAAGCGATTGGGGCAGCATATGAAGCTGCGGAAATTCTTGAGGCTGCGGAAATTGGGAATGGTCCGGGCGTTATCGTTGCTGAAGATGCACAGGAATTGACTATTTTCTCTGATGCATTTATAGGTGCAGCAGCTGAGCATCGCCACTGGGACAGAGATATTTAGAACAGCGGAGAAGAAGGCACTGGAAATCAGTGTCTTTTTTTTGCAGTAAAAGCCTAAAAAAAAATGAAAGAATGAAGTGTTCTTTCTCCAATAGGTATTGTTAGGATGGATAAAATAGGATTTATCCATTTATCGCATGAATTGTCGCTTTTCTTCAATTATGTCCCCTCACTTCAAGCGATTTTTTAGAAGCAGCTGTACTATTTCTCCTAAAAAGAAGTAGAATGATAATAAGTTAATTAAATGAATTAATTTATTTAAAGAGCTTAGAAATGAATATTCTTTACGCGTTTCTTGTAGTTAGGGTGAAAAAACACAAAAATACTAGTTTAAGGGGATATCATCGTGTTAAAAAGTAAATTTGCAGTACAATTGTTCACTTTACGTGCAGAATTGGATCGAGACTTTAAAGGAACATTACAGCGTGTAAAGAAAATCGGCTATGATGCCGTGCAACTGGGTAATTTTCATGGTTATCATGCTGAAGAGATTTCAGTCATGCTAAAGGATTTAGACTTAAAAACAGCAGGACTGCATGCAAGTATCGATCGTCTCCGAACAGATTTAGACCAGGTAGTAAAAGAGGCAGAAATCTTACAAACAAGAGACATTATCTGTCCTTACTTACCTGAAGAACTGAGAAATGCTAAGAGCTATATAAGAATCAAAAATGCTCTCAATAACATTGCAAATACATTAATGGATAAGGGTTTTCGAATCAGCTATCATAATCATGCTTTTGAATTTCAGACAGAGATTAATGATATGAATGCGTTAGACTATATTCTGGATCCTTCAGAAGAAAATCATATTTTAGCAGAGATTGATGTATATTGGATCAAAATTGGAGGACATGATCCGCTGACTTATATTGAAAGGTTTTCAAATAGAATGCCAATTATTCACTTAAAGGATGTCGGAAAAGATGAAAATCATTCTTTTGCCGAGGTTGGTACAGGAATCCTGGATTTTCCCTCCATTTTACAGTGGGGAGAAGTAAACGGAATCGAGTGGTATGTTGTCGAACAAGATGTTTGTCCGAGAAATCCTCTGGATTGTCTTGAATTAAGCTTGAGGAATTTACACGAAATGGCAGATAGGATGCAGTCCCATTAAATGCTGATTTCAATTATTAGAAAATAGTATAAAAATCTATTGATATTTAAATGATTTTTAAATAAAATTAAGTTAATTAATTGAATTAATTAATTATCAACCTAATAAGGCGGTGACATAATGAAAAAAACAATCGGGATCGTTGGTACTGGAAGAACAATTGGAATAGCTAATGATCATCTTGCGGGCATTCAGTCCGTTAGCAATTGGAGGTTAACAGCTGTTTTTGATCTGTTCCGCGAAAACTCTGAAAGCTTTGTTAAACGTCACAATCTTTCAGATTCGCTGATTTGCTCAAGCTTGAAAGAGTTATTGGAACGAGTTGAGGCAGTCGTTATTTGTACGGATAATGGTTCACATGCCGAGATTGCTAAAGCTGCATTTGCCGAAAATGTTCATGTTCTATGTGAAAAGCCATTATCTACAAACTATAAAGCAGCGAAAGAGCTTGCTGTAATAGCTGAAAAATCGGGTTTAGTTCATTATATGGGAATGCAATACCGTTATCATCCATATGCGCAATTGATAAAAGAAGCAATAGATTCAAAGGAAATCGGAGACCTTGTTTTTTACCGTCATCGCATTGGCGGCTGGAGAATCGGCAGTAAAGAGGTAGGCTTGGAGTGGAGAATGCAAAAAGAAGCATCTGGTGCAGGAGCTGTTGCGGATTTTGGTGTCCACCAAATCGATCTTCTTTATTATTTTTTTCAAAAGCAAGCCGGCAGCTTTCAACATATTCAGAGTGAGTTAGGAACGTATATAGATTTACGAAAGAAAATCGGTGAAGCAGGGCATGGGCTAGTAAGTAATGATGATGTTGGAACAATCATTGGTAAATTAGAAAATGGAGCAATTGTGAATTTTACAAGTTCACGAATATTGCCTCCGGATGGCCACGGACTTGAAATCGTTGGGACAAAGGCCTCTATTTGGATGGATGGAATGGAAAATGTTTATATACGTAAGCGTAATGATGATGGCCAATGGGAGAATGAAAAGCAAAGTTTGCATCCAGAAGAACATCATCACTTTACAGGCGCAGCCAGGGGAAAGCAATATGAGGAATTTCTTGATATTATCCAAAATCAAAAGGGCAATGAGCTTGACTTTCATTATGGAGCAGAAACACTTAGGGTGATTGATGCGGCAGTAAAATCGAGTGAAGAAGGCCGAAGAGTTTCGATTAATGAAATTACTTGCAAAAAGCAGGAACACAATAAGGGGGAAATGTTATGAATACAAAAAATCAATTGATTGAAGAGAGGTTTTCATTAGCACCATTATTTCATCCAGAAGAAGGAAAGGCAGTCATTCAGCCAACTGGTAATAGTACAGGCTTTTGGGCAGGAGCTCCAACTGTATTATTTGATGAAAAGGATCAAACCTTTTATTTATATTACCGGGTAAGACAGCCACGCGGGTATGGGGATGACGAGAGAGGCTTTGAAGTTAGAATTGCCAAAAGCCTGGATGGAGAACATTTTTCCGATGTGTGGGTTCTGCATAAAAATGAACTAAACTCAAGCTCAATTGAACGATCTGCTTTAGTAAAAGTAAATGATGATCAGTATCGCCTCTATATTAGCTATGTTGATCCTGAAGATAACAGATGGAGAATCGACGTAATTGAAGCAAAAACACCAACATCGTTTGAAGCGAAAAATCGTAAAAAAGTCATAACAGCGGGAGACAAGAAAGGAGTAGAAGGTGTTAAGGATCCATATGTAATAAAGGCCGGCAATCAATATTATATGTATTTTGTCTATGCCCAAGGAGTTAATGGTGTGTCAATAGAAAAAATGCATGAAACAGGGGATGTTCATAATACTGGATTGGCAGTGGCACCAACAGGCCTTGCAGTAAGTGAAGATGGACTGCATTTTGAGTGGATCGATAAAGTCCTGCCTGTTGGCTCAAAGGGCTGGGATCAGTATCAATCACGTTTAACAACAATAATTCCTTATCAGGGTGCATATACAGTTCTGTGGGATGGCAGTGTAGGGGTAGAGCAAAATTATGAAGAAAAAGGTGCCAGAGCCATTACCTTTGATTTAAAGACTTTCTCAAAAGTAGATCATAAAGGTCCGGCCTTAGAAACAAGTTCCAAGAAAGCCGTTCGCTATACAGATGCAATCATACATAATGGGCAAATATGGTACTATTACGAATATACAAGAGAAGACGGAGCACATGAATTGCGTTTATGTAAGGTTGATATTTAACGTACTGAACCTGCTCCTCTGGATTATACAAAATAAAGGAGCAAAATCATGGGCTTAATCGGTCAAAATACATCAAGAACGAAAAAAACGAATCGATCACTTGTATTGCAGGCTTTAGTCAGGTTTGGACCTACCTCAAGACAAAAGATCGCAGCATTTACGCAATTAACACCCGCAACCATTACGAATATTACTTCTGAATTAATAAATGATGGTCTTGTGAAAGAGCTTGGGGATGTTGAAGAGAAGGAAAAACGGGCTGGCCGCAGGTTTAAAGCTCTAGATCTTAATGGAGATTCAGTCCATGTCATAGGTGTTCATATTCGCAGTGATAAAGTGGAATTAGGGATAGTGAATTTTAAAGGTCATGTCATTGATCTCGATATGTTTAAATACTCAAATGAAATGAATCAGCAAGCATTTTTAGCTCTCTTAATTAAGGAACTGACTCTTTTTATAAAACGCAATGAGATATACACCATTACTGCGATTGGAATAGGAACAGTAGGTCTCGTTAATTTTGAGCAAGGAAAAATCATCAATGTACAGCAAATAGGATGGAAGGAAGTAAACATCGTTTCATCCTTAACTAATGAATTCAGTATCCCAGTTTTTGTTGATCACAATGTAAGAGGCATGACTCTTGCTGAAAAGATGTATGGCTCATGTAAGGAAATATCAGATTTTTTATGTATTTACATTGGTCAAGGGATTGGGTCTGGATTATATTTACAGGAGAAATTGTATCGGAGCGATCAGACAGGTGCTTTAGAATTTGGACATATGACTTACGAGCCAGGCGGGATTCCATGTTGGTGCGGAAATTCTGGATGTATAGAAAGGTATGCTTCAGAGCAAGCGATACTCTCTAAATTAGATATGCTTTCTATTGAACAAGTAATGGAAAATGCTGAAAATCAGGATGAGATAGCTATACAAACTGTAAAAACAGCCGGGAGCCAAATTGGAGTTGTATTGACATCATTTTCGAATATGTTTCATGTCCAAAAAATAATCATTGGAGGCAAATTGGCGACTGAAGATTTGCCTCTCATCCAAAAAATCCGTGATCATGTGAATACGCATTCGTTCCTGGCAAAGCAAAGAAACATTGGTATTGAAGGTTCTGTATTAAAAGATCAAATAGGAATAGTAGGAGCAGCCAGTATAGCTATTTTGTTTGGCGTTATCCAAAATAATGATAGCTGAATTGTAAATTCAGAGTGTCAACAAAGGATGAGGAACGTGAAATTTGGATTTTTAACAAACGCTTTAGTAAATAATGGACATACAGATATTCATTCCATCATCGAATGGGCGAAGCAGGAAGGCTTTGACACGTTAGAAGCAGGACCATCTATCCACTTGCTGGATTTAGAAAGTGCTTTAGAAGCAACAGGAATGAATGTATCAGCTTTAACCTATTGTCGAAATTTTCTTTCTGAAGATCTTGAAATGAGGGAAATGCACCAGAAAGAGCTGTTTTCAAGAATTGAAGCTGCAGGTCGGCTTGGAATTCCTTTAGTTGTGACGTCGACAGGGATCAATTCTTCTTCGTTGGCTGATTCTTATGATGCGTATGATGCTATTCGTTCAAAACCGGCCAATAGTTTGAAAGATATCGTTTCTTTTTTTTCATATGCAGGAGAGCTTGCAGAAAAGGCAAATGTCAAAATTGCATTTGAAAATTGTCCCCTTATGGGAAATACGGCTATTTCTCCTGAAATATGGAGCCGATTATTTGATCAGCTTGATTCTTCTTGTTTTGGACTTGCATATGATCCTTCCCATCTAATTTGGCAAGGAATCGATCCGTACATTCCGGTGAATGAGTTTGCTGATCGCATTTTCCATGTTCATGCAAAAGATACTGAGATTGATTACGATCGATTAAACAGAACAGGAATTTTGACTGATTTTTCATGGTGGCGCTATCGATTACCGGGATTGGGTGACTTAGATTGGTCCAAGTTTATTCAGGAATTAATCAAAATCGGCTATAATGGAGCTGTAAGTATAGAACATGAAGACCCTGTCTGGGAGGGGAGCCTTCAAAAAATCAAAGACGGACTTCTGCTTGGCAAAGACCATATCAAAACATCTTTATCTGCTGCACTCACAAAATAATGGCTGAAGCTATGTAAAAGACCAAATTCTATTGGTCTTTTTTCATGCTCTTTTTAAGATAATTGTTGTTTTTAATTTTAATATTGAAATGGCAAATTCTTATTCTCGCAGTAGAAAAGAACATGTAGTACTTTAAATGTAAATCTATTAGGTATTTCAAGTATCTGTGCAATAAACAAAAAAAAGAGAAAGAACGAGTGGTTCTTTCTCCAATTAATAGGTATTGGTAGGATGGACAGTGGTTAAATGTGATTGATTTTCATGCATTTATCGCATGTATTGCCATAACACTCATGCTGTTCTTCAATTTTGTCCCCGCACTCCAAGCATTTCTTTGCAGGCAGGTTTTTGAAAAATTCAGTCATTTTAACTAACATTGGTATCCCCTCCAAGTTGTTGTTAATGTCATTGTATTATAACAGATAGCACTATGTCAACATCTGTTTTGTAACAATATCATAAAACATGCAATTTTTTATAAATATGGGTATATTGAAAGATAGGAAATGCAGAAGAGGGAGGAAGCACATGAAGATTACGGTTGTTGGTTTTTGGGGCGGTTTTCCCGCTGTCAATGAAGCTTCTTCGGGTTACTTAATTGAGTCTGAGGGATTCCGCCTGCTGGTTGATTGCGGAAGTGCTGTTCTATCACAGATGCAAAATTATATAAAGCCTGAGGAATTAGATGCTGTTGTGCTTTCCCATTATCACCACGATCATGTCGCAGATATCGGTCCGCTTCAATTTGCAAGGCTGATTGCATCATATCTTAAGAAGACGGATCGTGTATTGCCCATCTATGGACATGCATTTGATCAGAGTGAATTCGCAGGACTTACATATAAAGATGTAACAAAGGGAATTGCCTATAATCCGAATCAGCCGATTCAACTCGGTCCTTTTACAATCGGATTCTTAAAAACGAAGCACCCGGTCCCATGCTTTGCGATGAAAATTTCTGACGGAGCTTCAACCGTTGTGTATACAGCTGATTCTAGTTATTTGGAGGAATTCATTCCTTTTTCTCAAAATGCGGACTTGCTCATATGCGAGTGCAACTTTTACGGAGAGATGGACGGATCTGGTGCAGGTCATATGAATAGTTATGATGCAGCTAACATTGCGAACCGTGCTTGTGTAAAGGAACTGATGCTGACTCATTTACCGCATTTCGGAAATCATCAAGATTTACTTGCAGAAGCTCAGTCAATTTATAAAGGACCTGTCCGCCTTGCTGCTTCTGGTTTAGAATGGACACAGGATAATTAGGAGGAACGAAAGATGCTATTTATCGATAATAAAGGAATTACAGATCCAAGAATCAATCTTGCAATAGAAGAATATTGCCTTAAAAATTTAGACCCTGAACAAACTTACTTGCTTTTCTATATTAATGAACCTTCCATCATCATCGGAAAAAATCAAAATACAATCGAGGAAATTAATACGAAATATGTAGAAGATAAAGGACTTCACGTTGTGCGCAGGCTATCTGGCGGGGGAGCTGTTTATCATGACTTGGGCAATTTGAATTTTAGTTTTATCACGAAGGATGACGGTGACAGCTTTCACAACTTTAAAAAATTCACTGAGCCGGTTACACGTGCATTGAAACGCCTTAATATTGATGCAGAGCTGAGCGGCAGAAATGATATTTTAGCGGAAGGAAGAAAAATATCAGGCAATGCACAGTTCTCAACGAGAGGCAGAATGTTCAGCCACGGCACGCTGCTGTTTGATTCAGAAATGGAAAATATCGTTTCTGCATTAAACGTTAAAAAAGATAAGATTGAATCCAAAGGCATAAAATCGATCCGCAGCCGTGTGGCAAACATTAGCGAGTTTCTTGAAGAAAAAATGACGATTGAACAATTCAGAGAGATGCTGCTTCGCTATATTTTTGATACAGAAGGCGAGGTACCTCAGTATAATCTGACAGAAGCTGATTGGGAAAAAATCAATCAGTTATCTAAAGAGCGCTATCAAAACTGGAACTGGAATTACGGCAAATCGCCAACCTTTAACCTTCAGCATTCACACCGCTTCCCTATTGGCCAAATTGATGTCCGTTTGGAGGTTCATAAAGGAATCATTGACAACTGTAAAATCTTCGGTGACTTCTTCGGTGTTGGAGATGTTGCAGAAATTGAAAACCGTTTACAAGGGCTGCAGTATGATCGCACGACGATTGAAATAGCACTCAGAGACCTTGATATTAAGCATTATTTTGGGAATGTGGAAAAAGAACAATTTATTGATCTGCTGTACTAAGAAAGCGATTGGATTTTTTCCAATTGCTTTTTTTTGAGAATATTTCATATTTAGGAGCCAGCCAATGATAGAAAATAGAAAATCACAAAACACAGTATTATGTCTAACTGGGGTACAGACAACATTTCGGAAATTTTGTACGTTAGCACTTCCCAATAAGGGACAAGGACTCTAATTTTGGCACTTTCTTATTGGGAATGAGTTTTGGTGCTAATTTTAGTGGTATTTAAGGTATGAACCTTTGTAGAAAATAAAGAACCGAAAAGGGTCGTTTATGGGGCTATCCCTAGCAGCGGTTGGTCATACGTTAATCATGAATCCAGACTGGGTAGAAAAGGTTCAGAATGGAAAAGAAGCTAGAATTGAGACAACAATTAAGACTTCAAAAGTAAGCGAGCTTGAGCTTCCAGAAAAACTTTGGAATATAATTCAAGATTCAGGTCCGTGGTTTAAGATCGAAGAATAAATCGTAATAGAAAAGTTTACGGTTCTTTTAACGGAATAAGGCATTGTCAATAATAACTTGAACAATTATCTGAATAGCGAAACTTAAAGTTTAATTCTCCGTATAAACATTAAAGATGTTCCTTTGAAGGAGGTATAGATGTGTTGAGTGAAATTACAAAAGTAACAACATTGCTAATGGGCGTAGACTCTGTTAGACATGGGAGGGTTGACCTCCATGAGACATGTGGACCTCCACCAGTGCAACCATACTTTTACTATGTAACCACTTTTTGGAAAGGGTTGGTTAGGCAGTTATAGTACGAAGTTTTAAATAAAGGACAGATCACTGGAATCTGTCCTTTACATTCAGGATTTTTGTCGTGGAATTAGTACCCTCCGCTATACGAACATCCTACAATAACAAGTAGAACGAAAATAACCACTACAAACGCAAACACTCTTCCAGAGCCATAACCTTCAGACATGTTCTGCACCTCCTTTGTACTTGTTTAAAATACCTGTTTTAAATATATATTTGGCGTTATTATTTAAAAACAGAATGCTGCACCTACGATAATTAAAAGAATGAACAACACAATGATCAACGCAAAACCGCCGCCGTAGCCTCCGCCACAACCTCCGCCGTATCCGTACATGTTCTCACCTCTCTTTTTTGTTTAGAGCTTATTCGCTTTCTCTAATAATGTATGTATTAAGAAGAAGTTGGCTTAGACAAATGTTCAATTTAAAAGAAATTGTATGGTTGTCTATGAGAGTTATTTATCACTATGATATTAATGCCTATATTTAGAGATATTGTTGCAACAAACGACAGCATTCATCTATAAAAATACAGTCAAAAATCAACGTTCAACAAAAATTACATGATTTTTCTGTTATAATACCTCACAACAAAGCGAATAAAATAGATAAAAGCATATGTATCAAACATATGCTTTTACCTTTGTAAGTGAAAAAGAGGTTCATTATGAGTTACGGAGGAACCATAGATACTTGCGTTGGCTTACTATAAAATACGGCATAAAACTAAAAAGGATTGGACGATTATTGAGGAAATAGCGGATATTTGAAAAGATAAGCAGAGTTAATCAAGAACATATAACTATAAATTATCTAGACTTATTCTGGGTTCCAAAATAAGGTAAGGATGTTTCGGTTTTACAATATATGTTAAATTCCATTGGTATTTAAACTGGTTATAATACGTCATATAACTTCTTATTTCCTTACCTTATGGTTTCGCCTTGCCTCCTTATTCTTTGAGCTTGGGTTGTCCCTTTTAAAGCAGAAGCGCTGATGCTCCCCATTTGCAAGGAGAACGAAAAACACGTATAGGCAATCGGTCACGAGGATTTCCTAAATTGAATGGCAGCTAGCCAAGAAAAAGAGAGAAAAAAGAAAAAGGAACATTCAAAATCACAAAATGGAAAATGGAATTAGAAGCCATTTTTGAAGTCGTACGAAACATCTCCCATTCATGTATTTCGATTATATATATAGCAAAGGAACATTGGTATTCGCTTTTTTGTTTTTAGAGGTTTCAGTACTGTTAATTGTATTTTCGTGTATTCCCTTTTCATCATTTGCCTGCATTCCTTTATATAATGCCAAAAGTGCAGGCAAATTACGGACAAGAGGTGCATATTGCTGAATTGTTGGAGCAAATTGTTTAGCTTTTTCTAATGCGTTTTGAGAATTGGTAAGGAAAAAAGAAATGGCATCTGGGTCCTTAAAGGATGAAAAAATAGAACCATTATCATTCAATTTTCCCATTTTAGTATCGTTATTTTTCATTAAGTTAGGAAAAATACCGCTATTTGATCTTTGTTCTATATGCTTTCTACTTCCGAAAAGGTTTAACCCTTTACCCTGTATTACACCTGTATGGTTTAATCTACGCACGTTATTTAAACACCTCCTGTTTCCAAAGAAATTCTTCATGAATTTCTTGGCCTCACTTAACCTTACTGCCTAGATATATTTAGGATTGTTTTATCATACTTGAAGATTTAAGTTTATAATTCTTTTCACTATTTTGCTTTTTTGCTACCTTCCTTGGCCTTAAACTTATTAACTACTTGTTTAACTAATGGTGAAATGTCATTTATTATCGGTTTATATATATTAATTGTTTCAATCAAAGTATCAATGGTTGCCATGAGCTCAATAACATTCTTATTGCTCATAATATCTCCAACAGGATTGGGGGAGATCTCATTACGCTCAGCATCGTTACTAAATAAATCATGATTCAATTTGGTATCTAAAGATTCATGATTCGTAATTAACTTCTGTGAATCATTCACTTCTTCCGTTTTGGTCTTACTGCTCTTAGAATTCCCAAACATGAATTGTGAGAACTTGTCAATATCCCCATCATCATTCTGTTTCAGAATACGATCACTATTTCTTCTTCTGTTGAAAAACCAATCATTATTCCGATTTGAATTGCCACTCGGTAAGGAACCTTCTGTTGTTGTGCTACCTTGGGAAGTTTCATTAAAGTCAATATTATCTTCCACTATTATCCTCCCTTTCTTTTTAGTGTATCCTATGATTTTTCATGTTGCCAAGTTTGGACATTTCAAAGTTTTGATTAGTTTTGTTTAGATTTCAATAATTGGTGATATCCTCAGTACAACATAGGCACTTGTGCCAGCCTTAAGAAATAGGCCATTTGTGGAAGTTAAGCATTTCATTTGGTCATATTAAGAAAACTATACACTCTGATTGTATTAAAAAAGGCAGAAAGTAATGGTACCCCTTTGTTGCATAAGAAGTAGCAAAGTAAAAGGCAAATAGCTCTAATCAAATTGAAGTAACGTATGACCAGCAAACCGATCTCGAATGTCATCAAATATAAGAGATTTACAGGATTAGAAATAATTTAGATCGACCGTCTGACATTGCGACTGTTGCAAGCAAGAGATGAAATGATGCTCCTTCCGACAAATAGTCTTACACCTGATATGGTAAGAATCACATCTGTTGGAAATACAAGAACATGGTTTGTAATGATTTTTAACGTGAACACTACTCCAGGTATTCAATATACGGTGCTGCCATGCTTTGTTACCTAGAAGGTAGAATGGGATAATTTCTATTATATAAGAGTTGTATTGGGTGTTTTTAATAGACAAAAACTTTAGACCTGAATAAGATAGCTATATAATTAGCGGAAGAGGAATGAGACTATGCCTTCAATTTTAGGTACTATTAATATCAATCATGTATCTGGCGGGGTTATGAATTTTGGAGATTCTTTTAATATCTCCCCTAAAAATGTGTCTAAAACGATTTCTGGTTCCGGCGGAGGTAATTCAGGAAATCTTATTTTAGTTAGTAATGGTATTAGCAAAACCAATAGTGTAGATCCTGATGTGAATGATCAGAACGCAGCAGTAAGTATTTAATATTTTAAACATCACGAATTTCTAATAATCCGAAATGATAAACGCTATTAAAAACGATATCAGAACTAATATCATATAAAGATCCTTCGAGAAGTTTTGGACTAAATTGAAACAATAGACCGGATCCTTATATTCGGTTTTTTAATTTTTCGAAAAACTAAATAGAGCCGTTTGTTGAGAAATTTTCATCCATAAAATATAATAGACTTATAGTTTTAAATTTTTTGAAAATGAATGGCTATTCATTCATTTTCTACAAGGGGTGGGAGAATGAATTTATCTTCACAGCTGTCTTTATCCGCAAAAACGTATAGAGACAAGCCGGCATTTATCTTTGAGGGGAAAGAAACATCCTATGGGGAACTGGATGTTTTAATCAACAAGTTTGCAGATGGTCTTCAGCAGCTTGGAGTGAAAAAAGGAGATCACCTTGCATTAGTGCTTGGAAATTCACCTTATTTTGTTATAGCACTATATGGAGCGATGCGGGCTGGCGCTACTGTCATTCCTGTCAATCCAATATACACACCGGATGAAATCGGGTATATTTTGAACAATGGTGATGTAAAAACAATCGTGACATTTGATTTGCTGCTGCCGTTAATTGAAAAAATGAATCCTGCTTTGCCTGGAGTGGAGCATATTATTTCATGCGAGACGCCTGAATCTAAATTGGATGCTTCAGCACTTTCAATCAGCACAAAATTGAAATCGTTTACAAATTTAATTTCATCTTCTGTTTCCGAGCCAGTGCCGGTTGAATTGGACGAGGAAGATGTTGCCGTTATTTTATATACTTCCGGTACTACCGGAAAACCTAAGGGCGCAATGCTCACTCACAAAAACCTTTTCAGCAATGCGAGTGATGTAGGTTCTTATTTGAAAATGAATAATACGGATAAAGTGGTTGCTACTTTACCGATGTTCCATGTTTTCTGTTTAACAGTTTCATTAAATGCTCCATTAATCAGCGGGGCAACGCTTTTAATCGTGCCGCGCTTTAGTCCTGCGGAAATTTTTAAGCTGGTCAAAACTTATGAAGCTACTTTATTTGCCGGAGTGCCGACGATGTACAATTTCCTCCTTCAGCATGAGGGGGGGAATGTAGAGGACCTGGAATCTCTCAGACTTTGCATTTCAGGCGGAGCTTCAATGCCAGTTGCTTTATTAAAAGGGTTTGAGCAGAAGTTCCAGGTTGTTGTTTCAGAGGGATACGGGTTATCTGAAGCTTCTCCTGTTACAAGCTTCAATCCGCTTGATCGTCCGCGTAAAGCTGGATCAATCGGCACTAACATTCTTAACGTTGAAAATAAAGTTGTTAATGAACTTGGAGAAGAGGTTCCGTGCGGACAAGTTGGCGAGCTGATTGTAAAAGGGCCAAATGTGATGAAAGGGTATTATAAAATGCCAGAGGAAACGGCCCACACGATTCGGGACGGCTGGCTTTATACAGGAGATTTAGCGACGATGGATGAGGAAGGCTACTTTACGATTGTTGACCGCAAAAAAGACATGGTCATTGTCGGCGGCTACAATGTTTATCCGCGCGAAGTCGAGGAAGTGCTTTACAATCATCCTGGTGTTGTTGAAGTTGCAGTTGTAGGGGTTCCGGATCCAAACCAGGGAGAAGCTGTGAAATGTTTTGTTGTTTTGAAAGATCAATCACTGACAGAAGAAGGATTAAAAGAATACTGCCGCGAACATTTAGCTAAGTACAAGGTTCCAAGTACGATTGAGTTTTTGGAAGAGCTCCCTAAAAATACAACAGGGAAAATTTTGCGCAGAGCCTTAAAAGATCAAGTCCTTCAAAAATAGTCAGGAGGAATTTTGTTTTGAACAGCATTTTATACACAGTGGAAAAGAATCTGGCGGTTGTCACGATAAATCGCCCGGAAGTGTTTAACTGCTTTAACTATGAAACACTGCTTGAACTTGAAGCAGCAGTTGAAGACATTCGTACGAACAGGGAAGTGCGAGCGGTTATTTTTACAGGTGCAGGAGAAAAAGCATTTTGCGCAGGGGCCGACTTAAAAGAGAGAAAGACACTTACAGATGAACAAGTAAAGCGTAATCTTTATAAAATCGGAGAGGTGTTCACAAAGATAGACACCCTCCCGCAGCCGACGATTGCAGCGATAAATGGATATGCATTCGGAGGAGGCATGGAGCTTGCTTTGTCTTGTGATTTTCGGCTGATTGCTGAAGGAACGTCAGTGGGATTGACGGAAACCGGACTTGGGATTATTCCAGGTGCTGGCGGAACACAGCGTCTTCCCCGTATCATAGGCGAGGCAAAAGCAATGGAGCTTATTTTAACTGCGCGTAAAGTCACATCTCAGCAAGCACTTGAGTATGGACTTGTTTCGAACGTAGTCCATGATGTGATGGAAGCTGCAGCAGGACTGGCAGAAGAAATGCTGCAAAATGGTCCAATCGCCCTTCAGCAGGCGAAATTTGCCATAAAACAAGGTATGAACGCAGACCTTCAAACCGGCCTGCATATTGAGCGGAAGGCATATGAAGTCACGATTCCGACTGAGGATCGCGTAGAAGCTTTAACAGCCTTCGGCGAAAAACGAAAACCTGTTTTTAAAGGGAAATGATGAAAAGCGGCCTAAACGGGCCGCTTTTTCTATGGTCTTTTATCCCATGGCTCTACAATGCCAACCACTGCTTTTTCGGAATCTTGCTTGATGCTTTCAATGACTCCTTCACAAATTTCTTTATGTGTAAGCCACCTTGCTTGGCCTCCTTCTATCAAATACCCCAAAATGATAGACCGGTATAAGCAGTTTGCTCCTATTGGAAAATATAATTCTCTAGAATTGCTGCTTCCTTGAATATGGAACAGCCGCCAGTGAGGAGCTGCCTTTGACACTTCTTCATCAATAATTGTTAATGCATCAGATGCATAGGAATGAATCCAGCTGACAACAAGAGTAATGGGGCCGTATTGTTCAATTGCTTTCATCATTTGATTTCTTAACTCATTGCCATCTTTATAATCGAATATCAGACTGTTAACATTTTTCATCCTAGCATTAAGTTTATGATGCCGATTTTCCTGTCTTCCTATAACAGATACCATGTCGGCATGCTGTCCAAGCCAGACAGATACATCCGCAAGCATGCCTGTGCCCCCAACAACTAATCCATGAGAATTCATGTTCATTTAAAGCACCCCTTTCATAATTGTACTCTTCTTTAAAAACGAAAAAATCATGATATTGAATGAGTATCTCTTGGGCTTTAGTCTTAGAAATATTAAAATTTTCATATTGTTCAAAATATAATACAAATGTATACTATATAAAACAAATAAAAGGGAGGACCTATGAAATCATTACAGGAACAAATCGGGATGAATTTAAAGAACGTTCGTAAAATGCGGCAATACAGCCTTGATCAGCTGTCAGCTGTTACCGGAGTCAGCAAGGGAATGCTTGCGCAAATTGAAAAAGGCCAATCAAGTCCAACAGTCAATACGCTATGGAAAATTGCAAATGGACTAGGGGTATCTTTTTCTTCCCTAGTAGAAGAAGAGCAAACGAGTGTTTCGATTGTACGCAGGACAGATAAGACGGCTGTATCAGATCTTAACGAATTATATAATGTCTTTTCTTACTTTCCTTATGATCAGCAAAAAAGATTTGAAATTTTTTTGCTTGAGCTGCTGCCTGGATGCAGGCATGTTTCCGAACAGCATCTCAGCGGGGTAGAAGAGTATTTATTTGTGAATGAAGGAGAGATGGCTGTATCTATCGGTGCAGAGCATTATGAATTAAAGAAAGGAGATTCCATCAAATTTGTTGCCAATCGCGAGCATGTGTATGAAAACAAAGCTGATCAGGCAGCAACTTGTTTTTTGCTGATTTATTATCCGTAATGAGAAAGGGGCCAAGAGGATGGCAACGACAGCATTTTTGAATAAGCAGTCACATTTTTCAGGAGGAATGGCAGCTGGCCTTAGCATTGCTATTGGGTATATGCCTGTTGCTCTTACATTTGGTCTGCTTGCAAATGATACCGGTCTTACTCTTTCAGAAACGGTATTAATGAGTATTTTCGTTTTTGCAGGTGCAGCCCAATACATATCGCTCAGTCTCATCGCAGCAGGCACGGGAGCTTTTGAAATTGTGTTTACCACCTTTATTGTAAATATAAGGCATTTTCTAATGTCAGCTTCTTTGAATGAAAAGGTTGAAGAAGACAGCCTGTGGAAAAAAGCACTGTATTCATTTGGGATTACAGACGAAACATTTTCGGTTGCTTCTGTAAAAGAAGGGCATGTTTCTGCTGGATATATGTTTGGCCTTATTTTTATTTCCTATTCAAGCTGGGTTGTGTTTTCAGGAGTAGGGCATCTTATAGGAGCCAATTTGCCTGAAACGCTGCAGGAAAGCATGTCTGTTGCTTTATATGCGATGTTTATCGGTCTTTTAGTTCCTTCCATGAAAAAACAGCGAAAAGTTGTATTCTTAGCAGGTGCTGCTGCTATTTTTAATTCCTTATTTTACTTAACGGGACTGCTTTCGACAGGCTGGTCAATCGTTTTGGCAACCTTGTTGTCAGCTGTTTTAATTGAGCTTGTGTATGCAAAGGAGGAAAAGCGGAATGTTCAGTAATACGATGATGATGATCATCGGCATGGCTGCCGTCACTTATTTGCCGAGAATGATTCCGCTTGTTGCTCTAAGCGGAATTGAATTGCCTGTTTTTGTTCAAAATGTATTAAGAAATGTTCCATATGCGACACTTGGGGCTTTGATCGTTCCTGGCGTTTTTTTCATTCAAGAGGATATTTGGTTCGGAATCATCGGTGCAATCGCCGCATTTGCCGTCGCTTATTTAGGGTTGAATGTCATTGTTGTTGTGATGGGTTCCATCCTTACGCTGCTCGGTTACGGTCTCTTATTTTAACTTGAATTTCATGTTCTATCTCTCTTTGTTTAGAACTAAACTAATACAAAGAGCTTGTTCGAGGGGGCATCATCATGCGCAAATGGCTTACTGTATCAGTCCTGATTTACTTTTTATATGGCCTGTTCGTTTATTGGTACATCTATATGGGTGCCGATTCTACTCTGCCTGCCCAGTTTAAGGGAGGCTCAGCAGATCCCAATACGTTTATGAACAGCCGGGAGCTTAGGCTTACGGGAGAATATTCGCAGCTTCGGGATTTTTTCTTTTTTATTACCGCTCCGTTTGAATGGTTTTTATTTTTCATCATTCTTGTGATTGGCTTTTCAAAAAAAATTCAGCATTGGTCTGAAGGCATTTCCCGTTATTTTATCATTCAGACAGCTGTTTATGTGTTCTGGCTTTCTTTTATTGTCACCCTGTTTTCTTTTCCGATTGAATGGCTGCGTTATAGAATTTCGCTTTCTTATCATATTACAACGCAAACCTTTGGGAGCTGGATGAAAGACCAATTGATCGATTTCTGGGTCAATTATGCATTCATGATCTTAATTGTAGCTGTTATCTATTGGCTCATCCGCAAGTTTTCAAAAAAGTGGTGGCTTTATGCCTGGGTGCTGTCCATTCCGTTCAGCCTGTTCTTAATGTTTATTCAGCCTGTTTTAATAGATCCTCTGTATAATGATTTCACACCGCTTAAAAACAAGGAGCTCGAGACGAAAATTCTCGCGATAGCCGAGAAAGCAAACATTCCTGCCGAGCATGTATTTGAAGTGAATATGTCTGAAAAAACAAATGCTTTAAATGCATATGTAACAGGTATTGGTGAAAACTCCAGAATCGTTCTCTGGGATACAACCTTAAACAAGCTTAGCGAAGAAGAAATCCTGTTTATTATGGCACATGAAATGGGACATTACGTTATGAAGCATATCTATGTCGGAATTGCAGGCTATCTCGTCCTGACACTGCTCGGTTTATATTTAATCAATCGATTAATGAATTTTTCAATCAGACGTTTTGGCCACATTTTGAATATCAGCGAAAAACAGCAGCTTGCATCATTGCCATTGTTCCTGATGCTCCTTGGAATGCTGACCTTTGCTTCAGATCCCTTTTCAAATATCATATCGCGCCATCAGGAAAAAGATGCTGATATCTATGCGATCGAAATGACAGAAAACCAGGAAGCTGCTGTCCATACGTTTCAAGAACTGGCGAAAGCAGGCTTAAGCCAGGTGAATCCGCCAGGCCTGGTGAAAATTTTCAGATACAGCCATCCGACCATGCTCGAGAGAATCACATATCTTGAGGAATGGGGCAGCGGGGAGCCTGAAAACTAAGCGCAATTAAACGGCTAAAGGCAGCTGGAAAAGAGACATTTTTCCGTTTCTAGTATGAATGCAATTGTTTGTTTTATTAACTTAAACAGGGTTTTTGCCATTCAGATAGGCAGAAGCTCATTTCCGATTAAAAAGCACAGGTTCCAGATAATAAGATGGCATAGAGAGAGGCCAATTTTCGATAGAAAACTAAGAAACAGCGCTGCTTCCTTATGGAGCAGCGCTGTTTTATATGTTTCAGCACAGAGGTTTCCTGCAAAAAGTGATTTACTTTCCAAAATGAATCTGTTGCTTTCCAGATTGCCTCGCTTACTTGCAAAAACCATACAATTACTTCTGTTTTACTCAAAATACTTTCTTTTTTCAAAATAAATCCAAGTCCAAAGTAAACTTTTTTAAATTAGACCAACCAAAAACCCTCATCTATCAGGCATCTAACCTCCTAATCTAAAAATATTCAAAAAATTTAAAAGAAAAAGATTCCATTTTCAATTAATCTGTTATATATTAATACTATAAAATTCAATCTGTATTATAACAAATAATACAAACCACTGGAGGGATAAGGAAATGAGTAACGAAAGAGTGCAAAAATTAGAAGAAAGCTGGGCAATGGATCCAAGATGGAATGGAGTTGAACGTCCGTATTCAGCTGAGGAAGTTATTCGTTTACGCGGATCAATTGATATTGAACATACTCTTGCACGCAGAGGATCGGAGAAATTCTGGAACCTGCTGCAGACAGAAGATTTTATACATGCACTGGGTGCACTTACAGGAAACCAAGCTGTTCAGCAAGTAAAGGCAGGATTGAAAGCGATTTATTTAAGCGGATGGCAAGTAGCAGCAGATGCGAATCTTTCCGGACATATGTACCCGGATCAAAGTCTGTATCCGGCAAACAGCGTTCCTGCAGTAGTGAAACGCATCAACCAGGCGCTTCAGCGTGCCGATCAAATTCAGCATCTTGAAGGAGAAGGAAACATCGACTGGTTCGCCCCGATTATCGCAGATGCAGAAGCTGGCTTCGGCGGACAGCTGAATGTATTTGAACTTATGAAAGGCATGATCGAAGCTGGAGCAGCAGCAGTCCATTTCGAAGATCAATTATCTTCTGAAAAAAAATGCGGACACCTTGGAGGAAAGGTATTGCTTCCAACCCAAACAGCTGTTAAAAACTTAATCTCTGCTCGTCTTGCAGCTGACGTAATGGGAGTGCCAACATTAATCATTGCTAGAACAGATGCAGATGCAGCTGATTTAATTACAAGTGATGTAGATCCGTCAGATCAGGCATTTATCACAGGTGAGCGTACACCGGAAGGATTCTTCCGCACTGCAGCAGGCATTGATCAGGCAATCGCACGAGGTTTAGCCTATGCTCCTTATGCAGACTTAGTATGGTGTGAAACATCCGAACCAAACTTAGAGCAAGCAAAGAAATTCGCTGAAGCTATTCATGCTAAATTCCCTGGCAAGCTGCTTGCTTACAACTGTTCGCCATCTTTCAACTGGAAGAAAAAATTAGATGAAAGCACGATTGCCCAGTTCCAAAGAGAAATTGCAAAAATGGGCTACAAATTCCAATTCGTTACACTTGCAGGCTTCCATGCACTAAACTACGGCATGTTCGAGCTAGCCAGAAAATATCGTGACCATGGCATGGCTGCATACTCAGAGCTTCAGCAGGCTGAATTCGCAAGCGAACAATATGGCTACACAGCAACAAGACATCAGCGTGAAGTCGGCACTGGCTACTTTGATGAAGTTTCACAAATTATCACAGGCGGAACTTCTTCTACAACCGCTTTAAAAGGATCAACAGAAGCAGAACAATTTACTGCTAATCATTAATTGTAAAAAGCCACCGCATAAAACGGTGGCTTTTTAATAGGCACTTAAAACATAAAAGCAAGCCCTTTTTAAGGAGGGCTTGCTTTTAAATGATTAAACGCAATTCAGCATATTCTTTGGCTAACTTTAAAAATAACGGTTTGTCGTTTCGGTCCAAGGACTCATCGATCTTTTCCTGAAGGAGGGACAGTTTCCGGGTTAACACAGCTTCATCCAACACCATTTGAATGTAAATATCAAGTACGGTTTCCTGCTTCTTTTCCATCTTGAATGTGTTGCGGGACTTCATGATCTCGGTATACGTTTTCCTGTTTTTCACGAAAGATCACCCCTGATGCCTTTTTTTAATTATATGGATAAAAGGCCTTTAAATCAACTAAATTATTTAAATTTTTAGAAAATTAATTTCTGCAAATTCTGCACCCTTTTAATCACGCCTGCAAGAGGTAATATGTTGATCTATTAAGGCAACAAATGCCCGAATATTCTCGGACTTATGGTAAGAATGCGGCGTGATAGGATAAAACCGGTTATTTGATGTTCATTCCAAGTTTCCGTTTTGCCACTATATAATTTATCAATGAATTAATGAGTTTTATCAGTGTAAAAAGCAAATTTATCAGTATTAACAAAAAAATGAAACAGAGTTGATGGCTGCGCCTATCTTTACTATCGCTCCACTTTCAATAGTTATATCTGGCTGCGTTGATTGATTCCAGCGGCTGATTGCCAATAGACTAACGGACAGTAAAACCCCGCTTATTGAAGTTTCACTTTATTATTTTCAAGTTGTTAAAATATTGTAAAATTGTAGAAAAATAAGGATAAATATGCTAGATTTAATATGGTTCTATATTCCTATTAAACTAAAGAGGTGAATTGTTTGGGAACTGATTATGGAGATTTTTTAGATCATTATGTGGCTAATCGCTTTACGATGGCGATCTTGCCTCTAGTAAAGAATGGGAAGCTGTTTTCCAGGGTCATTGAAGCTGAGAAAGAAGTGATTGTGAAGCTAAGCCCTCAGGAAGTTGTGAACCGCAGCTGTTCTTATTTTGGATCAAGCTATGAAGGCAGAAAAGCAGGGACGCGGGATTTGATGGGGATTACGCATAAGCCGCCAATTGTTGTTGATCCGGGTAATTATATGTTTTTCTTTCCTACGGCATCTTCCACGCGGCAGCAGTGTGCATGGATTTCACATGCTTATATTCAGCAATATTCAGCTGCTGATTTTGATAATACGGAGGTAATGTTCACAAGCGGTAAATGTGAAACGATTCCCGTTTCTGCAACCTCTTTTGAAAACCAGCTGTATCGGACTGCTCAGCTTCGGACAATTATTTCTGCGAGGATTGAAGAAGAGCATCGAAAAATGAATTTGCTGCTGTTTCCAAAGGAAAAGCAGACAAACCTCATCTACGAGCAAATTATCCGGGAACTGGGCAAACCTTAATTTTTCATCACCTTAAATAAATATTCTTCCATCAGCTCGCAAACTTTATTGCGTATCCTCGGATTGAAATAATTATGCTGTTCCTCATAGCCTTTAAAGATAAAAGAATACATGGTGAATGCCTCATCTCTTTGTACCTGACTGACTTTGATGCTGTTTTTTTTCAGTTCGCGGCGAACAACAGTCAGATCCTTCTGGGCAAGCTTTAATGATTCTTCCACAATGTGAAGGTAAGGCTGCTTCAGCTTGAATGGACTTTGTTCAATGATTGATAAATCACGGTTGAAAATAGAAATGGTCATCGGCAGGTAAATGGACATTTCAATTGCATCTCGAAGATCTGATGGAATTCTCGTCATCAAAAAAACCTCGCTTTAACATAATGAAAAGAACGTATGTTCGATTTTTATTTTACTTTATCAGTATATGAATTGCAAGCCTGCTTTATGTATGCTCCTGCAAAATGTCCCGATGTTTAAAGTTATAGCACAAACGTGTAAAATAATAGCATAGATAAAGATATTAAGGAGCTTACCGTATGGAACTCGAGGCATTTCTGGATTATTTTACAATTGAAAGAATGATGGAATTTTTTAAAGATTACCGCTCGTTTGGTCCGCTGCTCGGCATAGGACTGCCACTGCTTGAAGCGTTTCTGCCATTTTTGCCATTAGTTGTTTTTGTTGTAGCAAACGCCAATTCATATGGTTTATGGTTCGGATTTATCTATTCATGGATTGGAAGCAGTCTTGGCGCAATTATTCTTTTCCTGCTCATTCGAAAGTACGGGCAAGAGAGGTTCTTCAGGGTTTTCAGCCGAAATGCTACTGTGCAAAGAATGATGGGCTGGATTGAGAGGCACGGATTTGGACCGCTGTTCTTATTGCTCTGTTTTCCATTTACGCCATCTGCTGCTGTAAATGTAGTTGCAGGTTTATCAAAAGTCAGCATTTGGCAGTTCTGTTTGGCTGTACTGTCCGGAAAGCTTGTGATGATTTTTTTAATCAGTTTTATCGGCTATGATTTGCGCGCGATGATAACCCAGCCTGAGAGAACTGTCATTGCAGTGGTCGTCATCTTTTTACTATGGTTGATAGGCAAGCAATTGGAGAAGCGATTAAATGTTAAAATGCTTGAAAAGAAAAGGGATCATTAGACAGATGGAGGAGTCAGGATGAGAAAAAGATACTGGTTTTTTACAACTGTGTTCACGTTCTTGCTCATTATTTCCATTAAAAATCTGATATTTGTTGATTACAGGGTAGAAGGCGGTTCGATGCAGCCTACGCTTGAAGAAGGACATGAGCTTTCAATTAATAAGGTCAATCATTTTCTTTTTGACATAAAGCGTTTTGATATTGTTGTATTTAATGGGCCAGGGGGTAAGGACGCTTATATTAAAAGAGTCATCGGTTTGCCCGGAGACGAGCTCTACTATAAAAATGATCAGCTTTTTATTAACGGTAAGGCTATTGATGAGCCGTATTTAAAAACCTTGAAAAAGGCTGTTCCTTTTGGAAGATTAACAGGTGATTTCACATTGAAGGAAACGACTGGGAAGGAGACAATTCCGAAAGATTTCCTCTTTGTCATTGGCGACAATCGCCGGATAAGCCATGACAGCCGCCATTTTGGTCTAATCCACAAAGATGATGTAATTGGAAAAGTGAAAGAGTGAAGCTATTTCCTGACGGTAAATAGTACGGCCATGCTGTAAAAGGCTGAGAACAGCAGCAGGATTTCATGAAATGATAAAATGTTGGCGATTATAGGCCCTGCGCTTGCCCCAGCTAAAAGCAAGAATGAATAGAGAGAAATGGCAGTTGCTCTTTCACGGCCAGCGTATTCTCCGATTAATGAAATGACCGCTGGGATGCAAATGGAAAGCGATGCAGTGAAAAGCAAAGAAAGACCTGTTGCAAAGTACAGATTATGGCTCAAAAATGAGACAAGAAAAGAAGTGATAATTCCGAGCATGGCGTACCTGACGGTGGTTTTTTTGCCATATTTCAAAATCCACTTCACGCTGATGAATGAAAATAGTGTCCCTGCTAATCCGCAAGCTTTGCTCCAGAACAGTGCCTCGTCAGAAGCAGCTCCTCCGAACTCTCTGTGAAAACCATCATAGTAAGCAGTAAATGACATAAGCATAATGAATGTTAGCAAGTAACAAATGAGCAAGTTTTTATTTTGAACAATTGACTGGACAGAATAGAAGAGTGGATTCCTCTTTTTCTTCCTTTGTTTTTCCTCAATCAAAAATCCCATTCCAACCGTAAGAATCCCGTACATGCATGCAAAAAAATAAAACACAGCTTTCCAGTCGAAAGCTGAGATGATCACAGAACTGATCAGCTGGCCGAGAATACCTGACATAAGAAAGCCTGTATTGATGAGAGAAATAAGCCACGTTCTGGTTTTTTCATTGAAGGTTTCAAAGCAATAGGCATACGCGACAGGTGCAAAGCATCCTAAAAAGAATCCTTGAAGAGAGCGAAGCGGAAGAAATGTTATGGGCGAAGCAAATGAGAGCAAAACTGTGACAAGAATGGAGCAGCAGAATCCTCCTATAAGAATCTTCTTCCTGCCTGCTCTTTCGGTTAATGGTCCAAAGCATAATAGTCCAGCGGCATAGAAGAACGTAAAAAAACTGCTGCCAAGGACAGCTTCATCAAATGAAATCCCGATGCCGGCTGCTGTCTCGTGATAGATTGGGATAAGAATATAGATGTTGCTTGCGACCATGACAGCCGATAAGAAAAAAAAGAATGAAAGCAGATGGATTTTAGTCATATTCCTGCCCCCTTTCTTTAAAGTATGCAGCTGCCCAGTGTGCTGTTCGTTCGCTGATTCTGCAAAACTTGGAAGGGGTGCGGGAATGGTATTCCCATGTGTTTTCAAGTAAAATAAACATAGAGAATAAAAGAGAGATAGCAGAAAAATCAATTAATAAAAAGGCATATTGTTTCATATGTCTTTTTCTTTGTCATATATAGAAAGGGGCCTTGAAGTGTGGGAGTAAGATTTGTTTTAGGGAGATCCGGAAGCGGGAAAACACATCGGCTGTTAAATGAAATTCGCACAGAGCTGTTTCATCAGCCTGAGGGAGATCCGATCGTTTATTTGGTGCCTGATCAAATGACGTTTGGGATCGAATATGAGCTGATCAAAACACCTGATTTGAGCGGGATGATGCGGGCTCAAACGTTCAGCTTCAGCCGTTTGGCCTGGAGAATATTGCAGGAGACCGGCGGAATCAGCCGTTATCATATTTCTGGCACAGGCATTCAGATGATGCTGCGCAAACTTGTTGAACAGCATAAGCAGGAGTTTGAAATTTTTGCAAAAGCGAGCAGTAAAAGCGGATTTATTGAACACATTGAGGCGATGATTACAGAGCTAAAGAGATATTGTCTGACACCGCAGGAAATGGAAGATAAGCTTGAGAAGATGACAGTAAACGCAACCCGTCAGGAAAAGGCGCTTGCAGATAAGCTGCATGATGTTGTGCTGCTGTACAAGCAGCTTGAGCTAGAGCTAAGCGGGACTTATGTTGATTCCGAGGATTATCTACAGCTTATGGCGAAAAAAATCCCCGAATCGTCATATATACAAAAAGCTGATATTTATATCGATGGATTTCACAGTTTTACACCGCAAGAGTATGAAGTGATCGCAGCATTTATGAATCATGCGAAAAGTGTAACCATTGCACTGACAGCAGACAAGCCGTTCCATGAGCATTTGCCTCACGAGCTGCATTTATTCAGAATGACCGGAATGACCTATCACAAGCTCTCAAAGCTTGCGGAAGAATCAAAGATGGAAGTGGATGACGTTCACGTTATAAACGAGATGCCGAGATTTATTGAACGGCCATCTCTTGCTCATTTGGAAAGATACCTTGAGTCACGTCCTGTAAAGCCATATGAGGGCGAAACGAATGCTGTGATTGCACAAGCGTCCAATCGCCGGTCAGAGATTGAAGGGGTTGCCCGGAAAATTCGCGGGTTCGTGATGGATGGAGGGTATCGATACAAGGATCTTGCGGTTTTAATTCGAAATATCGGAGATTATCAGGACTTGATTGAGCAGGTATTCAGAGATTATAAGATTCCCTTTTTCATTGATCAGAAGCGTTCCATGCTGAATCACCCTGTCATTGAACTGATTCGCTCGGCATTAGAAGTCTTGAACGGAAATTGGCGCTATGAATCTGTTTTCCGCTGCATTAAAACAGAGCTTCTTTTTCCAATGGATGCAAACAAACAAGAGATGCGGGAGAAGATGGACCAGTTTGAGAATTATGTTCTTTCATATGGGATTCAAGGCAGCAAATGGACGAAGGACGAGCGCTGGGTTTACCGGAGATATTACTCATTGGATGATGAGTATGTCAGAACAGATGAAGAGAATGAAAAGGAAGAAATGGTGAATCAGCTGCGGGATCTTGCAGCAGGTCCTCTGAAGGCTTTAGCTAAGCGGATGAAACGCGCAGACAGCGGTGTCAGTATGGCAGAAGCATTATACTTGTTTCTCGAGGAGCTGGATATTCCTTTGAAGCTTGAACAGCTGCGTTTAGACGCTGAACAAGCAGGAAGACTTATCGAAGCAAGAGAGCATGCTCAAGTATGGAGCGCTGTGACCGGAATGCTTGATGAGTTTGCTGAGATGATAAATGACCATTCGATTTCACGTAAATTATTTTCTGAAATGATTGAAACAGGCCTGGAAGCTATGAAGTTTGCCTTGGTTCCGCCAGCGATTGATCAAGTCGTTATCGCCAGTTTAGAACGATCACGGCTTTTAAACGTCAAAATCTCGTTTGTTGTAGGGGCGAATGATGGGATTCTTCCGGCAAGACCTATGGAAAAAGGCGTGCTGACAGAGGAAGACCGGATGTCCCTGCATTATCAGGGGATTGAGCTGGCACCAACTGCACGGGAGCAGCTTTTAGACGAAAGCTTTATCATTTATTTAGCATTGTCAGCAGCTTCACATGAAGTGTATCTCTCTTATCCGCTTGCAGATGAAGAGGGGAAGTCCCTGCTTCCTTCTATACTTATAAAAAGATTAAAAGATATCTTTCCGGCAATCAAGACAGAAACCTTTATAAATGAACCCGAAGAACTGCCGGAAGATGAACAGCTATCCTTTATCGTAAATGAAGATGTCACTCTTTCGTATTTAACCTCACAGCTGCAGGCATGGAAAAGAAGCTATCCAATCAGCCCAATCTGGTGGGATACATATACGTATTTCACAGAGACCGATCAGAAAGAAACACTTTCAAAGGTTGTAGGCAGTCTCTTTTACCGAAATGAAGCTGAGCCGCTGCAAACCGGGATCAGCAGAGAGTTATACGGCGAGCACATTCAAGGCAGTGTTTCACGCATGGAAATGTTTAAAGCATGTGCCTTTTCACATTATGCAACACATGGTCTTAAACTAAAGGAACGTCAATATTTCCGTTTAGAAGCGCCTGATATCGGTCAAATGTTCCATTCCGCCTTAAAGCTGATTTCCGACAGGCTTCAGCAATTAAAGCTTGATTGGAAGGACTTGTCGCAAGACCAGTGCGCGCGTCTTTCCCATGATGCGGTTGAAACACTGGCACCAAGGCTTCAGCGTGAAATACTGCTTAGCTCAAATCGTCACCACTATTTAAAACGAAAGCTTATCAGCATTATTACAAGAGCTTCGTCAATATTAAGCGAGCATGCGAAAGCGAGCGGGTTTGCACCAGCAGGACTTGAGCTTGCCTTCGGAAAAGGCGGGCCATTGCCTCCAATCCGTTTTCAGCTGGAAAATGGCTGTACGATGGAGCTGATCGGAAGAATTGACAGAGTGGATAAAGCGGAGAGCTCTAAAGGGGTTCTGCTACGGATTGTTGATTTTAAATCAAGCAATAAAGCTCTTAATCTTTCAGAAGTGTATTACGGACTTGCACTGCAAATGCTGACTTATTTAGATGTCATTATTACACATTCAAAAAGCTGGCTTGGAGTGGAAGCTACTCCAGCAGGCGTCCTTTATTTCCATGTACATGATCCAATGATTCAGACTGCCTCTCAGCTGCCGCAGGATAAAATCGAAGAGGAAATTTTCAAGAAGTTCAAAATGAAAGGTCTCTTGCTCGGAGATGAGGAAGCTGTAAGGTTAATGGATCAGACATTGGACAGCGGACTTTCAAAAATTGTCTCAGCCGGCCTTAAAAAGGATGGCGGCTTCAGATCTGACTCGGCCATTGCAAGCGAAAGCGAATTTGACTTGCTCCGCGGACATGTGCGCAATGTGTTTCAAAGCATTGGGACAGATATTACAAATGGGGTCGTTGATATCGCCCCGTATAAAATGAAAGATAAAGTTCCTTGTACATTTTGTTCTTTTAAATCAGTGTGTCAATTTGATCAATCGTTAGCGGAAAATCAATATCGCATGCTGAAGGATGACAAAAATGATGCCATTCTCCAAAGATTACGACACGAAGCAGGGGGGGAAGAGAATGATCGAGAAACCGAGTGACAGCCAATGGACAGATGATCAATGGAAAGCGATCGTCTCAAGCGGACAGGATATTCTTATAGCAGCAGCTGCAGGATCAGGAAAGACAGCGGTGCTTGTTGAGAGAATCATCCGTAAAATCATATCAAAAGAAAATCCGGTCGATGTCGATCGATTATTAGTCGCTACGTTTACAAATGCTTCTGCAGCAGAAATGAGAAACCGGATTGGTGAGGCGCTTGAAAAGGCATTAAAGGAAAATCCGTCTTCCCTGCATTTAAGACGACAGCTGTCGCTGTTAAATCGTGCAGCAATCTCTACTCTTCATTCCTTCTGCTTAAACGTTGTCCGAAAATATTATTACTTAATTGATTTGGATCCTGGTTTTCGAATTGCAGATGAAACAGAGGGCCAGCTTTTAATAGACGAGGTGCTCGATGATATTTTTGAAGAGCAATATAGTCTTGCAGATAATGATGCCTTCTTTGATTTAGTTGATCGCTATACAACGGATAGAAGTGATACAGATTTGCAGACGCTCGTTCGTGCGCTCTATCAATTTTCAAGATCGCATCCTAATCCTTTGAAATGGCTTGATGAGCTGTCTGTGATGTACGGTGAGGAAGAACGACTTGAGGATTTACCGTTTTTCCCTTATTTGACTGCGGATATCTCGGTGCAGCTATCAAGCAGTCTGGAAAAGCTGCAGAGGGCGCTTGCATTAACTGAAAAACCAGGCGGACCTGCACCCCGGGCAGAAAATCTCGTTGATGATATTCGTCAAGTTCAGGAATTAATGGATGCTCAAGATTCATGGAAGGAATTAGGGAAAAGAATGGCCTTGACGTCGTTTTCCAGAGCCAAGGCATGCAAAGGTTCTGAATACAGCAAGGACTTTCTTGAACAGGCTACAGCACTGCGTAATTCAGCAAAAAAACAAATCGAACAGCTTCAAGAAGAGCTGTTTGCAAGATCCTATGAAAGTCACCTGCAGGATTTGCGTGAATTAAAGCCCGTAATCGAAACCCTGGTCTCTCTTGTAAAGATGTTTGGAGCACGTTTTGATGAAATGAAAAAACAAAAAGGGATCGTTGATTTCTCGGATTTGGAACATTATTGCCTTCAGATTCTTGGTTTAGAAGATGAAAAGGGAAATATACAGGCAACTGAAGCTGCTCTTGATTATCAGCACCAGTTTGCCGAGGTTCTTGTGGATGAGTATCAAGATACAAACCTCGTTCAAGAAACCATTCTTAAACTAGTAACCAAAAGCGAACCGGGAAATTTGTTCATGGTTGGCGATGTAAAGCAATCCATCTACAGATTCCGGCTTGCTGAACCGTTCTTATTTTTAAGCAAATATAAAACCTTTTCAAAAGATGGACAAGATACCGGACTCCGCATCGATTTATCAAAAAATTTCAGAAGCCGTTCAGAAGTGATTGATGGCACTAACTTTCTTTTCAAACAGCTGATGGGAGAAAAGGTTGGGGAAGTCGCCTACGACAATGATGCCGAGCTGAAGCTTGGTGCCTCTTACCCTGATTCTGAAAAAATGAGGACTGAACTTCTGATTGTCAATCGAGGCAAAGATGAGGAAGAGGACGAATCAGATGAACCGCAATTTAATCCTGAAGAAATGCAAACCGTCCAGCTTGAAGCGAGAGTGATGGCGAAAAAAATTCGCACAATGATTCAGGATAAATTCCAAATCTATGACCGGAAAATCGGCGGGACTCGAAATATCATGTATCGTGATGTTGTCATCCTGCTCCGCTCAATGCCCTGGGCGCCGCAGATTATCGAGGAATTCAAACAAGAAGGAATCCCTGTTTATGCGAATCTGTCAGGGGGATATTTTGAAGCTACAGAGGTAGCGATTATGATGTCGCTTTTGAAAATCATCGATAATCCATATCAGGATGTTCCGCTTGCAGCCGTTCTTAGATCTCCAATTGTCGGGCTTGATACGAACGAAATGGCCATCATCAGGACGTATTCGAAAAAAGGAACTTATTTTGAAGCGTTAAAACTATTTATGAGTGAAGCATCTGCGGAAGACGAGACGCTTAGTAAGAGATTGCAATCATTTTATAATCAGCTCCAAAATTGGAGAGAGCTTGCGCGGAAGGGATCTGTCTCTGAATTAATCTGGCAGCTGTACCGTGATACGAAATTTTTCAATTATGTCGGCGGAATGCCAGGCGGAAAACAGCGTCAGGCTAATTTGCGGGCGCTTTACGATCGGTCTCGTCAGTACGAAGCAACCACATTCCGCGGATTATTCCGTTTTCTCCGCTTTATTGAGCGCATGCAGGAGCGCGGAGATGACCTTGGAGCTGCAAGAGCACTTGGAGAGCAGGAAGACGTTGTCCGTTTAATGACGATTCACAGCTCAAAAGGACTTGAATTTCCGGTTGTATTTGTTGCAGGTCTTGCAAGACAGTTCAATATGATGGATATGAATAAAAAGTATTTATTAGATAAAGAGCTCGGCTTTGCAACAAAGCTGATTCAGCCGTCTCTCCGCATCAGCTATCCAACCTTGCCGCTTGCAGCAATGAAGAAAAAAATGAAGATTGAACTGCTTTCAGAAGAGCTTAGGGTTTTATATGTTGCTTTAACAAGAGCGAAGGAAAAACTCTTTTTAGTAGGTTCATTGAAAGATGCTGGAAAAACACTGTCCGATTGGCAAAATTCTATGACACATGAAAAATGGCTTTTGCCAGATTTTGAGCGGGCGCAGGCTAAATCTTATTTAGACTGGATCGGTCCTGCTTTAATTCGCCATCAGGATGCTGAGCGATTGCGGGAAAACAGTGAGGAAACAAGCCCGCATCTTTTAAGTCATCCCTCTAGATGGGAAGTCAGCGTAATTGGTGAAGAAGAGCTGTATGACATTCAAAAAGAGGAAAAAAAGTACGATCAGGATATGCTTTCTGCGCTGAAAAATCTGGAGCCTGTAGCGCCGCAATCAGACTATCAGGATCAAATTAGATCTCAGTTATCATGGACGTACTATCACGAGCTTGCTACGGTTTTCCGTTCAAAGCAGTCTGTGTCAGAAGTGAAACGGCAGCAGGAATTCAGAGATGATTATAGCGATGAAATAATCATCAGAAGTCAGAAAGATAATTTCATGTATGACCGACCAAAGTTCATGCAGAAAAAGTCGCTTACTGCAGCGGAAAAAGGAACTGCGATGCATGCAGTGATGCAGCAGCTGAACGTAAGAGAACCTGTAACTGAAGAAAGCACCAGCCGTAAAGTACAGGAGCTTATTACAAAGGAAATCCTTACGAAAGAGCAGGCAGACAGCATTAACACCAAGTCAATCGTTCAATTTTTCCAAACGGACATAGGAAAAAGGATGCAAAAAGCGGATCGGATACAGCGCGAGGTTCCATTCAGCTATGCACTCCCTGCAGAGGAACTGTACGATGAGGCTAAAGGTGAGCAGGTACTGATTCAAGGAGTAATTGACTGCTTATTTGAAGATGAGGATGGCTATGTTTTGCTTGATTATAAAACAGATGCCATTCACGGCAAGTTTGCGGGCGGATTTAATCAGGCCAGATCTATTTTGGCGGAACGTTATCGAGTTCAGCTTGATCTTTATGGAAAGGCAATCGAAAAAATAACGAAAAAAACTCTTTCAAATAAAGTACTTTACTTCTTTGATGGGGGACATGTACTTGAAATATAAGGGAGAAGAAGAGGCTGATGCTTCTTCTTTTTCTAAGCATTATCCTTCAATATGGATGCTTGTGCATATAAGCACGATGTCAAAATAAATACGAAGAGAGTCTGTATTCGAAAAACAGGCTTTTCATAAAGAAAGGCTGGGGAAAGTTCTATGAGGATTTTACACACTGCAGACTGGCATTTAGGCCGTTCGCTCGAAGGGAGGAGCCGTCTTAGTGAGCAAGCGCAATTCTTAGATGAACTATCACAAATCGTGATTGATGAAAAAATTGATGCAGTTATTATGGCGGGAGATGCCTTTGATACGGTTAATCCGCCGGCAGCTGCAGAACAGCTTTTTTACGAAAGTATCGCGAAGCTATCGAATGGCGGCAGCCGTCCTGTGATCGTGATAGCTGGAAACCATGATAATCCTGAACGGCTGCAGGCAGCTTCGCCCCTTGCTGACACACAAGGCATCCATCTGATCGGCTATCCAACCTCGCATGTCTTAAGTGTGAACGTACCATCGGCAGAGCAGTCAATCATGATGGCGGCCCTTGCATATCCTTCAGAGGCAAGATTAAAAGAAGTGCTCTCAGAAAGTCATGATGAAATCCTTTTGCGTAATTCCTATGATGAAAGAATACGAGATTTATTCGCCCATATGGCAGGGCAGTTCAGAAGTGATACGGTTAATCTTGCTATGAGTCATATATACGTCGCAGGAGGCAGCTCTACTGATTCAGAACGGCCGATTGAAGTAGGAGGGGCATATACAGTTGCAGCCTCAAGCCTGCCGGAAAAAGCACAGTATGTGGCACTTGGGCATTTGCACCGCCCGCAGACATTAAAGCGTGCGAACACGATTGCAAGGTACTCGGGGTCTCCGCTTGCCTATAGCTTTTCAGAATCAGGCTATGCAAAATCGGTCTCGATTTTGGATATAGAGCCAGGCGGACAGGCACAAGTATCAGAGGTCTTGCTGTCAAGCGGAAGACCCCTGGTGAAATGGCGGGCACAGGAAGGCTTGCAGCAGGTGCATCAATGGCTTGATGATGGAAAAGACCAGCATGCCTGGATTGATTTAGAGGTTCATCTTACAGATACATTGTCGCTTGAAGAGATTCATAGACTGCGAAATTCTCATCCGGGATTTGTGCATATACGACCTGTCTTTGAAAAGAAGATGAACGAACAAAGCCGGGAAAGCAGAGCAAATCTGCCGATAGATGAGCTTTTCGCCAAGTTTTATGAGCAGCAGACCGGGGGGGCGCAGCCGGACAGCGAAACAATGAAACTCTTTTTAGATATGATTCATGATGAGCCGGAAAGAGAGGAGGACGGAGAATGAAGCCGATATCACTAACGATTTCAGGATTGCATAGTTTTAGAGAAAAGCAAGTCATTGATTTCAGCTCTCTTTGTGAAGGCGGTGTGTTCGGGATTTTTGGTCCTACAGGCAGCGGAAAGTCCTCCATTCTCGATGCGATGACCCTTGCTTTGTATGGAAAAGTGGAACGTGCAGCCAATAACACTCAAGGGATATTAAATCACGCTGAGGATACAGTCCATGTATCCTTTACGTTTGAGCTTGAAAATGCAAGCAGCATGAAACGATACTCTGTTGAAAGAATGTTTAAACGCACAGATGAGCAGCGGGTCAAAACAGCCTTATGCCGAATCATAGAACATACAGAAGAAACGATTGTTCTTGCTGACAAGGCAGCAGAAGTGAATGAAAAAGTTTACGCTCTTCTCGGTTTAACGATTGATGATTTCACGCGGGCTGTTGTGCTGCCTCAAGGAAAATTTGCTGAGTTTTTGTCCTTAAAGGGTGCTGAAAGAAGACAAATGCTGCAGCGCTTGTTCCATTTAGAACAATATGGGGATGAGCTCGTAAAAAAACTCAGAAAAAGACTTGCTCATGCAAAGGGACAGCAGAATGAACTGACGGCTGAGCAGGCAGGACTTGGGGATGCATCAGCTGAAGCAGTCGGGCTTGCTGATCAGGATTTGCAAGGCGCCAATCTTCTTTTGCAAAAGAGACAAAAAGAATACGATCAAACGCTAAAAGAGTATGATGAATGCGAAGAAGTGTGGCAGCTGCAGCTTGAAAAGTCGGAGTATAAAAACATCCAAGTAATACTCGATCAGAGGGAAACTGAAATCACTATGCTTCAGAATCGTCTAATGAAGGCTGAAAAAGCGGAATATGTAAAGCCTTATGCAGAGGCGCTTCAAACAGCAGAGCAAGAAAAAAAGGATAGCACCATTCAAAAAAATGATCTTCATAAAGAATGGCAGCATCATAAACAGCGATATGACGAGATCCTTAAGTCTTACGAGCAAATAAGGGAGATGAAAGCATCCGAAGAGCCTCAATTAATTGCAAAAAAAGAACGGCTTTCACAACTGAAAACACTGGAAGAGGAACTAAAAAAAGATCTTGCAGATATAAAAGAACTTACTGAAAAAGCAGAAGTAATCTCTAAGGAGCTGCAGCAGTGCCAGAACGAGAGCGGGAGGGCAAGTGAATTACTGAAAAAGGCTGCCGAAAAACAGAAGGTGCTTAAAGAGAACATTGAACAAAACACCGTGTCTGTTCAAGAACGGGAGAATACCCGAATGGCATCTGAACAAATATTTGTCCTTGCTAATTTGGAATCAGCTGTTCTTGAACGGAAAAAAGCGGCCGAGAAAAAAGAAGCCATTCTTCAAAACGTCAAAGAACAGCTTAGTGAAGCAAAGCAGAAGCTTGAAATTGATGAAACAAAAATCAAGGAATGCTACGCAGATGTTCAGCGTTTTTATAATAGAAGCTGCGATCTGTTAAAAAAGCAACAGCAACAATCTGATTCACTGAAACTTAGACTTTCAGAGGAAAAAAGCAAAGCAGAAAAACAGCGTGATCAGAAAATGGCGGTACAGCTTGCCAAACACCTTTCAGGAGATAATCCTTGTCCGGTATGCGGTTCAATCCATCATCCAGCGCTTGCCAAGGAAGAGGAAACATTAAGTTCATCTGCTTCCATCATTGAGGAACTAGAACGGAAAACAGCAGAAGGTATGACAATCAGCGCCAATCTTCAGCATTTACAAGAAAAGTGGGAAGAGCTTTCAAAAGAAATGGTGGATTCTTACTCATTTTTATCAGGGGAAAGTATTTCTGAGAGTTTTGATGAACAAATCGATGCGGAAATTGTAACAGAGTATAAGGCGCTGAAGCAGGATTTCCTGCAAACAAAGGAACGATTCCAAAAGCTGCAGAACAGCGCTAGATCCTTGCAAGAGCAAATCAATCAGCATTTATATACACAGAAAAACAATGAGGAAGAATATAAAGAACTGGTCGAAAAACATGGTTCAATCATCTCTGAATATCGCACAGCTCTTGATAAGTGGAAACTTCAATTTGGCGATCTTACGTTTCAGCAGGCAGAAGAAAAACAGAAGCAAATTAGAGAACAGGATGCATCACTTGAAGATTTAAAAGCGAGGGTGCAAAAAAGCATTGAATTCATTGAAGAAAAAGAACAGCAGCACAAACAGCTTGAGCAAGAAGCCGTTCAATTTAGAAACACTCAAATTGAACTGACAGCTTCCCTGCATAATAAAGAGCAGGCTGCTAATGAGAAGCAGGCAAGGCTAAAAAAAGAAACGGGTAATAATGAAATCACATTTTTACTTAAGGAAACAGACCGTAAGCTGACAGAATTAATTCAGCAAGAGCAAATGCTGTATAAAGGCTGGCAAGAAGCAATGGCGGATGTTCAGAAGGCGGAAAGCGACTGCCATGCAGCTGAAAAGGCATTTGATCAGGCAGTCTTGCGCAGTGTGCAAGCCAAGGCAAAATGGGAAGAAGTAAAGCTTGAGACCCCATTTGCGGAAATCAAAGATGCAGTAAATGCGCTAGTACCGACCGTTGAAAAACAGAAAATGAAAGAAGAAATTAACACTTATCAGGATAAAAAGAAACAAGTGCTGGCGGACTTAAAACGTATAGATGCAAAATTAAAAGAGCGGAACGTAAGTCCTCTGAAATGGAAAGAAATTCAGCAGCTTAAATCAGAAGGCAAGGTGCTGATTGATCAGGCTGCTGAAGAAAGAGGAGCAGCAGCAAAAAACTTGCAGCTTCTAAAAGATAAGCATAAGCGCTATACGGAAATTGAAGAAATGCGTAAAGAGCTTGATGCCCTCACCGGCAGGCTTGAAAAGCTGCAGTCTGTGTTTAAAGGAAATGGATTTGTTGAGTTTTTAGCAGAAGAACAGCTTCATATCGTCAGTGAGGATGCTTCTGAACGATTAGGACTGCTGACAAGGCAGCGTTACGCAATAGAAGTCGATTCCGGCGGCGGCTTTATCATGAGGGATGATGCAAACGGAGGGGTAAGACGTCCTGTCACCAGCCTATCAGGCGGAGAAACGTTTTTAACTTCTCTGGCACTGGCATTATCACTATCGTCACAAATCCAGCTTAGAGGCGAATATCCTCTGCAGTTTTTCTTTCTGGATGAGGGATTCGGCACACTTGATGCAGAGCTGCTGGACACGGTTATTACCGCGCTTGAAAAATTGCAATCCAACAACCTTGCTGTTGGCGTCATCAGCCATGTTCATGAGCTTCGGGCACGATTGCCGCGCAAGCTGATTGTTTTGCCGGCAGAGCCTACCGGACAAGGAACAGTTGTTCAGCTTGAAGTGATGTAGTCTTTCGATATGGTAAATTTAGCAGATGTATTCGCTTTTTTTAAACTAATAGAACTTTTATAATTTCTATGTCTAGCTCCAGAGCCTGACTCCTCGGACCGAACAGAAATGAAATTGACGTGTTTACAAGTTATTGGAAAGAAAAAAGATTCATTTCCATGTCTAGCTCCATCGCCCAGCCCTTCGGTCAGAAAGGATCCGCCAAAAAAGTCAAACCCGGACTTTTCTGTCGGATCCTTATCTGCCTGTCAGGGCTAAACGGGCGCTTCTGCTTTTCTTGTAACACGTCATTTTAATTATTGGCTAACATATTTTGATCATTAATATCCGGGTCAATTGCATTGGTTGCACTTACAATGTTGTTGACGATGATAAAGTCCCCTGTATTAGCCCCGCCGGAACCTGATGCAGTCTTAGAGGAGCTCTTGGGCGAAAGGTAAAATGAGTCACCGAAGTTTACGACTCCGCCGCCAACAGAATTAATGCAGATTGGGCCTATAATAGCTGGCATGAACGAACATCCTTTGTCTTTCTGTCATACTCACAGTCTATGCATTTATACTATGATGGTTCACTCCTGCTTCGCAAATGCCTGATATGCTTGACTCTTGCTTCTGCTGAGATGGTATTTGTGGAACCGAATTGGACAACAGCAGACGAAGAAATCGATATCACTTTAACGGCACCCACTCGTATCGTCGGATTTTCATGATAAAATTCGGTCTGAATATTTTCAGTGATAAGAGGCTTTGGGAGCGGTTCTTCATATATAGAATATTGCCTTAAATCTCCTTCATTGTCATAAAATATTTCTTCTTCCCTTTGAACCGCATAAACTTTTACCAGTGGAACAATATCAATGCTGTCACCAATCTGAAAAATAGAGCTGATCCCAACGGAGTTGACATACGCCTTGTCAACGATTGATAATCGATTCTGCATTTTATTGTGGAGCAAGAGGTACAAATGGACCGATAATCAATGATTCAGGCGGCGTATCAAAAACAGAAGATAATGTAATGCAGTTTGCATCTCCTATAAGGAAAACACTGGAACTGGCAACACCTGTGACTCGAATAGTTCCAACGCAAATTTCTTTATTTACGACTGTGAATTTCATGGATTGGTGTCAACTCCTTCTGACGGCAGGGCATGGATAAAGTGTGAAATGGACCGTTCCACATCCTGCTTTACTTTAGAGGTATTTTCTTCGATTTGCTGGCTGATTGGCACGGCTTCACTGTATTCTCCCTGCTTTAAATAGTACCTGATACGGCTGTCAATTTGCTTGCGGATATCTTCAATGATAAATTCCTTATGCGCAACATCCAGCTCATAATTATGCTGTGAAGCAAGCTGTTCGATATATCGGACACAATCTTCGTTCATAAATGCCATCAGCCTTTCCTGGACGGCTTTGAATATTTCTTCCTCGCGCTTTCTGTTGTTTACTTGAAGTTCTTGCTGCTCCACTTCAAAATTTTCTATTTGATCTGGAACTGTTGGATTCAATCCGATATTTAACGTTCCTTCTAACGTCTCTACTTTAAGCTGGTCAAACTTATATTCGATTCTTTCAATCGTTGTAGAGGGTCGCTTTTTTAATTCTCCGATTTCAGCCATCATAGCGGAAATAGAGGATTCAAGCTCCTTGATTTTCTGATCCTGTGACTGAACGATGCAGTATAGGTTCTGCACATATTGCAGCATTGATTGATCATAGTACAATTTCATTCACCCCGCTTATAAAATCCCGTTCAAACGAATCTAGTTATATATATGCTCCGTCCTTAAGTTGGGTGAATGCCTATTAAGATTAAATTGGAGCAAGAGGAACGAGAGGACCTTCCGGCGGTGTCTGAATCTGCCCTCCAGCCCCGACAGCTGCTGGGGCAGGTGTTGTAAATGCTCCAGTATTATAAAGATTTGAAAGAGGCTTAATAATACCTGCGCTTCCTATTTGAAGAACCGAAGAGTTGCTGACTGCTTCTATTTTCAAGTGATTAATTTGTATCGTTTGGTTAATGTAAAAATTCATGTTATTCACCTCTTTTATGCATTGCCGACTAATGGCTGGTCAACTACATCATTATCATACGTATTCGTCACACTATTTTGATTGTAAATATTCAAACCGTCCCCAGTGTTAAATGACCCAGCCCCGGCAAAGGTTTTTACCTCGCTGTATGGTGAAATGGTAATGACGTCCCCGACATGAACGATGCTGCTAGTACCGACGGAATTTACTTTAAATGCTCCAACAATGGCTGGCATATCAAACATCCTTTGCTTATTGCTAAGTGAAAAGTCAGAAAAGTGCACTACATTGTATTACCTTTAAATTATCGTATGAAAGAGAGGGAAACTTGTGATAAATGCGGATATATTTAGTGGGTTAAGATAGAAAAAAGACCGGCAATAATTGCTGGTCTCTTCTTAAAAGGTTAGAAAGTCTGTCTGCTGAGGCTTCTCCTTCTATTTCATGCCTGAAATCGTATAGCCTTCAATGATGTGCTTTTGAAATAAGATGAAAATGATAATTATTGGAACGACCATAAATGTGGATCCAGCCATTTGTAAGGCGAAGTTACCGCCATATTGGCCTTTTAATAAAGATAAGCCGACTGAGAGGGTGTACAGCGCTTCATCATTTGCAATAATCAATGGCCATAGGAAGCTGTTCCAGCCTGCAATAAATGTCAGGATACCTTGAACGGCAAGGATTGGTTTGGAAATAGGCAGGACGACTTGTACGAAGACGCGAAATTCGCTTGCCCCATCCAGTCTTGCCGCCTCAAGTAATTCATCTGGTATTGTGGACATAAATTGCCTGAACAGAAAAATGCTGAAGGCTCCAACAAGACCAGGCAAGACAATTCCTGCCATAGTATTTGTCAGCTGCAATTGATTTAAAATTAAATAAACAGGAATCATAGTGACTTGTCCAGGAATCATCATAGTTGCAAGCACCATATAAAAAATCTTTTCTCTTCCTTTAAAATTGAATTTTGCAAATGCATATCCCGCCATGGCATTTAAAAATAATCCGGCAAATGAGAAGAGAACCACAATAATTGTGTTTTTTAAGTACACGGTAAAGTTCATATTCACAAACAAATTTACAAAGTTTTCTATTGTAAATTCACTTGGCCATAAGGTTGGCGGAATTTGCATGACTTCGCTTTCTGTTTTAAAAGCGGAGAGGATCATCCAAATAAATGGAATGGAAATAAAAAATCCGCCAATTGTTAAGGTGATGCCAAGGATCCATTGTTTATACCGTTCTTTTGCTGATAAGTAAACCGGCTGTTTTATCGTCTTTGTTTTCATCGTTTTCACCTCTTCATCCTCAATAATCGACATCTTTTTTCTGTAATTTGAATTGAATCATTGTCACAATGATGATGGCGATAAACAAGATAAACGATCCTGCAGCGGCATAGCCGAAGTTGCTGAGCTGAAACCCATTGCGGTAGATAAATAAGGCGACGGAGGTAGTGCTGTCAAGCGGTCCGCCCTTAGTCATAATAAAGGGCTCTTCAAAAAATTGCAGCCAGCCAATCATTGTTGTAATCGATACAAAGAATATTGCATATCGGAGCAGAGGGAGTGTTATTTTCGTTAACTGCTTCCAATCACTTGCCCCGTCAAGCTGGGCCGCTTCATAATAGGTTTTCGGAATACCTTGAAGAGCTGCCAGAAATATGATCATATTGATGCCGATTGCCCGCCATAAAGCTAAAGCAATTAAGGATACTTTAGCCATCACAGGATGCTGCAGCCATGGCACGGGAGGAATATGAAGAAGCTCCAGCATGTAGTTGAACAAGCCGAATTGAGGGTTATATAAATAACTCCATACGACTGCTACTGCCACAACATTTGTAATGGAAGGCATATAAAAAACGGCTCTGAATGCTTTGAAAATACGGGCTTTTCCATAATTAATCAGCAGGGCAATTCCGAGAGAGCAAACAATAACAAGCGGAACCCCAAACACTACATAAAAAAGGGTATTAAGGATGGACTTTATAAAGATCTCATCACTTAAAACAGCCGTATAATTTTGGAATCCAATAAAGTTTATCGTTGACCAATCTGCAAGGCCTGCTAAATCAATATCCGTGAAACTGATGATTAATGCCACTAAGATTGGCAGCAAAGAGAAAAAGAACAACAGAATAATCGCAGGCGCTATGAAGAAATATGGTGTTTTGTTGGTAATGATGCTTTTCAAGCGAATCCCTTCTTTCACTTTGGCCGAAATGATAGGCGAGAGCTGACATTCTGACTGTCAGCTCACCCGTTTTCACCTTATTTACTTAAAATTTCTTCAGAATTCTTGTTGAATTGATCTAATTCTTTTTCTACATCTTCACCGCCGCGATAAATCTTCTCAAAGCTCGTTAAATAGGCTTGTGCAATTTTTTCCCATTCTTTTATTACAGGCATAGGTTGAGAATTTTCCATTTGCTCTCCAAACGTTTTGTATAGAGGGTTGTCTTTTAAAGCTTCATCTTCCCAGGCTGCTTTTGTTGATGGCAGCGAGTTCGTCATTTCCATCCACTTTAGCTGAGTTTCAGGTTTATTCATGTAAGCTAAGAATTTTAATGAAGCGTCTTTATTTTTTGTATGTTCAAAGATTGAGAGATTTGAACCGCCAAGTGCAGAGATATTATTTTCTTTTGCAGGAAGAACAGCAGTCGCCCATTTTCCTTCGAGCTCTGGAGCCTGATCATTAATTAGTTTTATCATCCACGGACCGCTTATGAACATTGGAAGAATAGCGTCCTCGCGAAATCCTTGAATGATATCAATTCCGAGCTCATCTTTAGGAGCAGAGCCATCCTTGAAAAATTCATTTAAGTACTCAACAGCCTCTACAAATTCTGGTTCATTAAACAAAGGCTTATTTTGATCATCCAGCAAAGCTGACCCATTTTGTCTTGCAAACATGAATGATAAGCTTTGTTCCTTCGTATCAAGGCTTATTCCATACTTGCCTTCGCCGCGTTCAGCCAGTTTTTTTGCTGCATCACGAAGTTCTTCCCATGTTTTGGGAGCTTCGTCATAGCCTGCTTCTTTTAATAGATCTGTTCGATAATAGAGAACACGTGTATCAATGTACCATGGCAGACCAACTGTTTTATCCTCAAATTTTGTTGTCTCTACTGATCCTTCATAGTAATTTTGCGGATCAAGTTCTGGATAATCTTTGATGTAAGGTGTTAAGTCCATTAATGCATTTGCAGCTGCAAACTCAGGAATCCAGGTTGTCCCCATCTGCAGAACATCCGGCCCTTTTTTTGAAGCAACGGCTGTTAATAATTTATCATGAGCTGTCTCCCAAGGGATCGCTTGAACCTTTACGTCTATTTTCGGGTTTTCTTTTTCAAATTCAGCAGCAATCTTCGGAAGTGATTTTGCTTCTTCACCCATACCCCATACAGTAACTGTCGTTTTATCAGATGATGCTGAATCGCTTGAGCATCCGGCCAGAACTCCAGATACAAGTAATGTACCTAATACTGCAGTGCTAATCCATTTTTTACTCATTACTCTAAACGGCTTCTTCTTCATATCATTTCCCCCTGTCATTAAATCATTGTAAGTATCAATGGTCTCCCGTATTGCAAAAACACTTTTGAATTATTAAACCTTTACGATGGAAAGATTTAAATCATCCTCCTTAATTGAAACGTTTCTATAAGGTGTAAAAAAATATAAATGAACGTGTATCAGCTGTCTTTCTCCGTATTCTGTAAAAATTGAAATTGAGAAAATTGTAGAAACGTTTCGATAGGGTTATTATAATCAACAGTGTAATCGTTTTCAATACAAAAATTTTAGTTTTCTGTATTTTTTGTTAAGAAATAGTGTTATTTCCTATTGTTTTCTTATTGGAATTTATTTTTTTCAGCTGAAAAAAGGGTTTACTAGCGATTGACTCATAAAATGAAAGCGTTTATAATCCAGATAAACAAGGAAATCGAAACGTTTTTATTTCCGGTAGCCATGAAATTTTCTAATAATTGGAGGAAGAGAAATGGGGAAGCAGAAACTAAGGTCTATTATCCAAAAGATGACACTGGACGAGAAAATCGCCCAATTCATTCAGTTGGCCACTCCTTTTTATAAAGGGGCAAACAGTGAAGGGGAAATCACAGGTCCTATGGCTGAAATGGGGATTACCAAGGAAGTTGTTCAAAATAGCGGTTCCGTTTTAGGTGCTTCAGGTGCAAAAGAGATTATGGATATACAAAAAGAACATATGAAAGAAAATCGATTAGGAATTCCTCTTTTATTTATGTCAGATGTTGTTCATGGATTTAAAACCATTTTCCCTGTTCCTCTTGCTATTGGATGTTCTTGGGATACAGAATTAGCAGAAAGAAGTGCTGAGATCGCAGCTAAAGAGGCAGCTGTATCCGGTGTGCATGTAACTTTTGCACCAATGGTTGATTTAGTGCGAGACCCAAGATGGGGACGAGTAATGGAATCTACTGGGGAAGACCCATATCTAAATAGTCAATTTTCAAAAGCCTTTGTTCGGGGATTTCAAGGGCTTGATTTATCATCAGATCTTCTTCGTGTGGCTGCCTGTGTCAAACACTTTGCAGCATACGGTGCTCCTGAAGGTGGGCGGGATTACAATACAGTAGATATGTCAGAACGGATGCTGCGTGAGTATTACCTGCCTTCTTATAAGGCTGCACTTGACGCAGGATGTGAAATGGTTATGACTGCTTTTAATACGGTAGACGGCATTCCTGCAAGCGGAAATAAAAAGCTGATGCGTGATCTGCTGAGAGACGAATGGGAATTTGACGGTGTCCTTATCTCGGATTGGGGGGCAGTCAAGGAACTGATTCCGCATGGTGTTGCAGCGGATGAATCAGAAGCAGCAATGAAAGCATTACAGGCAGGAGTCGATATTGAAATGATGACTCCGTGTTACGTGAACCATTTAAAACAGTTAATAGAAGATAGATTAATAGATGAAACAATTGTAGATGAAGCGGTTATGAGAATTTTGGAGCTGAAGCAAAAATTAGGCTTATTTGAAAATCCGTACCGCGGTGCAGATGAGCAGCTGGAAAAGGAACTCGTATTCTGTAAAGAGCATCGAGTGGCAGCCAGGGAGCTTGCCGCAAAGTCTTGTGTTCTGCTGAAAAATGACAATGTATTGCCGCTGCAGTCCAACCAGCGCATTGCGCTGATTGGTCCATTTGCAGACAGCGGGGATCTTTTAGGACCTTGGTCCTGGAAAGGTTCAAGAGATGATGCTGTAAAACTGAGTGATGGATTTCGAATGAAAATTGATTCCTCAAAGCTTCTGACTGCTAAAGGATGCGATATTGAAACTGGAACAGAAATCCAGCTTGAGGAAGCACTGAATGCTGCACAGAAAGCAGATGTAATCGTACTTGCTGTAGGCGAACATTCTGGAATGAGCGGAGAGGCATGCAGCCGTTCATCAATTTGTCTTCCTGAAATTCAGCTTGAATTAATTAAGAAGATAAAACAGCTTCATAAACCGATCGTAACGGTTCTCTTTAATGGCCGTCCACTCGATCTGCACGGAGTCATTGACCAATCGGATGCAGTCCTTGAAGCATGGTTTCCAGGAACCGAAGGCGGAGCAGCAATTGCTGATTTATTATACGGAGATGTTAATCCCTCAGGGCGACTCTCCATGTCATTTCCATATTCGGTCGGACAAGTGCCCGTCTATTACAATTCCTTTAATACCGGACGTCCTAAAGGGGATGGAGAAGAACCATATGTTTCGAAATACCTGGATATACCTAATGAACCTCTTCTTCCTTTTGGATTCGGTTTAAGCTATACGAGTTTTGCTTATAGCGAAGCCAGTCTATCTGCAATAACCATGACAGAAAAAGAGACCTTGCAAGTATCCGTGAAGGTTACAAATACAGGTGAAGCACCAGGAGAAGAGACGGTGCAATTATACATTCAGGACCTTGCAGGAGAGGTCGTCCGTCCATTAAAAGAACTAAAGGATTTTCAAAAGGTTTCATTAATGCCAGGGAAAACAGCAGAAGTGACGTTTGAATTAACTGAAGCGATGCTCCGCTACCATCATGCAGACTTATCGCATAAAAGTGATGCAGGAATGTTTCATGTCTATTTAGGTTCAAACAGCCAGGATGTTATAGCTCTTGCGTTCGAATTAGTGAAAGAGGGGAAAAACCATGACAACGATGATTGATTCAACTTTTGAAATAAAAGCGGGAGATAGTTGTTTCAGCTTTTTAAATAGCGGTGATATTAGGGTAGCAACCCATAAAAGTACTATGATTAATCAATGGATTGCAAATCCATTAGACGGTTCATTAAATAACCTGTATTTACGATTGCATACAAAAGATGAAATACGGTTTTTCCCTATGATTGGTGTTCATTCAAAGAGCACAGTGTCATTTACAGATTCAAGGGTTATTTGGGAAGGCACAGCAGAAAACGTTTCGTTTCAAGTCACTTTTCGTTTAACTCGGAAAGGGATATGGTTTTGGGATATCGTTCTCGAGGGAAAAGACGTAACTGCAGATATTATTTACGGACAAGATTTAGGCATTGCAAACATGGGCGCTGTGCGTACAAACGAAGCATATTTATCCCAGTATATTGATCATCAGGTGTTTCATCATGAACGTTTTGGCTATGTACTCTGCTCACGTCAAAATCAGCCTCAGCACTCGGGTTTTCCGTATATTCAGCAGGGAGCCCTGACAAAAGCAGCTGGCTACTCAACTGATGGTTACCAATTTTATGGTTTAAATTATAAGGAAACAAACATTCCTGAAGCTTTATTGAAAGATTCTCTGGCAAATGAAGTCTATCAGTATGAATTTGCCTTTACAGCTCTTCAATCTGAAAAAGTGAAATTAGCGGGAAAATCACATTTTGTATTTTATGGGCTATTTAAAGAAAATCATCCTGACGCAATCACAGCGCTGGAATATGAAACAGAGATTATGGATGCATGGAATGAAAGCAAAGCGGTAACCATTCAGGATGCTCACGCTGTTGTTGAAAAGGTTTCAATCTCTTCTGGTATCGGTGCACCATTATATGCTGCATCCATGACGAAAGAAGAAATTGACATGTACTTTCCGGACAGGCATCAAGAAGAATGGGATGGAAACACACTTCTTTCCTTCTTTACTGATACACATGAGCATATTGTTTTAAAAGAAAAGGAGCTGCTTGTCGAACGTCCTCATGGACATATTTTGATGACAGGGAACAATGACCGGATATCTGATCCAATCATGACAACCTCGTCCTTTATGTACGGTGTTTTCAACTCACAGCTTGTGATTGGCAATACATCATTTAATAAAATGCTAACGAATGCCCGCAATGCTCTGAATGTAATGAAAACGTCAGGACAGCGTATATACATTGAAATAGAAGGTGTCTATCAGCTTTTGACGATGCCATCGATGTTTGAAATGGGCTTTAATTATGCACGCTGGTACTACAAACTTGAAAAAGATATGCTTGTTATTACTAATTTTACGACAGTCGATTCACCGGAAGTTCATTTGCATGTCCGTTCTGGAAATGGAATAGCCTATCGATTCCTCGTTACAAACCAGGTATCAATGAATAATAATGAATATGACGCCCCTTTCCATATGGTGAGAGATGGCCAAACACTTTCATTTTATGCTGATGCTGCTTCAGATAGTGGAGGCACTTATCCGGATTTAACCTACCGTCTTCATACCGATGGAGCGGAGATAACCTTAAAAGATGAAAGCATGCTTGTGAAAAATGCAGATCCGCGTTCAGCATCGCTGATTGTCCTCGAATTATCTGCATCGAGTGAATGGAACATGATTGTTACTGGTCATTTGTACGGAGAAGAAAGACCTTCATTCATCGTTGATGCAGAATCAGAAATCGAACGATATCGTGCGTTTTATATGAATGTGATGAATGGATTTCATCTATCATTAAGCAATGAAGGATCTGAGGAAGTTGAAAGGGTTAATGACCTTGCATGGTGGTATACACATAATATGCTTGTTCATTACTCAGTTCCCCATGGGCTTGAACAGTACGGAGGCGCAGCCTGGGGTACTCGTGATGTCTGCCAGGGACCTGCCGAATATTTTATGGCAACTCAAAAATATGATTCTGTACGGGAGATTCTAAAAACGGTTTATTCCCATCAATATGAAGATGATGGAAATTGGCCGCAATGGTTTATGTTTGATAACTACTTTAAGATTCAGCATGGGGAAAGCCACGGTGACATTATTGTCTGGCCGCTGAAAGTATTAGGAGATTATCTTGCTGTAACGAAGGACATTAGTATTTTAGATGAAAGGGTTCCATATACCATTCGGGGATCCTTTCAATTTACGGATGAAGAAAAAACAATTTTCGATCATGCAAAAAAGGAAATTGACTATATCAAACAGCATTTCTTGCATGATACCTTTTTGTCTTCCTATGGGGATGGGGACTGGGACGATACCCTTCAGCCTGCAAATGCCAATCTGAAAAAGTACATGGTGAGCAGCTGGACAGTTGCTTTAACCTATCAGGTTATCAGTCAATTTTCTAAAAGTTTATCAGAAGTGGATGGACAGGAGGCTGAAAGTCTTTTAGCTCTAGCTGAAGGAATAAAGGCCGATTTCAACAAATATATTCTGCAGTCTGATGTGATTCCTGGATTTATTTACATGGAAAAAAAGGGTAATGAAGAGCTCATGCTGCATCCAGACGATACAAAAACAGGCATCAGCTACCGGCTGCTTCCAATGACAAGAAGCATGATAAGTGAACTGCTTACACCGGAACAGGCAGAAGCACATTATCAGCTTATCAAACGAGAGCTTTACTGCCCTGACGGCGTAAGGTTAATGAACCGCCCTGCAAAGTATGCAGGCGGGGTCAGCACTCATTTTAAGCGTGCAGAGCAGGCAGCAAATTTTGGCCGTGAGGTAGGACTGCAATATGTCCATGCCCATATTCGATTCGTTGAAGCAATGGCTAAGCTTGGGAAGGTCGATGAGGTTTGGGACGGTCTATCAATCATCAACCCGGTTGGCATCAGACAAGTAGTTCCAAATGCTGAACGCCGTCAAAGCAACGCTTACTTCAGCAGTTCAGATGGAAAGTTCAATACACGTTATGAGGCGCAAGAGAGATTTAAGGAATTGCGTGATGGAACTGCCGCGGTAAAAGGCGGATGGAGAATCTATTCAAGCGGTCCTGGAATCTATATGAATCAATTAATATCTAACTGTCTGGGAATCCGTCAAAGCGGAGGTGACTTAGTGATCGATCCGGTCATTCCGATCCGGCTGGATGGTTTAAAATTCAAATTTGAATACATGAATCAGAACGTGACGTTTACGTATCATCTTAAAGGTGAAAGCACTATGCGTGTTTTGTTAAACGGGAATGAAATGGACTCAGAACCGCTTGGAAATCAATACCGGACAGGCGGAGTTCGCATTGCTAAAGCAGAACTTGAAAAAAGATTAAAGACTGGCTGCAATCAGATCGAAATCTTCATGTGAGGGAACAACGGCGGTTCGTTTTGACCGCCTTTTTGACTGTGTATGGACAGGGATATAAGAATTTACCCAAAAAGATTGTATAATATATGTAATGTAGAAGGATGAGATTGGAGAGAGTTTCTTGGTCAGTATTAAAGATATTGCTAAACAAGCAGGTGTTTCCATTTCGACAGTTTCCTATGCCTTAAATGGAAGTCATAAGGTCACAGAAGAAACATCCGCAAAAATTTTAGCCATCGCCAAAGAATTGAATTATATTCCTAACGCTGCAGCGCGAAATCTTAAGAAAAGAGAGACGAAAGTTATCGGTGTTTATTTAACCGATTTCAGCGGCGCATTTTACGGACAATTATTGCAGGGGATTCTAGAATCGCTCAGCAGAAATGGATATGGGTTAATTGTGTGCAGCGGGGATCATTCCCACCGGTTTTTGCCTGAACGCATGATTGATGGTGCGATTATATTAGATTCAACTTTTTCAAATGAAGAGCTGGTAACATACGCTGATCGGGGACATAAGATCGTGATATTTGACCGGCAAATCGATCACCCTAATATTAATCAGGTTTTATTGGACAATAAAGCGGGAGCGACGCTTGCGATTGATCATATCATTGAAAAAGGGCATAGGAAACTGTATGTATTGACAGGTCCAAAAGATTCATTTGATTCCAGACAGAGGATGCAGGCAGTAAGACAAGCGGCTGAACGGTATCCACACATTGAATATATGGAAATTGAAGGTGATTTTAACAAGGAAACAGGAGAGCGTGCTGCTGAACAAATCATCAATGAGTATGATCAGACTGCTGCAGTTTTTTGTTTAAACGATGAAATGGCCATAGGCATGTACAATTACCTGGCTAAAACAGAATATAGAGTAGGGGAGCATATCCATATCATCGGATTTGATAATATCGAAGTGGCACACCATACACAGCCTCGATTATCCACCATTGACTATTCTAAGCGTAAATGGGGTGCATTAGCTTCTGAGCAATTACTGAAGCTGATTAAAGGTGTTCCCGTTGAAAGTGAACGAATTTATGTTACTTTGATTGAAGGAGAATCAATTGGTGAAGCTTAAAACCTTTGATGCGGTGAAATTAAATAAGAGGCGGGAATGGGAGAATCAGTCAGGATTCATACTATTCCCGCTCTTTTTATCGAACAAAATCGAATTTTCCGGGTTCAAAAATGGGGTAAAACCGGAAACCTAATACAGAAAAATCATTTTTGGTAGCTGGTGTTCATTTCTTATATATTCCTTTTTCAAGGAAGATGTTTCATACTGTATATAGACTGTTTTTGCAGGAGAATAACGGCTCCCAATCTATAAAGTTTGAAAAGAGGTTTAATTCCAGCATGTCTCGAGTTTTAATATTAGCAGAAAAACCTGATCAAGGCCGCAAATTAGCTGCCCCATTTCCCTTTGTAAAGAAGGAAGGATATTTGGAGATACAAAAATGTTCAGTCTTTCCAAATGGTGCTAACGTCACTTGGGCGATCGGCCATTTAGTTGAGCTGAAAAATCCGGATGAATACAAGGACGAATGGAAAAAATGGAGGCTTGAAACGCTTCCGATCATACCAGATCAGTTTTTGTATAAGGTAAGTAAAGGAAAGGCAAAGCAATTCAAGATTGTAAAACAGTTATTGAAAGAAGCGGATGAAATCATCATTGGGACAGATCCAGCCCGGGAAGGCGAAAATATCGCACGGCTGCTGATTATGATGGCAGGTGCAAACAATAAGCCGGTGAAGCGTCTTTGGACTTCATCTTTAACCGAGAATGCCATCAAAAAAGGCTTTAGCGAATTATATGACGGAAGCAAAACGATTCATCTTTTTCATGAAGCACAAGCACGCCAAATCTCAGACTGGCTCGTTGGTCTGAATGCCAGCAGGCTGTATACGCTCCACCTCCAGAAAAAAGGGATAAGAGATGTATTCAGCGTCGGGCGTGTTCAGACTCCTGTATTAAAATTAATTTATGACCGCCAAAAGGAAATTGAGAATTTCAAACCAGAGCCCTTTTTCGAGCTGCAGGCATCATTTAAGGTTGATAAAGGCGAGTACAAAGGCAAGCTCAAAGGCCGTTTTAAAACTTCAGAAGAATTATTTGCAGCTGTGTCGCCTGATATTAACGAAAATCAAAAAACATATGATGCTCTCGTTAAAAGTGTAGACATTGCAGAAAAGCGTGTATCATCACCAAAGCTTCATAGTCTTTCCACACTCCAGGCCAAGCTGAATAAGCAGAGGAAAATGAGTCCGAGCCAAGTTTTAAAAACGGCTCAATCCCTCTATGAAAAAGGATACATTTCCTATCCGAGGACTGATTCGCAATACATTACAGATGAAGAGTTCAGTTACATCAAAGCAAACATCAGCCATTATCAGCAAGCTGTTTCGGTTTCCTTTAACCCTGTGCGTTTCACTCCTTCTAAGAGATATGTAGATTCTAAGCGGGTAAGTGATCATTATGCCATTGTTCCAACTGAAAAGAAGGTAAGCCCAGCAGTCTTTAACTCGTTCAGCTATGAGCAAAAATCAGCTTATGAAGAAATCGTCAAAACCACACTTGGCATGTTTATGGATGATTATGTTTATGATGAAACAACAATCACTACCTCAATCGGAAAAAATGATTTTATCAGCAAAGGCAAAACATTGAAAAATGCTGGATGGAAGTCACTGTATCAAAAAGAAGCAGAAGAAGCGGATGATAAAAAAGATGATCAGATGCTCCCAACGGTTGTGCAGGGGGAAGAAGCAAAAGCATCTGTGGGAGTGAAAGATGGCATGACGCAGGCGCCAAAGCCGTATACACTGGGCCAGCTGATCACTCTTATGAAAACAGCTGGCAAACATGTGGAAGATAAAGAAATGAGAGAAGCGTTAAACAGCACAGAGGGACTTGGGACAGAGGCAACTCGTTCTGGAATAATTGATACTCTGTTAATGAGAAAGTTTATAGAGGTCAAAAAAAATGAAGTATTTGTCACAGATAAAGGTGTAATTCTCTGTGAGGCAGTAGAAGGCACCCTCCTTGCAAAGCCAGAAATGACAGCTAAGTGGGAGGTTTACTTAAAAGGAATCGGCAGCGGAGAAAAATCAAAGGATGTTTTCATAGAGACAGCGAAAAAATTCTGTTTTACGCTGCTTGATCAGGCTAGTGCCAGTATGGATAAATTAGAAGTAAAAGCTCAGCCGGCAGTTGAAACAAGAGAGAAGATTTGTTTTTGTCCTGCCTGTAAAACAGGAGGCATTCTGGACCGCAAAACATTTTATGGCTGTTCAGATTACAAAAGCGGATGCAAACAGACATTTCCGAAAAAACTTCTCGGGAAAAGCATTTCTGCTTCTCAAATCAGGCAATTGTGCGAAAAAGGAAAAACAAACAAGCTAAAAGGTTTTAAAGGAAAGAAAACGTTTGATGCCAGTCTAGTTTTGAAGGAAGGGAAAATAGAGTTTTCCTTTTCATAAAATTTGGTTTCGCATAATATGATCTTTTTCTTGGTAAGACGCAAAGTGTTGATAGAAGCAGGAAATCCAGTCTTAAAAAAGCCCATAAATGAGAAGGGATATTGTCCTGTTTCCAATTCAGTTCTAGACATGTGCAGGTAGCTACAATGTAAATGATAATCTTTCAAATGGACAGGCTCTAACCGTTTATCGCGGCAGGGCATGTCCTTTTTGTTTGTGAAAATTAACTCTGCATATGTCTCTATATTAAATTGCCTCTTTTATGGATTATCTTTTGTATCCCTTAAGGAAAAACACTTTTCTGCCATCGTAACAATTCCCAAAATAAATACCTCTCAAGTCTTAATTTAATTTAAAACTTGAGACGGTCTATATATATTAGGATTTATAGGATTATAGATCATGAGATAAGAAACAGTTATATTTTTACATTTTAAATAGAGAGCACTTACTTAAAAATTGTTAGTTAAATTCGAATTGTAACTATGCGGCCGGGGTAAATCCAGCAAAGCCTATTGCGAGTTGAAAATGAGTTTACTTGAATGCATTATTTATTGACGGTTTTTAATAAAAAAGGAGCACTTACGTTAGAGAAAAACAGTTCAAAAAGGCAGCCGTCTTACGTAACGGCTGCTTCATTCCCGCATATTCTTTATCGTGAACTAAGTTTTACAACTGAATCTATAATTTGGTCCCAGTCTTCACTATGAATCTCATGCCCTGATCCATCTAGAGGCACTAATTCAGCATGAGGGATAGCTTTCGCAAGTGCAAGCCCGTGCTCAAATGGAAGAGCTGGATCTTCCGTGCCGTGAATAATGAGTACAGGTACTTTGATCTCACTCATTCTATCAAAATAAGCGTCTCCGCCTTGCAGCATGGCATGATTAAATCTGCTTGGCAGCTGTATGGCACGGTCAGCCTCCCTTTCTGCCAGTTTATACATTCTTTCCTGCTCATTAGGTTTGGAACCGGCTAAAGTTTTCCATCCATCCGCTAGATAGGGAATGACCGCCTCTCGATTTGACCAATCTATGGAAGCGCTCTTTGCATGGTGATCCAGTATGCTCTGATCCATTGGAGGCAGTTTTTCCATCTCAGTCCCGAACACACTTGATGCAATTAGCGTTAGCGTCAATACGCGTTCCGGATATCTCAAGGCAAGTATCTGGCCGATCATGCCTCCCATTGACATTCCAGTAATATGAGCCTGCTCTATGGAATAAGAATCCAGGACACCTGCCGCATCATCAGCCAGGTCCGTTATTGTATAGTTGGAAGTACCAGGATCATAAATGGTCGATCGTCCCAGATCCCGATGATCGTACCGAATAACAAACCTCCCCTGGTCAGCGAGGCGGAGACAGAATTCCTCATCCCACCAATCTAATGAAGACATCGCTCCCATGATCAAAAGCACAGCGGGATCCAAAGAATTTCCAAAACTTTCTGTGCATATATCCACATTGTTTATTTTCAGTATCTGTTCACTCATATTTTACCTCCGTATTATTTATTATCCATCGCCGTTACAAAGGCGCAGATCAATAAACTCTTTTAGGAGCATGATTGGCCTGCCCCTTTAATTATCGCAGTCGTACCCACTTGATAATCATGACGAGGCCTCCTTTTAAATGTTATTTAAAACGGGAATCATCCCTATATTTATTACTATAACATAGGGCATTTCCTCTAATACCAAAATTTTCTTGTATTTATTTATCTCATCATGCCGCAATGCAGTTAATCCTTTAAGTTTAGGTAGGTGAAAATAAAAATTTTAATATATAAATGCCTGTTTTTTGAATGGAAAGCTCCTTAATTTACATTATTTTCAATATACTGTAATTAAAAGTTAATATTTAGGTAATATATTAAAAATGTTGTTCAGTTATAAAAGTCTCTTTAGATGAAAGGTACTGTTATAGCAAAATCTCCTGCGACATGAGAAACGATTCATCTCTTAAAACTATATTTACATATGAGGCAGAAACTGTTCCAAATAAGGAGAGTGCTCTAAGTCTGATGAGAACCTTTGAAATTTTATTAATCAGCCTCAATGTACTGACACTTGTCATAACCCTGGGGAAAAGGGAAAAAGCAGGAAAGCTGCTCCTTGCAATGAGTGGAACAGCTCTGATTTTTTTAGTACAGCAGCTTACCGTTGAGCATTACCGCTGGCAAATGGTGCCTGCTTATACGCTAACGTTTTTTTTGCTTTTATGGTCTGCTTTGCAGTTGCGAAGTCACTCATACAGGTTACGGCATCCCGGCTTAAAGGTTACCGCTGTTATTCTTGGAACGATTTATATGGTTGTTGCAATTGGCCTGCCGGTGTTACTGCCTGTTTTTGAAATAGCTAAGCCAAGCGGTCCCTATGCGATTGGAACGGCCACCTACCATTGGATAGATGATAAAAGGGCGGAAAAGCTGACCGAAGATCCTTCCGACAAAAGACAGCTGATGGTGCAGATCTGGTATCCAGCAGAACCGTCCGGGGATGAAAAGATATCCTCCTACATTCCAGATTTGTCCGGATTGAAGACGGCTGTTCAACAAAAGTACGGGGTCCCTGGCTTCTTCCTAGACTACCTTCGCAGCGTAAACACTCACGCCAGCATCAAAGCGAAAATTTCCCACGCTCAGCCGAACTATCCGCTGCTGCTGTTTGCACACGGTTTTCCGGGAACCCGCTATACGAATACGTCACAGGTGGAGGAGCTAGTAAGTCACGGTTATATCGTTGCTTGTATCGACTATTCCTATCACTCTTTAGCGACTGTGCTTCCTAACAAAAAGCTTGTTTTATTGAGCGACAACGTACCAGAGCTGACCGATTGGGATAGTTGGGATCAACTCATCTCTGAAACTTGGGTGCCAGATTCAATCTTTGTTCTGGACCAATTGGAGCAGCTAAACACTAAAGATCCGAACGGCATTTTGAAGGGGAAAATCAATCTTGCACGTGCGGGTATGTTCGGCCACTCCTTCGGTGGTGCGGCCACAGCACAAACGCTTCTAGCGGATTTGCGGTTTAAAGCGGGGATGAATATGGATGGAACGCTATTCGGAAAAGGGGATTTGAAGGACGGCCTTAAACAGCCGTTTCTCATGATGAATGTAAAAACTGCCGAAATTAACAGGGCCGATGAACCGAACAGAGAGGAGTTGCTGCAGATAGGGATGACCCGTGAGGATTTTGACTTTATAGCCAAAGAAATTCCGATGCGCAAAAACAATCTGCTCAAAAACGGTGGCTACAGTGTGATGATTGACCAGATAGATCATCTGAGTTTTACCGACCTGTATTTGCTGTCACCATTTTTTTCATGGAATCAACAAATGACTCCCCGTAAGGCGCACACAATCATCAATGACTATACACTAGCTTTTTTCGATAAACACTTAAAAGGAAAAAAAGACACCCTTTTTGACAGACCGTCTTCCCCTTTTCCTGAAGTAAAGGTATTTTTACCAGCTATAAAAGAAATAAAACGACCTTGAGCTATCAGTTTACCTTTAATAGACAGATTATTCATTAATTTCCATAATTCTTTGCTGCAATATATTTTAAAGGTATAGGAGACAAAATAATGAATCAGTTAGCTAGAACGTATTGGAATGAATATTGGGAGAGTCAAGGCAAAGAAAAGCCTAATTCTGTTAGTGCGTGGCCATTTGGAGCTAATCCTGATCATTTAGCACAATTAGTGATTGACGGGATAAAAACAGCTACATGTTCAGGACTTATTTTTTACGAAGAGGAAAATGTACAATTACCTTCAGTTGGGGATTATAGCGTCATTTTAAATAGTAAGGATCTGCCTGTTGCAATCATTAAAACAGTAGAAGTTGAAATTAAGCCGATGAACAAAGTTCCTGAAGATTTTGCTATTGCAGAAGGAGAAGGGGATAGAACATATCGTTATTGGAAGGAAGTTCATGAAGAATTTTTTAAAGAAGAGCTAAGTAAAATAGGCCGTGAATATACAGAAGATATGATGTTAGTTTTTGAGCGTTTTGAATTGATTGATAGTAAGAACTAATAAATTTTTATATATGACAAGTACCAATGTATTAATTAAACAAAACCAGTAGTTAGAAAGCCATCGTAATCTTAAACAATGGGAGCGCTGCGTATATGAAGAGGTGTCTTTTTGTATTGGACGATTTAATGTCAGTCACCATATCTTTAACGAGCCGCCACTAACACCATATACCCACTGCCTGCCTAAAGAAAAACCTTTAAAAAACAGTCCAACCAGAAATAACTGATGACCTTTAATATGAAAGGGCGCTTGTTGAACCAGAAACAAAAGGGCGATCCATATTATATATGAATAATATGGATCGCCCTTTATTTTTATGAATTTTAACGATTTAGGTCTTGGGTTTTTTTGTACCTTGAAATATGTTTATTTATTATCTGAAAGTGTAACGACAATATCAAGATGAAGAAACTTCAGACGCTTCTGTTCTCAGTTTCTTTTTAGATTTTATCGGTGAAAGGATTTTTTCAAGCCAGCCTAAGAGCACATCTGCGAGAACAGCCATGAGAGCAGTTGGTATAGCTCCTGCCAAAATGATCGCTGTGCCATTCGTGGCATTGGTTCCGCGGACAATAATATCACCCAAGCCTCCAGCACCTACAAAGGTTCCGATTGCTGTTATACCGATAGCGATAACCAGTGCCGTTCTAAGGCCTGCCATGATGACAGAAAGAGCAAGCGGCAATTCAACCATTGTCAGAATCTGAAGCTTCGTCATTCCCATAGCTTTTCCTGATTCTAAATAGGCGTGTTCAATGCTTACAATGCCAGTGTATGTGTTTCTGATAATAGGCAGAAGAGAATAAAGAAATAATGAAAGGATGACCGTATTGACTCCAAGGCCCATAACAAGCATTAAGACAGCGAGCATAGCAAGTGCAGGTATTGTTTGAATGACATTTGTTATAGAAAAAACCCACTTGCTGATCTTTCTATATCTTGCAATATAGATACCAATCGGGATGCCCGCTATTGCTGCAAATAACACTCCGTAGGCTGACATAAGAAAGTGACGGTAAAATTCAGTGAGCACGTATTCTCCATTCTGGGAATAATACATCAAAAGCTGCTCCAGAGTTTTCAAATCAAAGCACCTCCCATTCTACTCAAAATAATTGTTCTTTTTTAAATATTCTTCAGCTACTACTGACGGTTCTTTTAAGTTTCCGTCTACTTCATAATTTAGTTCTTGCATGGTTTCTGTGTCGATCTTGCCGATCAGTTTGCCTACGATCCCCTCAATTTCAGGATGTTCTTTCAATACTTTTTCCGGTATGACAGGAGAGCAGTCATACGGTGGAAAATATTTTTTATCATCTTCTAAAATTTTGAGGTCATAAGCCTTTATTCGTCCATCAGTTGAAAAAGCGAGGACGATATCCATTTTTTCGTTCTTAACTGCGTCATAGACAAGGCCAATCTGCATTGGGAACGTTTTTCCGAATTCAATGCCATATGTATCGACAAATCCCTCGTAGCCGTCGCCTTTTCTTTTCAGCCAAGCATTATCTACACCGAGCTTATAATTTTGAGCACTTTGTTTTAAGTCAGATACTTTTTCAAGCTGGTTCTCTTCAGCCAGCTCTTTTGTAACTGTAAACGCATAGGTATTATCAAAGCCATAAGAGTCGAACCATTTGTATCCAAATTCCTTTTCAAATTCGTCCTGAACAATTTTTAAGGCTTTCTCAGGATCTTTGACAGCGTCTTTTCCTAAAGTACTTGTGAGATCGGTACCAGAATAACGAGTGGCAGAAATATCAATATCCCCTCCAAGCATAGCCTGATGCTGGACATAGTTTGATCCGAGATTTTTAATCAGCTCTGTATTTAAATCGGTATTATGTTCGATCAATTGTGAAATCATATTTGCAAGAATCTCAGACTCAGTCAAGTTTTGAGCACCTATTTTTATAGTTGACTCTGATGCTCCGCTTAATCCTGGCAGGGAGCATCCGCTTATGAGGATAGAGAATAGCAAAACCGTTGCTATGATTAACTTATGTTTGTTTTTTTTCAAGACAGCCAACTCCTTATGAAACTTCCTTCATCCCTTTTATTCCGTTCGGTGTTACTTTCTCTTCAGCTATAGAAAGACCGTAATCAATTATAATAGCGAGTATAGTAACAGGCACTGCACCGCCAATGATGAATTCCGGCTGATATAAATTAAGACCAATGAAGATATAGTCTCCCAGGCCGCCTCCGCCGATAAAGGATGCGAGTGTCGCCCAGCCGATAAGATAAACGGTAGAAGTGCGGATTCCAGCCATGATAATCGGAATCGATAAAGGAATTTCAACGAGCCGGATTTGTTCCCATACAGTCATACCGACCCCTTTTCCTGACTCCAATAGGTTCTTGTTGACACCTCTTACCCCTGTGTAGGTGTTTCTTAAGATCGGCAGGACTGAATAGAAAAATAGTGCGACTATAGCTGGAACCTTGCCAACTCCAAGCAGCGGAATAAAAAAGGCTAAAATAGCGAGACTCGGCAATGTCTGAATAATACTCACAACGCCAATAATCACACCCGCTCCCTTTTTCATTCTTGTTAACGCAACGCCAAGCGGAACTGCGACAAGAATGCCCAAAATTACGGCGATTAGTGATATATATAAATGCTCCCATGTTTTGTAAAGCATTTCCCCGCCATTCGTTTGCAGGAATTCAATTATTTGATCCATTTGGACGCCTCCTCACATTAGGTTGTCGTAACGCTGATTTCATCTTCGCCCCAAATGGAGTCATACACAATATCAACAAGACTTGCTCTTGTTACAATTCCAACGAGACGTCCGTTCTCATCGACGACAGGCACATATTTCATTCCTCTTTTTAAGATTTTTCTTACAGTATCACGTAAAAGAGTATTTTTAAGTACCGTATATAATTCAGTTTGTAATACATCTCCGACTAAATTAGCTTTTTTACGATTAAGGTCAATCAATTCAACATCTATGTAGCCTTTTAAAACGTGGTTTTCATCTACAACCAGCAAGGAATCAACACGATGCTGCCTCATAATCTGAATCGCATCAGAAAGTGATTTATCGCTTGTCACTGTAATCGGATTAGGATTCATCATCTGCTCAACCCGTTCCAAGTTCGGTCTAGCCTGTAGCAGTCGCTCTTTTCCAATGAATTCCTCAACAAATTCGTTAGCCGGATTTCTTAAAATGTCATCTGGTGTACCAACTTGAACAATTTCGCCATCGCGAAGGATCACAATTCGGTCTGCAAGCTTTATAGCCTCATCCATATCATGTGTGACAAAGACGATTGTTTTGTCTAGAGTTCTTTGAAGATTTTTAAATTCTTCCTGCAGAGAATCGCGTGTAATTGGATCGAGGGCACCAAATGGCTCGTCCATCAGGATTAACGGGGGATCTGCTGCCAGCGCACGTAAAACTCCAATTCTTTGCTGCTGGCCTCCGCTTAACTCATATGGATACCTGTTTAAATATTCAGGACCCATATCAACCAGTTTAAGAAGTTCTTCTGCCCGGGCTCTCTTTTTATCTTCAGGCCATTTTAACAACCTTGGTACGAGCGTAATATTCTGCTGAATGGTCATATGCGGAAACAAGCCGATTTGCTGAATAACATAGCCGATTTCACGTCTGAGTTCCACTGGATCTTTATCGAGAATATTTTCCCCTTCGATAAAAATGCTCCCTTTTGACGGCTCTATCATGCGATTAATCATTTTCATTGTTGTTGTTTTACCGCATCCGCTCGGTCCGATAAAACAAATAAATTCACCTTTATCAATATGTAAGGTAATATCTTTTACCGCATACTTTCCTCCCTTGTAAATCTTTGAAACCTTGTCTAATTTAAGCAAATGGAAACACCTCCGTGTAATGAATCAAAAAACTAGTATGAAGTCTTCACTCTCAACCAAGTATAGAAATATACCTATAAAATAAATAATCAAACGTCAATAAGTCGGTGTGAGAGGGAAAGTCCTATGAATTGAACTGAGCTAAAATGTTGTCTGCCTTTTTCTGGTCCTTAACCTGGCTCCGCTCCTTTTCCACAGAAAAAGCAGATGTTATAAAACAGAAAGTTTTCTAAGTATAGTAAAATTATAAAGTAAAGTTTGTGAAATATAAAGTTTACGAAATGCACAAATAACATAAAAATAATATACTGTATTAACTTCAGGTCAGTTTATCTCATGTTTATTAAAAAATGCTGGCTCTTACGGCAAATTCCTGTTCTTATCAGTATTACAACATAACTAAAAAATATGTTATTTTTACAGGGAAACTTGTGATTGAAGGGAAGAAAACCAATGAATGATAGTGCTCTGAATACAATTGAACATGTAAATGATCAATTCATTGAGAGAATCGCCGAGAATATGGCTGCTTTTGGGGTATCTGGAACAGTGGGAAGGGTGCTCGGCATTATTTATATGAACCGTCATCCTATGACATTAGATGAATTATCAAAAGCTACCGGAATGAGCAAAACGCGTATGAGTCAAGTTGTAAGGGAAATGCTTGATTTAAACATTGCTGAGAAAGTATTCGAAAAGGGCGTTCGCAGGGATTTATACAACGTAGAGCAAGATTACTATCAGACATTTATTTCATTATTTTCTGCTAACTGGAGTAAGGCAGTAACGAAAAACAAAATGGCAGAAAAAAAAATGCGTAAAGAATTGCTTGATGCATTAGAGAGTGAGGGACTTTCAGAAGAAGCAGAAACGAAGCTGAATTCTCTGCTTGCTGAAACAAAGCAATGGCTCGAGTATTATCAATGGATGGAAAATCTTATTGATTTTTTCGAAAGTGAAGAGATTTTTAAACATGTTCCAAAACCAATAAAATAGCTGAAAAAAAGATATCATAGATGAAGAGAAGCCGCTTATAAAATAGCGGCTTCTCTTTTCTGACTTTCATACAGGGATAAGCTCAAAGCTGTCGAACAATTAAAGGAGAAAGAATGGATAAGGAAGATATAAATAGGAGGTTCATATGGATGCATTTAAAGCTGTTGCTAAAAAAGACCGGCTTCATTCGCTGGATATCTTAAGAGGGTTTTCTCTCTTGGGGATTTTACTTGTGAATATGAAATCGTTTCACGAGCCAGTTTTATATGAAAGCAGTTTTGTAAGCAGTAAATATTGGTCTGACCGGCTAATTGAACAATTTATTAATCTATTTGCACAAGCTAGCTTTTATCCGCTTTTTTCGTTTCTTTTTGGGGCAGGGACTGTCATTTTTTATGAAAGGGCGAAGGAAAAAGGACAATCATTTAACCGTTATTACTCTAAGAGGCTGATTGGCCTGCTGATTATCGGGGCTATACATGCAGCATTCATTTGGCATGGAGATATCCTAACAAATTATGCTATCATCGGTTTTATCTTTATGATTTTTCTTAAATGGAGCGCTGACCGTCTTTGGAAGTGGGCGCTGTGGATATTAATTTTGCCGAATGTATTAATGTCGCTGCTTCTATTCTTTGCATACGCAGGGGAACCTGCAAGTCTTAGCTTGAACGAAAGCGGTTCACAGCAATCCATTCAGCAATCACTGGAAGTCTATCAAACAGGCAGTTTTTTAGAAGTTACTCAGCAGCGCTTGACAGATTGGGCGTATGTTAACAATCCTGCAAATGGAATTTTTCTTGTATTGTCCATTCTTCCGCTTTTTATGCTTGGTGCTTCTGCTTATAAAAGAGGCTGGTTCCATCAGTCCAAGGTTCAGGAATGGAAACAGGCTGCACTGTTATCAGGTGCTGCAGCAGCTGTATTTAAAGGGCTTCCTTATTATTGGGAAGAAAATGTGCTTACCCAGCATCTTCAATTATCTATTGGCGGACCTGCCCTAACGCTTTGTTATGTATCAATCGGACTACTTGTCCTTGATAAATGGCAGCTTAAACTTTCACCCATTAGAGCAACCGGAAGAGGATCGCTAAGCAATTATCTGCTGCAATCTTTCATATGTACACTCCTATTTTATTCTTATGGACTTGGCTTTTACGGGGAAATAACTGAACTGACAGGGCTGATTCTTGTTGTCATTATTTACGGTGTACAGGTAGCTTTAAGTCACATTTGGTTTAAGCGGTTTCCGTTTGGACCTGTCGAATGGCTGCTCCGGAAATGGATTTATTTTTCATTTCGGGCTTAAGCAGATTGTGAATGTCTAAGATCGCTAAGGTGCTTTTTCATTTGTTTGAGAATTAATGCATCTAGTTCTTGGCTGCAGCGTACGGTTTCTGAGGAGTTGAGTCCATGTTCTTTTGCAGCATCTAACAGCATTTGTCTGTGAATATCTATTTCATTCATTGCCATGATCATTTCTCCAACTTTCACTGTTTTTAGTGGCAACAATATAAAGGAAAGCGATTGCACTCGCTGTGAATTCCGAACCTCAAAAAGCATGTCTACAAGGTAATAAACCTATTATACACAGCGATATTTAAAATGGTTGACTTTCGCTAAAATAACAAAAAACATTACAGAATTCTACAAAATGCATTTATAAAAGGAGCATTCCTGTTAGAAGGATTTTCGGGCACTTGAACAAAAAAGAGCCCTCTTGGTATGATACGGGGTGTCAAAT